>NZ_CP054140.1:820000-1146250 GCF_016446285.1 Desulfobulbus oligotrophicus
TCATACAGGGTCGGACAAAAAAGCTGGTCGTCTGGGTCCTGAAACAACAGACCGATCCGTTGCCGCAGGGTCGAGTTCCGGTCGGGTTCGATATTGCTGCCCTCAAACAAGCACGAGCCTTCCTGCACCGTATTGAGTCCATTCAGGTGCCGAATCAGTGTCGATTTCCCAGAACCGTTGGGGCCCATCAGCGCGATCCGGTCACCGGCATGAATGTCCAGTGTAACCCCCTGCAGGCCGGGCGTACCGTCTGGATAGGTAAAAGACAACTGGCGGATGGAGAACAGAGGTGGCTGTCTTTCGGCAGATGGCAGGTTATTTATCAGCAAAGGCACAAGAATTTGTATCAGCAGGGAAAAGGGAGGCGCAAAAAGCTATGGCAAAAGTATCGGCATCATTTTATCAAGCACCAACAACAGGAGACCGATTATGGCGCATGCGGCTGCTTTTATAAAATCACAAACCGTTTTGGATGGTTCAGGACCAATGGGAAAACTGCCCTGATACCCGCGACTCAACATTGCCTCGTAAATTCGTTCTGTCCGTTCAAAGGAGCGGATAAACAGCATACCAAAACAGTTGCCCATAATACGCATGGTGCCAAGATTCGTCCTGGGCGTAAACCCCCGTACCCGCATCGCCCGCTGCATATACAAGATCTCCTCTTGAAAAACAAACAGATAACGATGACACAGGGCTGTCATGGACAGGAGCTTCTGAGGAAGACCGAGCCCGGTAAATCCCCGCAGAGTACGAAAAAAAGGGGCTGTGCCCAGCATCGGTTCCATCAGCAGGACAACACTGACCGCCTTGCAGACAATGGTTAATGCGAGAACGAGGCCACGTTGATGAAGCGGCCAGCCTTCCATACCAAAAACAAGTAGAACCGTATCTCCCGGCCGGGTGGCGCTGGTAAAGGGTAAAAGAACAATGAGCATGGCGAGAAACCCGCTTATTGCGGTCAGGCGTCGCAACAGGCGTTCCCACGGTGTACGAGCCAACAGGACGGCAAGAGTACAGACCCCGACAGCTGCCAGACACCAGGTTAAGGTGCTGAGAGAGACGATCAGAAAACAGCAGAGACAGAGTGTGCTCACCTTGACGGTGGGATGCCAGGAGTGAAAAAGAGATGATCCATCAGACTGTTCATCAAGAACGGGAATCGACCAGTCCGGCTCGCGGTTGTCACTGACCCGTTGTCTTTTACGTCGGCTGAAAAAAACAACGGCAACCAGCACCACTGTAAGTGTTGCGAGGACAAGACCAAAGCTTTCAAAAGTGTCCAGGACGATAACCTTTGAAATCTGGTTCGGCATAATGATCAACCGGGTACTGTTCTCGAAATCAACAACTCGGGTTTCACCTGGTAGAGAAAACTGACAATCCCTCCACCAACTAAAGTTTCCACCGCAACAACCGGTATATGCGCCAGCACCGCGACCTTGGCAACACCCCAAAAATCCTCACCGGCAGTCATCAGCAAAACGGCAAGGATACATGCCGCCAGAACGGTACCAAGGCCGCTGACCATGGCTCCGGCAATGGCATTTGAAGTGCGGGTTTGGCCCCGGATACGTCGAAAAAGCCACCCGCAAATCAGGGCCGGTGTCCCCATCATCAGGGCATTGGCACCCAATGCTGTCAAGCCGCCGAACTGAAAAAGCAGTGACTGTAAAAATAGACCGATAGTTATCGAAAGAAAGGCGGCCGAACCAAGCAGGGCGCCGACAATGCCTGGTAAAAGAAGGTGGACACTGGTTGGGCCAAGGGGCAGGTGAACAAGGGAAGCCACAAAAAAAGAGGCCGTTGCCACTGCAATCTTTGGCAGGTCATCATTATGCAGCATGCGGAGACTGATGCCGACACCGCCAACAGTCAACGCATACCCTGCCGTAGCAATGGAAAAGGGCAACACCCCATCAGCAATGTGCATGATCACTCTTCCCTGTCGGCTCGAGAACAACGGCGGGCACTGAACAGGGCAGCCGTACCGAACAGACCAAGAATAAAACCGATACCGGTTATGATCTCCCGGACACCCGGTCTCTCCATATTTTGATTGAGAAGACTGAGTTCGCGTTTAATCTGTCGAAGCTCCTGCCGCAGTTCACGATTTTGTTCCTCAACAACAAAAAGGACTGCATCACAGTTTTGCTGCTGCACTGCAGATACAGATGAGGACTGCTGCTCTTTTGCCGAGCCGATGCATGGTACTGTCAGCATAAAAACCGCCAGCAAGAGCATTGATTTCAAAGCCCGTTGTTCTCTGCGCACAGCTACATCTCTTCTTTTTTCAACAGATACGTCCCCTTATGCCCCATACCAGCATTGAGGATGATGGTCATGTCTTCCTTTTGGGACAAGGGAAAAGAAAAGAGCCCCTGGTCATCAGTTATGCCCTTCAGCAGGGTTGTACCGCCGGCATCCTGCACCTCAATGCGACCTCCTTTGACCTTTACTCCATCTGAGAAGTAACTTTCCGTGTACACAATGCCACCTTCGGTATAGGCAAAAAGATTCACCTTATGAGCCCAAACAGGCCCAACGCCTATCCCTGTCAGTACAATGACGACAGCCAGACATTGATAAACAAATCGCATACTCCGCCTCTTATCAGATACCAGCAAGATTAAGGTATCGGCGTGGCAAACACCCAATAAACCGCGCCAATCTCAACAGGTTTGTCAACACCATCTTTTTTTATGGTCCGGTCCGCAGTGTTTAAGGCTGCAAAACCCCACCATCCCGCCCAGGGCATGGCATAGCTGAACATACCCTTGGCATCGGTTTTGAGCGTCTGAGTAACAAAGGGGTCTCCGGGAACGGTGATCTCCTTGGTATTCACTGCGGATTCACTGAGGTATTCGATCTCAACCTCAGTAAACGCTGCCGGCTTGCCCTTAACCAGCACCTGCCCGGTAAAAACATTCCCGGTCCACAGGCCATAGGGCCGTGTGAAGGGAACAATCTCCGTTTCCAGACCCACAGGAGAGTCCCACCCTTCTTCCTTGCCCAGCGCATTGACACAAACTTTCGTATAATGAACAATAAAGGTGTCCTCAGCCGGCTCCCAGTATGGAACCGGCTCCATATAAAACGTATAGTCGCCGGGACGCTTAATTGTGTACTCAGCTTGCCAGAACGTGGCTCCTTTTTGCTGATCTCCCCCTTTACCGATGAAGGAAGTCAAGGCAGCGCGCAAATCTGTGCGGTTGCCTTCATGCTGTACCCCGAACTGCTCAGGTCTGGCCAGTTCCATGTACTGCCCTTCCAGAGGATGCAGAAATTTAAGTGCAACCTGAATTTTTCTGGGATCCTCCTGTGTGACGATATCATCAGACGGGATGACACAGCCAAAATGGGCCAGGCTGATGGTAGCACAGCTCAAGACTGCGGATAAACACGTAAAGACCGTAAGCAGATGTCTGTAACGCATAGGTTCTCTCCCTGGTGATGTGCATGTGAACAGATTGATGCTCCTGTCCCTGTTCTTCCTCCAACTGAAGCCACAAAAAGATAACACGAATTATCCTTCCCCGCACGCAACATACACATCAATTAAAAAATCGTGTGATCTTTTCTCCAGTTTGGAGAACAGACGTTTTGGTGACAGAGGAAAGAGGCACGTGAAAAATCAAGAGATTCTGAATTTCCGCTACCTGACACTACCAAACGTTACTGTTTAAAATACCGGTTTGTTTGCTGAAATTTGCTTTCTGAAAAATTCATGGATCAACATGACCAACAATCAGATCCGTCAGGACAGCCCTGTCTGTCCATGGACTGCAGGAGAATTTTCTCCACCAGAAAACGGAAGATGGGAGAAAAACAGGCTTCAGCGGCCAGCACTGAACACAGGAAGATATCCTCGCTTTCAGGTGAACAGTACCAGGAACCAGATCACCACGATCTGAACAATAGCTAAAAAAACAGCCGCAGAACCGAGATCTTTGGCCAATCCGGAGAGTTCATGGTGTTCCAGTCCGATACGGTCAACCACGGCTTCAACTGCGGAATTGAGAATTTCAACAATCAGTAAGATCAGCAGACTGCCAACAAGGAGGGCACGCTCCACACCGGTATCACCAAGCCAACAGGCAACCGGTGTCAGAATCAGACAGACAACGAGTTCCTGACGAAAGGCCTCTTCATTGCGATAAGCGGTGGTCAATCCTACATAGGAACAGCGCAACGCCCGTCTGAGCCGTGCAACTCCGGTTCCGTTAAATTTTTCCTGTTCAATCATGCTACTGGGTTCCTCGGCCGGATAAAGCAGGCCACAAAATGGTGTTTAAAAATACACGCCCCCACTGTTACCAGATCTGTGCCAGGGGGGCCTGACATTCGGCTGACTCCTGACAGAAGTACACAAACAAAAACTTTGGCAAACCTTGCAGCGTATGGTAATTTCATACTGAAATTAATAAAATAGAGCAGACACGTCGATATGAATCGTGAAACTTTTATCAAATTACGGGCCAAACTGGGAAAAACCCAAAAACATCTTGCCGAACTTCTGGGAGTCTCCTTAAAGGCCATACAAAGTTATGAGCAGGGTTGGCGAACCATACCTCTCCATGTTGAGCGCCAACTCTATTTTCTGGCGGTTAACCAACGGCTCGACACCCAGGCCCGGCGGAGTAAAGACTGCTGGATTGTCAAAAAATGCGCACACAAAAAAGAGTGCCCGGCATGGGAGTTCCAGGCAGGGCAGCTTTGCTGGTTTCTCAGCGGTACCCACTGTGAAGGGACTGCCGATACAAGCTGGAAGGAAAAAATAGCCATCTGCCGCAATTGCGATATTCTGACCTCGCTGCTATGAACAGCACCGACAGGCGTCAGATTCCGCTCACGAACACATCGATCGGCTACCCCTCCCATTGACCATTTGTTTTTTATTTTGAAGTAAACTTATATATGGGTGCACGAACAGTCGGTATCGCAATGAGCGGTGGCGTCGACTCCACCATAGCAGCTCTGCTGCTGCTTCAGAAAGGCCATCGTGTACACGGATTCCACATGCTGCTGCCCCTTCCCCAGTCGGACGCGCAGTGCCGGCGTACACAACAGATTGCCCGGCAGCTGTCGATCCCTCTGACCATTATTGATCTGCGCCGGTCCTTCACCGAGCAGGTCGTCACCCCTTTTATCAACAGCTACCAAGCAGGCATCACTCCCAACCCCTGTATTTACTGTAACGAAACCATCAAATTCGGCCTGTTGGCCCAGACAATGTTACAGCAGGGGATGCATCTCGTTGCCACAGGTCATTATGCCCAGATACACGATCAGCAGGGCGCTCTTTTTCTGGCTCGCGGTATAGATCAGGGAAAGGATCAATCCTATTTTCTGGCCCGCCTGACTGCCAAACAACTGCAAACCGCACTCTTTCCCCTGGGGACCTGGACCAAAAAACAGGTTTATGCACAGGCAGCTGCTGCAGGTTTGCAGCGTACCAACCAGGAAAGTCAGGACGTCTGCTTTCTTACTCAGGGAATGGCCACCTTTTTTGCGAACCATGGTTTTCAAGAGCATCCCGGGCCGATTGTCTCCACAGATGGACGACAAGTCGGCGCTCATCGTGGCATCTGGCACTACACCATCGGTCAGCGCCGAGGACTTGGTTCACCGGATAAAACCCCCTGGTATGTGATCCGGCTCGATGAAAACCGTAACCAGGTGATTGTCGGCAAACAAGAAGAGCTCTTTACCGGTCGTTGCTCGCTGCATTCACTGCGTTGGACCTATGAAGCCCCACCTCTGCCCTGGCATGGTCTGGTCCAGTTGCGCTCCCGACACCTCCCTGTATTGTCTGAACTGACTGCCAATGGTGCCGGAAGCTGGTCGCTTTCCTTTGCCGCCCCGCAACGGGCTGTCACCCCCGGTCAATTCGCCGTGCTGTACAAAGACAACCGGGTAATCGGCAGCGCGGTGATCGACAAGGATAAAGAAGCACTATGAAAACACGGGTTGCGATCACCACCCTGGGCTGTAAAGTGAATCAATTCGAATCGGCAGCCTTTGCAAGCGGTTTCGAGGCAGCTGGTTGTCAGGTGGTGCCATTTCAGGCTGAAGCCGATATCTATGTGATCAACACCTGTACCGTGACCGCCAGGGCCGGTCAACAGTCACGACAGTTGATCCGACGGGTGCTGCATCAACGCCCCGGGGCCAGAATAGTGGTCACCGGCTGTTACGCCCAGATGGATCCGGAAGCAGTATTTGATCTCTCGGCAGAACCGTTGCTTGTTGTCGGTAACGGCAACAAACACCGTCTGGTGGCCACTGCCCTCAGCAAGCATTCACCTGACCTGGTTTTACTCATGGGCCGTATCCGGGAGAATCGGCAAATTTGCAACCTCCCTGTTGTCCGGTTCCGTAACCGCACCCGCGCCTACCTTCGGATTCAGGATGGTTGTGATAACTTTTGCTCCTACTGCATTGTGCCCTTTACTCGAGGCGCCAGCCGTAGCCTGCCCCTGGCCGATGTCCTGACACAGGCCGCGATTTTCGTTGAACAGGAGTATCGTGAGCTGGTGATCACCGGCATCAATGTCGGTAAATACGGCCTTGACCTTCACGAGGGTGAAACCATCTACAGTCTTCTCGATCGGCTCTGTCGCACATTTCCACACTGCCGGATTCGTCTGAGTTCCATTGAACCCGGTGAAGTGAACGACACCCTGCTCCAGCTGATGCAAAGATACCCCAACTTCATGCCGCATCTGCACATACCGCTCCAAAGCGGTGATGACGCTGTCCTGGCCCGAATGAACCGCCGGTACACCGGCGCACAGTTTGCCGATACTATCCAGCGGGTGATCGATGCCCAGCCGGAGACAACCATCGGTTGTGACGTTCTGGTCGGTTTTCCGGGTGAAACCGATCAGGAAGCCGATAACACCTATGCATTGCTCGCTGACCTGAAGATCGGTTATCTGCATGTCTTCCCCTACTCCCGAAGACCCGGCACCCTGGCCGCCTCCCTGCCCCGGCAGCTGCCCGGCCCTGTGAAGGAAAATAGAGTCCGGCGACTGCACTCGCTGGATGCAAAAAAACGCCAGTCCCGATATCAAGACAACATCGGTCGTCTCCATCGGGTGCTTGTTGAGCGGCGACAGGCAAAAAACGGACTGCTGCAGGGGTTTTCTGAAAACTATCTGCCGCTCCTGTTTCCCGGCCCCTCCCGTGAAGTTCACCAGGTGGTTTCGGTCAGGTGTACCGGCATTGAGAACGGACATCCCATAGGCATTATCACTGAGGACGAGCTTGAGGAAAGTCGTCAAACCAGGTAATCTGCGGTTCGCAGTCTTTGAGGCATATGAATGATTGGAGAAATAATTGCCATTGGCGATGAACTGACCTCGGGCCGTATCGTCAACACCACCAGTGGTCTTGCTGCCCGGCATCTGTTCCTGCTTGGTCACCAGATTCGCGCCATGCATACCATCGGCGACGATCCAAAGCTGATTGGCACCACTCTCAAGGCTGCGGTCGAACGCAGCGACTTTATCCTGGTTACAGGAGGACTGGGCGCAACCAGTGATGACCTGACCAATGAGGCGGTGATCAAAGCCCTCGGCCTCAATGGAGCCGTCCATCCGGGGGTAAAGGCAAATATTGAATCGCGCCTGGGCAGAGGTGAACAGGCTGCGATCCCCCTGGCCAAACTGGCCAATCTTCCCGAGGGAGTCGAGGTGCTGGATCCGGATTGCCGCATGGCCGGTTATCTTCTCTGGTATCACAACAAGCCGCTCTACTTTTTACCTGGTGTGCCCCCGCAGATGGAATTTCTCCTCCGCAACGAGGTTGTGCCCCGTCTGCAGGCCTTCGATGCCGGACATGCCCAGCCGGTCTGTCAGCGAATCTACCGCACCTGCGGCCTCTATGAGATTGAAATCAACAAACGTCTCAAACCCCTGGAAGATCAGAACATCGAAATCGGTTACTATCCAGTTGGTGCCGAGGTACATGTCAGCCTGACCTGTCATCGTCTGCAAAAAGGTGTCGAAAACTCCGACTTCATCCGCACTGACGCCTTTATTCGCGAGGCATTGGGTGATGACCTGTACGGTTTCAACGAAGATACCCTGGCTGCTGTAACCGGTAAACTGCTTGCTCAACATGGCCTGATGCTCGGTGTCGCCGAATCGTGTACCGGCGGGCTCATTGCCGCTTCACTGACTGAAATACCGGGGAGTTCCCGTTGGTTTAAAGGTGGAACTGTGGTCTATGCCAACGAGGCCAAGGAGCGTCTGCTCGGTATCAAGGCAGAGACCATTGCCAAAAACGGTGCGGTCAGCAGTACCGTGGCCCGGGCCATGGCCGCTGGTACAGTCAACCACCTTGGTTGCGATATAGCCGTGGCTGCGACCGGTATCGCCGGACCCGACGGCGGTACTGCAGACAAGCCCGTCGGCACCGTCTACCTTGGCCTTGCCTTTCGCGGGCATGTCAGCAGCCGTAGACACCTTTTCCACGGATCGCGCCGTCAGGTTCAGGAGAAGACCGCACAAAGCGCCATAGACATGGTACGCCGTACCCTGCTTGATTTTAACCCAGCTCAATAAGGAGTTGTTCATGACGAAAACGACCGACAACAGTGAAGGCCGTCTGAAAAGCATTGATAATGCCATCACCCAAATCCACCGGCAATTCGGTAAAGGCTCGATCATGCGCCTTGGTTCAACGGAACGGGAAAATATTCCGGTCATACCAACCGGTGTTCTTTCCATTGACCTGGCGCTGGGGGTCGGAGGCCTGCCCCGGGGCCGGGTAACCGAAATCTACGGTCCGGAATCTTCCGGCAAGACCACCCTGGCCCTGCATGTCATTGCCGAGGCGCAACGGCGCGGTGGCAACGCCGCCTTCATCGACGCTGAACATGCCCTGGATGTTGCCTATGCCGAACGGTTGGGAGTCGATGTCGACAACCTGCTCATCTCACAGCCGGATTACGGTGAACAGGCCCTGGAGATTGCCGAAATCCTCATTCGCAGCGGCGGTATCGACGTTGTGGTCATTGACTCGGTGGCGGCGCTGGTGCCAAGAGCCGAGATCGACGGCAACGTCGGCGACCAGCACGTCGGCCTTCAGGCCCGGCTCATGAGCCATACCATGCGCAAATTCACCGGTGTGCTCTCCCGTACCAACACCGTGCTGATCTTCATCAACCAGATCCGCATGAAGATCGGAGTTATGTTCGGTAATCCTGAAACCACCACCGGTGGCAATGCACTTAAATTTTACAGTTCTATCCGTATTGATATCCGCAAAATCAGTACCATCAAAGAAGGGCAGGAATCGATCGGCAACCAAACAAGAGTCAAGGTCGTTAAAAACAAGGTGGCACCGCCCTTCAAACAGGCTGAGTTCGATATTGTTTACGGCGAAGGCATCTCAAGGACCGGAGACTTACTCGACCTTGGCGTTGCCCATGGCCTGGTCGACAAGAGTGGGTCCTGGTACAGTTATCAGGACGAGCGTATCGGCCAGGGCCGTGAAAATGCAAAAAAATTCCTCCTGGAGCATCCAACCGCTATGACCGACATCAACCGGAAATTACGGCTGGCTTTCGGCATGCCGGTTGACGGTGATCCGGATGCAGACTGAGACACGTAAACATGTCAGGGATGAGATGCCTGATGGGTTGCTGAAGAATACAGGATATTCTTTTTAAGACGATCAATCTACAGATCGCTGACAGCCTTACCGCAGCGATCCATGCAAAAAACAGGTTACGTGATCGGTCCACTCAACCCGCCCTGGTGTTCTTTAAAACGGACAAGGGCGGTGAGAAAGTCGCAGCATGGGGTCGGTACCCCGAATATCCGTCCCTGAGCCGAGACATAGCCGACCATGGCCTCGACCTCTGTGGGTTTATGATGTTCCAGATCCTGGAGCATTGAGGGTCGGTGGTTGTAGGTGGCCGGCAGTAACTGTTCATAAAAAACGTTGCGATAAGCGGCAGCGCTGGGCCAGGGTACTGATCCCCCCATGGTCGTGAGCACCGCAAAGGTCTCGTCAATCACCTGGTCCATAAGCATACGGGTTTCTTCATGCTCTCCAAGTAAGCCATAGTGAACACCAAGAACGGCGCCCAGAGGGTTGAGGGTGCAGTTGTACAGGAGTTTTGCATAAAGTGACTGATAGATATCCGGCACCGCGACGGTAGGCAGACCGGCATGTGTCAATGCTTCAGCCAGTCGTTTGGCGGCAGCCGGAACAACCCCGGGTACACAGCCGCCCACATGCACGGCGTCCGCAGAGACTGAAATCTGCACCCGGCCGGACTGCTCAATCTCAAAGCCTGTTATTACCCGGGCGGCAAGGCTTCGTTCACGACCGAGTCGCTCTTCCAGTTTTTCCAGGTTACCACAGCCGTTCTGCATTGATACCACCGGACAATAACAGCTGCTCAGGTTGGCAATGGCGGCAATGGCGGCATCAGTGTCATAGGTTTTGGTCGTCAGCAGAACGATATCGTAGGCAGCACCGCTGCGCGCCTTCAGGCTGGTGAGCAAACCAAGCTGTTCCGGATGCGCGTGAAACGTGCCCAGAACACCGCTCACCTCCAGTCCTGTCTGTTGCAGGGGAGCAAGAAAACGAGGTCGTATGACCAGGTCGACCTGATGTCCAGCTGCCGCCAGCATGCAGCCAATGGCCTGGCCCAAAGCTCCTGCTCCAAAAACCAAAAAATACATGCCACCCTCCGTTATCGTCGCCATTCCGTATCTCCACTCGAGCAGATACAGGATTTGTGGTAACAGTGCCGCCTGTCCGGTATACTCTCAACAGTACACAACAAAAATCCAACAGTCTATCGTGTATGGAGCTGATCATCATTGCCGCCCTGACCCGCCGCCGGGTCATTGGCCATCACAATACCATTCCCTGGCAGATCCCGGAAGACCTGGCCCACTTCAAAGCCGTCACCATGGGTTTTCCAGTCATAATGGGTCGACGGACCTATGCATCCATCGGCGGCCCTCTGCCGGGAAGAAAAACGATCGTGGTGACTGCCGATCCAAATTTTTATGCACATCCAGGCTGCAGGGTGGCTGTCAGCCTCCATGCGGCCATCTCGTCCTGCAGGGGCGCAGAAAAAGTCTTTATTGCCGGTGGTACGCGTTTATACAAGGAGGCACTCCCCCTGGCCGACACCCTGATCCTCACCGTTATCTTGCAGGAGTTCATCGGTGATACATACTTTCCGGAGTTTTCCGCTTATCCGTTTATCCTGACTGACAGCCGGCCCCTTGACGCTGCAGTTCCCGCAAGAGTTGACACCTACCACCGCAAAAGGGGCATGCATACCATAAAAAGCCCTTTTTAGTTCTTTGATCCCGGAAATCATAGCTGCAGCAAGCCTGATTTTATGCTAGAAAAGGCCGTTATGCGACGTTTCTTCCTGTCAGACAGTATCCGCAGTGATGATCGGGTTATTCTCACCGGTGCGGAAGCCCGGCACATCGCCTCAGTGTGTCGTCTCAAAGCCGGCCACAAGGTCGAACTGTTCGACGGTGAGGGGAACGTGTACACTACTGTACTGGAAACAGTGGATAAAAACAGTGTTACTCTGGTCATAGAAGAGGCACGGTTTGAAATCACTGTTGAGCAGTCTCCCCTGACTTTGGCGCAAGGGTTACTCAAGGGTAAGAAGATGGATCTAGTGATCCAAAAAGCAACCGAATTGGGCGTGCATACCTTTCTACCGCTTGAGTCCCGTTACTGTGAAAACCAGGGTGCCCGCAATCGTCAGCTGGAGCGTTGGCAACGAATCTCCATTGAGGCATGTAAACAGTGCCATCGCACGGCACCCATGCGGATTCTGCCGGTTACCCCCCTGGCTCAGGCCGACTTCTCAATCTTCCGGCATCGATTAGTCGCCTATGAGGACGAAAAGATTTCGGCATTACCGCAGCATCTTTCCAAACAGCCCGGTGCAATCTGCCTGGTGCTCGGACCAGAGGGTGGGCTCCATGCTGAGGATCTGCATGTCCTTCAACAGTGGAATTTCACTGTTTTTTCTTTAGGGCGCCTTATCCTTCGAGCTGAGACCGCCGCCCTGGCGGCAACGGCGATCGTTCGTTACTTAAGCGGAGGTTTGGAGCCTGTGGACAGGCAACTCTCGACAGACCACCCCTCTCCAGAGATGGAGAATCTCGTGTAACTTTTGCTCATAGCCCAAAGCCCCCTTCTTCTATGCGAGCAGTCATCCAGCGTGTCAGCAAAGCTCAGGTCGAGGTTGAGCAACAGGTTATCGGTGCTATCAGTACCGGCCTGGTTGCCCTTATCGGTATGCATCGGTCCGACACAGACAAAGATCTGCTGTGGATGGTCGACAAAATACAGCATCTTCGCATCTTTAATGATAGCAACGGTGTCATGAACCGTTCACTGGTGGATATCGGCGGTGAACTACTGGTGGTCTCCCAGTTCACCCTGCATGGTGACTGCCGCAAAGGCCGCCGACCGTCCTGGCATGAAGCAGCGCCGCCTGAACAGGCACGGCACCTCTATGATCGCTTCCTTGCTCTCTGCAAAGAACAGAATCTTGCGACGCAAAACGGTACATTCCAGGCTGATATGCACCTGTCCTTGACAAATTCCGGCCCGGTCACCATTCTTTTAGACTCTCATAAAATTTTTTAAAAACGGAGCGTTATGACCACGTTTACCATTGGTTCAACCTATCACGGCTTTCTCCTGCAGAAGAAAGAAGCTATTCCGGAAATTCATTCCACCGCGTTTTTGTTTACTCATACGGTTCTCGGTTGTCAGGCCTTAGCCATTAAAAATCAGGATATCAACAAGACGTTCTGTGTATCCTTCATGACCGTTCCCGAAGATTCGACCGGTGTAGCCCATATTCTCGAGCACTCGGTTCTGATGGGCTCTCAGAAGTATCCTGTCAAGGACGTGTTCGGTGAAATTCATAAGGGCGGCCTGATGACCTTTCTCAATGCCATGACCGGGTCAGACACCACCTGGTATCCCTTTGCCACACGCAACCTCAAAGAGTACTTCAACATCATGGACGTCTACTGCGACGTGGTCTTTAACCCGCTCCTGCTGCGTTCAACCTTTGAACAGGAGGGGTGGCACTATCATCTGGAAAAAAATGAAGACCAGCTCCAGTACATGGGTGTGGTGTTCAATGAGATGAAGGGTGCCTATTCCGACCCGATCCGGGCCCTGTTTCATAATATTTATCAGGGATTGATGCCGGAATCGACCTATGCCCACGAATCAGGCGGCAATCCCCGATGTATTCCCGACCTCACCTATGAACAGTTCGTGGCCTTTCACCGCTCACACTATCACCCTTCCAACTGCACCCTGTTTTTTTACGGTGACGCTCCTCTGGAAGAAGAACTGGCCTTTGTTCAACAGCGCTTCCTGGCACAATTTACAGAACCGGTGCCCAAGGCCGGGATCAAAGAAGGGGTGGAGACAACAGCCCCCCGGTTCATTACCGACACCTACCCGGTGCAGCCGGGAAGCCCCACAGAACAGCGATCGTTTCTGGCCATAAGCTCGACCGTCGGCACAGTGCACGACCGGAAACGCAATGCCGCCTTTCAGATCATTGCCAACATCCTGTTCAACTCCGATGGCTCACCGTTAAAAAAGGCCATCATCAACGCCTCATTGTGCAAAGATTTCGGTGGTGTGTTTTTGGCAAACACGGCCCATAAAACCTTCATGGTCACCTATCTGATTGGAACAGACCCGGAAAAACGTGATCATTTTCTTGCCCTCTATAAGGCAACGCTGACCCGCATGGTTGAACAGCAGCTGGATCGTGATCTGGTTCTCTCGGAGCTCAACAAGCATGAATTCACGGTCCGGGAAGAGATGAACAAGGCACAGCGTGGTCTTGACCTGATCAACAAGGCCTTACCTGCCCTGAAGTATGAGATGTCGCCGTTTGCAGCCCTGCGCATGGAAGAGCTTTTAGCAGAGATCCGGAAGGAGGCAACGGAAAACGGCTATTTTGAACAACTCATCCGTACTTTTCTGTTGGACAACCCAGCCACGGTCACCGTCACTCTTGCTCCGGATCCGGAAAAAATGGCAGAAAATGTCCGCCAGGAGCAACAGCAACTGGAAACCTTTGCCCTATCCCTCACCAAAGAGAGCCGGTTGCAGCTGGTGCAACGAACCAAAGAACTGATGGCGCTTCAGGCAACCCCCACCTCTCTTGAGGATCTGCACCGTCTGCCGCGCCTTTCATTGGACGATCTTGATCGACAGCCGCCATTTCATGCAGTGCTGCCCTCTTCTCTGGGTACAGAAACCGAACTGTTGATCAACGATCTTGACACAAACGGTATCTGCTATCTCGATTTTGGCCTGGACTGCTCCTCACTGCCTGTCCACCTGTTGCCCTATCTTGACCTGTTTGCCACCATTCTCACTGAAATCGGCACCGCTAAAAAAGATTACATGCAGTTTGCCAAGGCCATCAACCTGTGTACCGGCGACTTCTCTCACTCTTTTCAGGTCTATGTACGTGCCGATGACCAGACCAGAGTTCGGCCGATACTCTGGTTGCACATGAAGGCGTTATCCGGTTATCTGGCGCAGGCTCTCGACCTCCTGACAGAGGTGTTAACCTCGGTCGATTTCTCCGATATCCATCACATCGAAGAGATCGTGCAGCGGGAATTCGCCTGGGCGGAACATGCGGCCCAGAGTGAAGGGTACTCTCTGGCGGCTACCAGAACCTTTTCTCATCTCAGCCGGGCCGGTCAGTACCACGAATATGTGCAGGGCATGCATGCCTATCTCCACCTGAAGCAGTTAGCCGGCAACTATCCGGCACAGGAGACGGCGCTGTACGATGCCCTTGGTCAGATCCGCGACCTCCTGTTTCGCCGCCAGGGTCTGATTGTGGCAATCACCGCTGAAGATCGCGATATCAGAAACTTTCAGGAGCTGGGACTGTCTGTGGTCCAGGGATTACCGGATCTTCCCCTGCAGCCGGTGCACCCCCGGTTTGCTCAACCCCCTGCGTCCCAGGCCTTTAAAACGTCGGCAGAGGTGGTGTTCAACGTGCAGGCCTGTACGCTCTTTCCTGACATCCGTCAGTACAACGGGTCCTTTGAGGTCCTCCGGACCTGGCTGTCTCGTGATTATCTGTGGAATACCGTACGACAGATGGGTGGGGCCTACGGCTGTTTTATCCGGTTTAATCACCTCACCGGCAACTTCGGCATGGTCAGTTATCGCGATCCCCAGGTGAAAAAGACCTATGAGGCCTATGAGGCACTCCCGACCGTGGTCAATGAACTGAAAAGTATACCTACAGAGCTGTTACAGCAACTGATCATCGGTGCCTACGGTTCAGCCACCCCGCATCAGGGACCGGCGGCTCAGGGTGCAGCTGCCCGTAATGACTATCTGTCTGGAATCACTCCGGTGTTTCGTCAACAGCGAATTGAAGAGATGATCCAGACCAGTGCTCAGGATCTGCAGGCCTTTGCCCCTCTCTTCAACCAGTTACAGACGACTCGTTATCGAAGCACCATCGGTAACGGTGAAAAGATTGAACACGATAAGGATCTGTTCAGCGAAATAACAGAACTGTAACAGGGTACGCAAAACAGGCTGTCAGTCCTTTCTCGGACTCGACAGCCTGTCCACCACCCGGTTGTAATAGGGCCCATCCTCACCCAGCTCCAAGGGTCTGCCTCGACGACACCCTAACTTGGTCTGCAGAAAGCTGATTCTCTTCAACTGTCTGATCTTCTCCTTTTCATCTGTGCAGTCAACCAGTACCTGTTCAAGCCGGGTGATCTCTTTTTGCAGCGCCACCTCTTCAGGGACGTATCCTGCGTTTTTTAAAAGACGGTACGCCATACGCAGATCCTCCGGCACGTTGGCCATATCATCGGGAGGCAGCGGCTTGTTTTTCCAGTGGCTGAGATCAGGAATTTTCCCCTCAGCCATAGCCTGCTGAATCTTGCGCTCTGCAATAGTCTGAATAATGGAAAACATGTGGCCTCATTCTTTTTCTTGTAGACAGAAGAACAGATCGATACAGTAGGGCACAATGAGTAAAAGCAGCTGAGCTGCCGCCCGCTAACTATACTGAGGAACCGACAAATGAACAAACAAAGTTTACTGATCGTCATGATGTTGGTGCTGTTTGCCTGGTCCTGTGCCTGGAGCGAGGAATTACCCTGGGATGTGAAAACACCGTTCAAAGAAGCCACAATTTACTATGAACTCAGCGGGACCGAGGTGGGCAAGGAAACGCTGTACATACAGGAATTCGGTGCCCGCCAGGCAAAGCATCGGTCCACCACCGCCACTCTTATGGGAATAAGCAAAGACACCCAGACCATCCAGATTACCGATCAGAACTGGATCTACCATTATGATATACGAGAAAAAACCGGCGGAAAAACAACCAACCCCGTCAAAATATACCGGAGCGAATATGCTAAGTTGAATGCCGAAGAAAAAAAGAACTTTGAAAAGAACGCCAAAGAACTGGGCCCTGGCGGTATGTTTGCGCAAGTGGACAGTGTGATCAGGTACAAGGATGATAAGATACTTGGCTTTGACTGCGATATTGCCTCTGTTGCCGGCATCTCCACGGTGTACCTGCTTCATAAAACAGCTATTCCCCTCAAGGCCGAGACCTCTGTCATGGGGATAAAAAACAACGTCATTGCTACCAAGGTTGACACCAGTACCCCTGTCCCGGATGACGCATTCTCGGCGCCGACCGGTATCACCGCTCAACTCGATCAACCGATGGAGTCAATGATGCAGGAGATGGTCAAAAACACGGTGGACACCCTCAAACGTGCCGACGGCATCGAGCTGATGCGGCAATCCGGACCTCTGGGAATGATGGGCGAGGCTCCTCTCCAGCAGATGCTCGGCAGGGAGATGGAAGGTGATGGTGATCAGGAAGAACAACAGGAGCTGATGCGGCAGATAAACGAAGCCCTGCAGCACGTGCGCAAACAACAGCCGCAAAAATAAACAGGTGACCGGCTGCTACGCTTCGACAATTTTTATATGCTGTGGTAATGGCGCTGGGAGTTCGACATGTCTACCGGCGATAATGCTGCAAAATCACCTTTACCCGGGTTGAACTGCCAAAAGAAGCCTACAGCCCTGCAGAATATCTGTGACACCACTGCAGGGCCATTTCATCTCAAGACACGCCACATGTTCATGCTCAGTCACTTCCGGCAAAGCCTCTCAGACAAACTGCCGGCCAAAACGTCACCTCCTCACAAGGATCTGTTTTTTTACAAAATCTGTCATCTGCGTCTGCCGTATCCGTTCTTGTGCCAGCCGGGATGATGACCATTTTGATTGTTGTGGTGATGCCAGCCTGCACTGTGTGCACCACCATGCCCATGCCAGTACCCGGGTCGGCAACAGGCGCCAAGGGAAATAAGTAACGTCAGCAATAGGCCCGTCATGACAATCTTCTTCATTGTACGCTCCTTTGACTATTGAAAGAAAAATTTAAACGCAGCAGCAAACATATTATACTGCTTGCACGTAGAATGCCAGGATAAGCCTGTGATACGTATCTAATCGAGACCACATAAAAAACCAGGGACTGATACTTTCTTTAGGGGACACGGACCACATTGGAAAACAACCGGGGATGGGTACTTTTTACCTGCCGCTAAACAGGAAAAAACAGAGGTTTCCGAAAAATATTCTATAATAACAGTGCGTTAAAAGAAAAAATAAGCACACACCCGTTTTCGGTACCCTGTGTAAACCGGACACTTATTACCCACCCGAAACCAGTGAAGTTGTCGCTCTATCTGACAGAAAGCGTCTACTGCCCCGGCTGCCTCACGGCATCATCAGGCCTTTCCAAAACTGCAGACCGGGTACTGACAGGTTGCACAGTTACGACACAAGCCACCATGCCCCAACTGCGCCAGCTCTTCACGCCCGATGGTCTCACCGGTCAGGATGCGGGGCAGCACCAGATCCAGAACCGTTATTTTATGGAACATGCCGCAGGCAGGTACCCCAAGAACCGGTACACTCCCTATCCGACCGACAAGAAACATGGCACCGGGGAGAACCGGTGTTCCGTACACCACTGCCTCGGCACCGGCTACAGCAATGCCTAAACGCGTTACATCATCCGGATCAACCGACATACCACCGGAAGTGACTATCAGCTCTGCCCCCTCCTCCAAACAGGCCTGGATCGCGGACGCAATCTGTTCAGGGTCGTCCGGAGCAAACCGCACCGTGCCCACGGTGGAACCCAAAGTCGCCAACTTATCACGCAGGACCTGCTCAAAACGATCTTCAATCCGGCCATGAAAGACCTCATTACCGGTGATGACCAAACCGGCACGCACGGTTGCCAGGGGAAGAACCTGTACAATCGCCCCTTCCTCTCGGGCAATGGCCACCGCCTCACGCACAACAGAACGCCGGGCCACCAGGGGAATGGCCCGAGAAGCTGCAACCTGCTCACCTTTTTGAACAGGGGTGTTATTTTGAAGCGTGGCACACATCACTTCACCCAGCAGGTTAAAACGGTACAACGCCTCCCGATTCACCTTCAGCAGTCCATCCACTGCCGCCCGCAAACCCACCTTACCCTCGACAATCTCCGTTGAATATGTCACGCCATCTCCGGACAGAGCCTCAGCCATCAGTAACGCCGCTTCATTTTCATGCACCTCATCCGGGCCAAGTTGCAGCACATAAATGTGTTCCTTGCCCAAACGACGCAGATGGTCAATATCCTCTTTCCGGATGATATGTCCTTTGCGGAAGGCCCGTCCCTTGAACGTATCTTTCACGATTTCGGTGATGTCATGGGGCAGAACCATTCCCACAGCCTGTTCCACCGGAACTATCGATTTTACTGACGGAGTTGTCTTGTGCACCATACTCTTTCTCCTTACTGCTTCTTATTGGTCTTCCGATGTGGGGATCTGCTTGCACAGGTTGACGGCCAAGACCTCAACACCCTGTGCTCTGACCTGTAAAATGTTTATTGCACCGTAATCCTGTGGTATCTTAAACAATTGCTGAACAGGACGTTGCAGCAACCTGGAGAGAAGGACACGATTAACTCCGGCATGGGCAACAATCAGTATCGGCCCCTGCTCCCGGCCGGTGAGAAGAGCCTCCAAAGCAGGAAGCGCACGGGCAGCCACATCACCAAAACTCTCTCCTCTGCAAGGTCTGTAGTGTTCCAGATTCCGACCGCGCTCCTCATAAGCCCCGGGAAAGAGGTGTTCGATTTCCATTACCGTGCGACCTTCCCAATCGCCGAGATCAATCTCTGCAAAGGCTCCGTTCTGTTCCATCATATCAACTGTCCAACCGCTGACCAGTACAGCCGTTTGTACGGCCCGTTGCAAAGGCGAGGTAACAACACGCGCAAAAGACATGGAGCGAAACTGCTCTCCCAAGACCTGCGCCTGTCGGATTCCGGAGCTGCTGAGCGGTAAATCGGACCGGCCGACAAAACGACGGGGAACACTGGTTTCGATCTCACCATGGCGCAGCAAATAGATCAAACGTTGCATAAACTTCCGGTACGTTGCAGTCGGCAGTGCCTGTTGTCGCCTTATTGCATATTTACAGCAATCCGATATATCTGTTGCCTAAGAAAGTCAATCTCGATTCCTAGTACCAGGCATCGATCCCCACAAGGCAGGTTGTCGTCCATGTGCTCATCCCGGCAGCCTGACGGTGAACAGCGCATCTGCGGTACGGATCCCTCTTTTGTTCTGACAGATGTCTTCTGTTTTATTCTGGTCGATTCCTGCCCACTTTTGGTATAGTCTTCCCGAAAAATCCAGTGAACCGAGGGCTCTTTTTTGATCAAAAGATCCTCTGTTCAGGCACGGACCGGTTACAATCATCGTTTCCAACGACTGATCCATTTTTCACTGTGCCCGACAACAGCGTGACCACCACGTATCCAAGGAGAAGACATGCCTGGTGCCATTGATATGCACACCCACGCCTTTCCCGATCATATAGCGGCCAGGGCAATTCCCGCTCTTGAAAAGGAAGGGAACATTACAGCCTGCCTCAACGGCACAGTGGCAGCTCTGCTCAGCTCCATGGATCAGGCCGGAATAGAACGCTCTGTCCTCTGCTCGATCGCCACCCGCCCCGAACACTTTATCCCTATTTTAGAATGGTCCAAAACCATTCGCTCTGATCGGATTGAGCCGTTTCCATCCCTGCACCCTGAAGACTCTCAACTGCTCGATCACCTGCAGGCAATACACAGTGAAGGATTCATAGGGGTCAAAATGCACTCCTACTACCAGAACTATTTTCTTGACGACCGGCGGCTCTTTGCCCTGTATGACCTGATGAGCGAATTAGGGACAATCCTGGTGATTCATGCAGGGTATGATATTGCTTACCCTCGTATCCGTATGGCTGATCCCCAGCGGATCCTTTACATCAGTCGTCAGTTCCCCAAACTCAAGCTGATAGCCACGCACCTGGGCGGCTGGGATGAATGGGACGCCGTCCGCGAGTTGCTCACCGGTCAACCGATTTATATGGAGCTCTCTTTTGCCTTCAACAGTCTTAGCAGCGAGCGTATCCGCGATATTATGCTGCACCACCCGGCAGAATACCTCCTTTTCGGTACCGATTCTCCCTGGACAGACCAGGCAACCGGCCTCGAGATGTTGATGCGACTCGGCCTGCCGGATGATCTGTTGACGAAAGTTATCCGCACCAACGCCTTACACCTGCTCAAGACAAACCAACAACACTCTCCTCTTTCAACACGCGAAGCAAAGCAAGGAGCACAACCGTGCTGATCAACCGTTCTTCAAGAAAGACAAACTCTGTGTTGAGCCTCACTCTACTGATAACGCTGACCATCGGCTTCTCCGGATGTGCCCGGCAGCAGCAGTGGTTCAAGCCCGGGCTCAATCAGCATGAATTCGAACAGGATGCAGCCCACTGTCGCAAGCAGGCCGCCAAATCCACATACCAAAGTCCGTTTGCCTTTAACGCCGGGGAAATGGACGGACTTGAACAGTCCATGGTCCGGGAACGGTTTTTTGAGCGGTGTATGACGGCTAAAGGGTATCGATTACAACGTGAACCTTCAACAAAATAAAGCCGCACTCTCCAGTTGAAAGACCTTGCTGATCTCTGAACTCCCGCTACTTCAGAATCGCGTACTTTTCCATTGTCCAATTCCACAAAAGACAGCCCTGCACCACGGCAATCGCCATCCATGCCGATCTCAAGAGGCAACCAATGTATATCTGAACGTGCGCATTCACACCTGCATTGCAGTGCAAATCATCTCTGCACCCGATCCTGATCACTTCTCCCGCCTGTTCTCAAAGCTGCCCATCATTTAGAACAGCGACGCAGCCTTCGCATTCAACAGGCAGATCCAGCCTCTCTGTTACGCTCGATCTATCTTGTGCAAAAATGTATCGGTACTGACGCACTCCACGCCGATGTTTGCGATATCGTGTATGTTTGCCCGGGCGATCTCTTTTGTCTGCGCCCCGGCAGCGTCGGTGATCAACACAACCTCATAGCCAAGCGCCACACCGTCGAAAACTGTTGTTCGAATACAGTTAGGATACTGTACTCCACAAACGGCGATGGTCTGCACCCCCAATCGACGCAGCATGAAATCCAACTCCGTGTTCATGAAGGCACTGAATCGATTTTTAACAACCCTGTACTCATTGTCCAGCGGTTCGAGTCCCTGCACAATGTCACATCCTTTTGTACCGGGAACACAGTACGCTTTTTCTGTCAGGAATCCCTGGAGTCTGGTGATCTCTATATCACTGCCATCCGCCCGATACTCTCGTATCACATGAAAGACCGGAAATGCTTGCTCTCGGAAGTACTGCAGCACCCGTTTGATATTTGCAAGCGCATCCATCCCTCCAGCCACGTGCATGGGAGCACCCGGCAGCACAAAATCGTTTTGCATATCAATGATGATCAGCGCTGTTTCTGCTTTCATTTCCCCCTCCCTATCCGCCTTGTGGTTAATCAACAGTCATGCATAAAGCTCTTATTGTACACTGGTGACCGGCCTCATCCCCATCATAAAACAGCCCACGCTGGACACCATTTTTTGCACAAACATCATCTTCACACCACAACCCTACAATCAACTTCAACGACCAGGTACCGGTCGCTGCAAGATGGTGTCACGAAGAAAATCACGGTCGTTTTTCTCTGGATAATCAACAATATAATGCAGACCTCGCGACTCTTTCCGCAAACTGGCACTCTGCACAATCAGATCAGCAAGCACCGCTAGATTACGCAGCTCAACCAGATCAGGAGTGAGCAGGTAATCAAAAAAATGCTCCTTAATCTCCGTCAACATGAAGGTGAGGCGATTCTGAATCAGGTCTAACCGCTTTTGACGCCGAACAATACCAACATAATCCCACATCAACTGCCGCAGCTGATTCCAGTTGTGGGTTACAAGGATAGACTCGTCCAACACCTCTGCACCTCCAGCCCGCCACGGATCAACAGCAAGAGCTGGCAGTTGACGGATAGCCACAATGTGTTCCCGTAACCAGTGCACTGCACGATGAGCAAACACAACAGCCTCGAGCAATGAATTCGAAGCCAACCTGTTGGCACCATGCAACCCTGTGCAGGCTGTTTCACCAAGAGCAAGAAGATTAGTGATTGAGCTGCATCCCCATTCGTCCACCAACACGCCACCGCACATGTAGTGGGCTGCCGGAACCACCGGAATGGGTACCTGCGTTAAATCAACACCATACTGTCTGCAGGTCGCATAGATATTGGGGAAACGTTCCCTGAGAAAGTCTGCAGGTTTATGGCTGATGTCAAGAAATACACAATCATCTCCAGTTGCTTTCATCTCAGCATCAATACCGCGGGCCACAGCATCCCTGGTTGCCAAATCACCTCTGGCATCGTATTTCTTCATAAACGGGTGCCCCTGCCGGTTAATCAACACCCCCCCCTCACCACGCACTGCTTCTGAAATCAGGAAATTCTTCACCTCCCTGTTGAAGAAGCAGGTAGGGTGAAACTGAACAAACTCCAGGTTAGCCACCTTGGCGCCGGCACGGTAGGCCATGACCACCCCGTCACCGGTGGCAATATCCGGATTCGTCGTATACAGATAGACCTTACCGCATCCACCGGTACAGAGTACAGTGACACCGGCATAGTACACCTCGACCTCACCGGTCTGTCGATCAAGAACATAGGCGCCCAGACAGCGATCCCCCTCCTTCCCCCCCTTACCTCGTCTAGAAGCCTTTGACTCCATGAGAAGATCAATGGCCAGATGGTTCTCCAGCACCCGGATATTTGTATTGGCCGCCACCTGGGCCAACAGAGCCCGCTCGATCTCCCTTCCCGTCAGATCCGAGGCATGGGCGACCCGCCGCGTCGAGTGCCCACCTTCCATTCCAAGGTCAAACTCTTCACCATCCCGGCCTCTCTGGAAGCGCACCCCCAGCTCCATCAACTCGCGCACCCGGTCAGGGCCCTCAGTGGTCACTATACGAACGATGTCCACATCGCACAGACCATCACCCGAGACCAGAGTGTCGTTAATGTGAGCTTCAACCGAATCCTCAACAGAGAGGACCGCAGCAACTCCGCCTTGCGCAAGATTCGTCGCTGTATCCGCACTGTTTTTTTTAGTAATCAACGTGACACTGGAAAAAGCTGCTGCCTTTAAGGCAAACGAAAGACCAGACACTCCACTGCCGACAATCAGCACATCGCAAAATTCTGTCATGTCTTTAACCGAACCGATGTTTCACGTGAAACATCGGGTAAAAGGAGAAGGGGTGCGTAAAAAAGGAGCTGTTCTCTATGGCGCTAGGGTATAGTATGTTGTTAAATGTTTCATCAAGAAAACAACAAAGAGGAAATGTTTGGTGGATACACGTATTATTGCCTTGGCAAACCAGAAGGGCGGGGTGGGGAAGACCACCACAGCCCTGAACCTTGCCGCTGCTGTGGCGGAAAAAGGGAAACGCGTGCTGCTGGTCGACTCTGACCCGCAAGGCAACGCGACCAGTGGTGTTGGTGCATTATCGAATGATGCCGGTCATGAAAAAAGCATCTACCACTGTTACATTGGAGCCAGGGAGATTGCCGACTGTGTTTTGCCGACAAGATCAAAAAACCTGTCAGTGCTGCCTGCTTCCATTGACCTTGTGGGTGTTGAGGTTGAGCTGATCAACATGGAGAATCGGGAGAAGCGCTTGAAGAACTTGCTGCGATCGGTTCGATCGCGTTTCCACTATATCTTCATCGACTGTCCTCCGTCACTTGGGCTGCTGACCATTAACAGCCTGACAGCCGCAGATTCTATTTTAATTCCTCTGCAGTGTGAATACTTTGCCCTGGAAGGACTGGCGCAGTTAATACATACTATCCGCAAAGTCAGAAAGAATCTCAACCGGGACCTGTACATTGAAGGCGTGCTGCTGACCATGTACGACCGCCGTAACCGTTTAACGCTTTCGGTGGCCAATGAGATTCACAAACACTTTGGCCCCCAGGTCTACCAGACGGTAATTCCACGTAACGTCCGGCTGAGCGAAAGTCCCAGTCACGGTAAATCTATTTTTGAATACGATGCCACATCCACCGGCGCCAAGGCGTATCGGCAGCTGGGTATCGAGTTTCTCAAACGAATCAAAACGAGGGTCTGATTCATGGTAAAAAGTGTATTGGGGAGAGGCGTCGGTGCTCTGTTACCGGAAGAGAGCCAAGACGATGCCGATCGATTTTTCATGTGTGATGTCGACAAAATATCAACAAACCCCAACCAGCCACGCAGCCATTTTGACGAGGAAAAACTACAGCAACTGGCTGATTCGATACAAGAAAAAGGAATCATTCAGCCGCTGCTGGTCACTCGCAAGGCGAGTAACCGATACGTGCTGATAGCCGGCGAACGCCGTCTGCGGGCCGCCAGGATGCTGGGCCACGAAGAGGTCCCGGTGGTCGTGATGGAAGAGGGGGATGACCGGGAAAGTCTGGAATTGGCCCTGATTGAAAACATTCAGCGTCATGACCTGAACCCCATTGAAGAGGCTCTGGCCTACACCCGCTTAATGGAGGAGTTTAATCTGACACAGGAAGATGTTGCCAAAAAAGTCGGTCGCCAACGATCAACCATAACCAATGTCCTCCGACTGCTTCAACTCCCGGAATCTGTCCGCAATGATGTAATCTGCGGCACAATAAGCGAGGGACATGCTCGTGTTCTCCTTCGTGTCAAAGATGACCCTGACCGGTTACAAGACGTACGTGATCGGATTATCAAAGACCAGCTGTCAGTACGCGCCACAGAGCGAATATGTACACAACAACCGCAAAGCGACGCACAGCCGGCTGACAAGGTGAAGAGACCTTCTCCGGAGGAGTTGCCCAAATCGTACTGTGCGGCAGTCGTCAATCAGCTGACCAATCAACTGCATACCAAGGTCCGAATCGTACAGCAGGGAAAACGCGGGCGTCTGGAAATTGAGTACTACTCAAGTGACGATCTCGATCGACTGCTAAGCCTGCTGTCCACCTGAAACGGTGTGCATGCGACAACACAAAGGGTGTGCAACCGGAACCGGACAAAACCGCCCCACACAAAACCGGAATGCTGCAACACCCTCTTTTTACATACTGCCTGCCGAACATTTTTTCTACCTGTCCCGCTGTTCAACACGTCCGATTAGGTTGAAATTTACAGAGGAGAGCTGTACAAAGGTCTGGGATGTGTCGGACACACGGAGCCATGTTGGTTTGGTATCTGCAGCGCTCAATTACGGCAGATGTGTTCTGCGAGCTTTTGCCGGATACGGTCGGTTCATGCAATGTCCCCTCTGACGAACAAGGAGGTCCTTACTGAGCAACCCGCTGATCTTCCCCTGGATTGTGCTATGAAAATGATAGGGCGTTTGGGTACGTTAATTCTGATTGCGGTTTTGAGTGTACCAGCGGCTGCAGCTGCAGTGGACATGGCCAGTATTGTTGATAATGATATCAACATGAGGTCAGGACCGGGTATGCAACATGCTGTAATCTGGAAGCTCGATGCGGGATTTCCGGTGGAAATTCTCAGTACCAGGGGAGAGTGGGTGCAGGTTCGTGATTTCGAGGGGGCGAGCGGGTGGGTGCACAATAAAAAGATAGACAGGACACCGCATATGATCGTCAAGGCCAACAGGGGGACCAGTCAACAGATCAATGTTCGCAGTGAGCCGAACATCAATGCCGCAGTCGTTGCCACAGCCCGGTACGGGGTTGTCTTTAAAACCCTGACCACTCAGGATGGCTGGGTTCAGGTGCTCCACGAGAAGGGGACCACCGGCTGGGTAGACGGTCGACTGCTGTGGGGGTTTTAAAAAAGGTTGCTAACAGATCCATCACTACACTCAGCGATTCTACAAGGTGTGTCGCACTCCCCCATCGCTTTGTTCGGATGGGCTGCAGGGAACAGACAACATGTATGACGCGACGCACACGTCCTCTATGATTCCGGACAAAAAACTCATAAAACTTCGCTTTGAGAAAGCGGCCGCCACCTATGAACAGCAGGCTGTTGTTCAGGCACGAGTGGCTGCACGGCTGCTCAACCTCTTGCAAAAAATCGTACCCGAGCTCAAGCCTGCGGATGTTCTTGAGATCGGGTGCTGCACTGGTCTGCTTACAGAAAAAACCCTGACGCGATTTCCCGGGATAGAACACTTTACCCTCTGTGATCTGGTCGCGTCCTTTGAGCAGCATGTATGCAGAAGAATAGGTACCCATGCACACAAACTCACCTTCCTGCCGGGTGACATTGAGGTGGTCCCGTTACCAGACCGGTACGACCTGATCATATCCTCATCCACCTTACACTGGGTGCATGATTTACCAGGCTTGTGTGCAAAACTGCACGGTCATCTGTACCCTGACTCGATTTTAGCGTTTTCCCTCTACGGGACAGACAACCTGCGGGAGATCCGCACCATAGCAGGAAAAGGGCTGAACTATCGTACTCTTGACCAGCTCCGGAACGTGGTGGCAGAGCGTTTTGACGTTTTAGCTGCCGGTGAGACCAGGGAAACACTCTGGTATACCGATCCTGTTGCCGTCCTTCAACACCTGCGGGCAACCGGTGTCAACTCCATCGGCCAACAGGCCTGGACCCGTCGGCAGATCGCCACCTTTATCACTGATTACACTGCTCGCTTCTCCGGTGCGCAGGGGGTTTGTTTGACCTATCATCCGATGTTTATCGTAGCCCGCCCCAAAAGATGAGCCCGCTGTCAGACACCTCGAATACACTACAGGAAAGTTCAAGATGAAGGCTCAGCAAACCATAGCAGTCGCGGGTATTGATACCGATGTGGGCAAGTCCTATGCAACCGGTCTTTTAGCTCGCTATCTGTCAAACCAGGGGAAGTCGGTGAGCACCATGAAACTGGTGCAGACAGGATGTCAGGGAATTTCAGAAGATATTCAGTTACACCGCAGGCTCATGGAGCAGCCTCTGACCGAGTTTGATCAGGCAGGAACAACCTGCCCCTATGTGTTTCCATTCCCGGCTTCTCCACACCTGTCCTCACGCATGGCCGGTGTACCCATTGCTCTCGACAGGCTTGATCAGGCCATGGCCACCCTGCAGGCACAGTATCAATGGCTTTTAGTTGAAGGGGCCGGGGGATTACTGGTTCCATTAAACCAGCAACTCCTGCTGCTCGATTACTTTGCGACCAAACGCCTCCCCATGGTTCTGGTAACCTCACCACGCCTGGGTTCCATCAACCATACCCGTTTAAGCATTGAGGCGATCAAGCATCGAAACATCAACCTGCTCGGTCTGGTGTACAACCTCTTTGGTGATCATCCCCGGGACATTGTCCAGGACACCTTGCATGAAAGCAGACGCGCCCTGGCTGATTATGACTATCCCGCCACTGTTGTCCTGATGGCAAATATCAAGGAGAGCACAGCCTGCTCCTGGGCACAGCTGATCTCTGGAATGCCGGGGTGCGATCTATGAATGGCTCCGTCACAGCCCGGTCTCACGTCGAATTTTACAGCCTGAAAACAGTGTGTACGATTCTTTCGCGACGAGCTGCACCGCTGACCGGACTCTCCTGCCTGCAGGCTACCGGAACCATGGCCGACTGAGACAGTTGTACACTACCTGGCAAGGTAGACTGTACAGTACTGCGTAGGTACATTGAGGCATTAACCCTTGGTTTATTTTCAGAAAAACAACGTATAGTCCTGCCGTATTCAGATCACCAACACCTCTCCAGCGTGAAAAAAATCCGAATTACCCGTTCATTGTGTCCGACAACCGTGCGTCCATGAAAAATAAATGTGTGGTCATAGGTATTGGCAATCCGTACGTACAGGATGACCGGGCCGGTATCGTTGTTGTGGAACAGTTGAGGAGTCAGCACCCCAACTGTCAGACTGCGTGTATCTATTCAGCCGGTTTTGAGGTTCTGGACAAAATCAGAGGGTATGAAAACGCCATCATTGTTGATGCCTGCAGGTTTGGTATCGCTCCCGGTACCATTTTAGAGGTCACAGCGGATGATATCCTGATCCCCCCCACCTCGATCAACTCTCACACCGTCCCCCTTGGCGCAACGTTGCATACCGGGTATGTCTGTTTCCCCAACGAAATGCCTCATGCTATCCGTATTTTCCTGATCGAAGTCAAGGAGATTGAAGAGTTTAGACAACGGATGTCGCCGGAGATTGAGCACAGTGTGGAGGAGGTGGTGAACCGGATTACCATCCTGCTCAACACTATCAACACCGAAGAGCAACCCTGGTTGCCACGAACACCCCGATGATCAAGCACTCTTTTGCCCTACAACCGGTCGACGTCTTGACATGGTTTCTTCCTGACAGACACCTTGTCCACCTTGAACCGCTGACACAGGGTAATATCAACGACACCTGGCGGGTAGAAATCGCAGGAGGCCAATATGCAATCCTGCAACGCTTGCATCCCGAGGTCTTCACTGACGCGGAAATGATCATGGCCAATGTTCGTGCTCTGACCAGGCATCTCAGTCAGACAGGTGAACCGAATATCACCTTTTTCCAGCTGATCAGCAATCCGACAGGCCAGGACCATTATATTGATACAGCCGGTCACTGCTGGCGGCTGTTGACTCACATTGACAACAGTCGCCTCCTTGTCCGGGTCACCACACCGGAACAGGCCTGCAGTATTGGCCGTCTGCTCGGTCGTTTTCACATATTAACCGCAAATCTTGACTCCCAAACTCTTACTGATCCATTACCCGACTTTCATATCACCCCCAGATACCTGGAGCATTACGACCAGCTGTCCACGGCCTGGCGACCGGTGGATGAGAACGAGCAGTTTTGTCGGGAATTTATCGAAACCGTACGGCCCATGGTTTCTCTTCTGGAAGACTCGAGACACAGGCTCACGCACCGGGTGATTCACGGAGATCCCAAAGTTGCCAACTTTTTATTTGCCCGGGATGAAGACAGAGCTGTCAGTCTAATTGATTTTGACACGGTCAAACCCGGTCTGCTCCTTCATGACCTTGCTGATTGCCTGCGTTCCTGCTGCAACCCTCAGGGAGAGTGGCAAACGACTCCGGAAAAGACACGCTTTCGCCCGGAACTGTTTGAAGCACTCATGGCCGGATATCTGGACCAGGCGGCCCATCTTCTCTCAGCCGGCGATCGGGAACTGCTTGTCCCGGCAACCGCACTCATCAGTTTTGAATTAGGACTGCGCTTCTTCATCGACCACTTAGAAGGAGATCGGTACTTCAAAATCACGAAGCACGGAGACAACCTGCATCGGGCCCTGGTCCAATTTCATCTGCACCGGTCGATCAGCAAACAGTACCATGCGCTGAACAAACGGCTGCTTCCTCTACTGGCACAATATGATATCGATCCACAGTAAGGGCATTGTAACCGGCCGGGACTGCAACCTTGCAATTGTTGATCAGCCGGTATATAGCGTTGTACGCATGCTGCCACATTTTTTTTGAAGCTACCTCGGCTGTCCAGCTCGGAAGAGCGGGGCTATCAGCTAATTTTTTCCAGACGAGAACATCATGATCATCAGTCCAGGAAAAACCGTTACCATCACCTACACACTGACCCTGGACAATGGTGAAACCGTTGACAGCAATGTCGGGGATGAACCGCTTACCTATGTTCAGGGAGAGGAACTGCTCCTGTTTGGTTTGGAACAAAAATTGGCGGGCAAAAAAACCGGTGACAGTTTCAGGGTCAGTATTGCACCTGAAGATGGATATGGTGAACTATCCGAGGATGCGGTACTTGATATTCCTCTGGAACAACTACCTGAACAGGGAAGGAAAAAAGATGCAATCGTCACGGCTGTGGGGCCGCAGGGACAGGAGCTGCAAGGTGTGGTGATCTCGATCAGTAAAACATCGGCCACCCTTGATTTCAATCACCCTCTGGCCGGCAAGACTCTGTATTTTGAACTCACCGTTCTTGATGTGAACTGACCCTGGATTACTCTGAACGCCCATGACAACAGTCTCTCCCTTTACTGTAGAAGGCCGATCCAGTGAATGTGGCGCCCGGTACGGCCAACTGTCCACACTCCACGGTACCGTCCAAACTCCGGTCTTCATGCCCGTGGGTACGCAGGCAACAGTGAAGGCCATGAGCCCGGAAAACCTGATTGACGCCGGCGCGCAAATCATTCTTGGCAACACGTATCATCTCTTTATCCGGCCTGGTCATGAACTCATCCGTTCTTTAGGCGGTCTGCACAGATTCATGCACTGGGATCGACCGATTTTAACCGACTCCGGAGGATTTCAGATATTCAGCCTCCAGGAGCTGGCCGAAATCTCAGAAGAAGGCGCAGCCTTTCGCTCCCACCTCGACGGTTCACGCCTTTATCTCAGCCCGGAGGATGCAGTCCATATCCAGGAGGCACTCGGAGCTGACATCATGATGGCTCTGGATACATGTATTCCGTACCCGGCCGATTACGATACGGCTCGCCGGGCCACCGCTCTGACAGCCCGTTGGGCAAGACGCTGCCGGAATGTCCAGAAGAACTCAACGGGTCAACATCTGTTCGGTATCGTCCAGGGTGGGATGTTTCCAGATCTGCGACTGGAAGCAATTGAGCAGTTAATGGAGACAGGCTTTGATGGCTACGCTTTAGGGGGCTTATCTGTAGGGGAACCCAAGGAGTTGATGTATGAGATCCTTGAAGCCACTACCGCGCATCTTCCGGAAGATCACGCCCGTTATCTCATGGGGGTCGGAACGCCGGAAGATCTGGTTGAAGGGGTGTACCATGGCCTTGATATGTTTGACTGTGTCATGCCAACCCGCAATGCCCGCAATGGAATGCTCTTTACTTCACGCGGCAGAGTTGTTATAAAAAATGCGTGTTTCCAGCAAGACCATCGACCTGTTGATGAAAATTGCGAGTGCTACACCTGCCGCCACTACTCACGCGCCTATTTACGACACCTGTTCCAAAGCCGGGAGATTCTGGCGTATCAGTTAAACAGCATCCACAATATCCATTATTACTGCACGCTGATGAAAGAGATGCGAACAGCCATTCGTGAAGATCGGTTTCTTGCCTTTCGCCGTGCTTTTTATCAACAACGTGCTTAAATCGTTTTTACACCCCAAACCAACTACAAAAAGGAGTACTTCATGACAGGAGTTGCTTGGGCGGCCGATGCAGCCGCTGCACCCGGAGGAATGGCTGGTTTTGCCCAGTTTGTTCCGTTGATTCTTATTTTTGTTGTCTTTTATTTTCTGCTTATTCGACCGCAGCAGAAAAGAGCCAAAGAACACCAGAATTATCTGACAAATCTAAAACGAGGCGATCGCGTCATCACCGGTGGAGGAATTCATGGGGTCATCACCAGTCTCACCGATACCGTTGTCACCCTGGAGATCGCTGAAAATGTTCGCATTAAGGTCAGCCGTAGTGCCATCGCCGGTTCTGCCACCGATACCGACAAGGTGCAGACCAAGAGCGCAGGCTGAAGCCTGAGAGGGTGCAATTGATTTTCATCGTGTATGAAAACCATGTCCAGGTAAATATCTACAGTAGCTGCGGTCCAATGACCGGATTGCAGGGCATCCGCTGCTACAGGCAAACTCTTTATGGACAGCCGTAAAGCTGATGATCAGTTTTACGGCTTTTCTTTCATGGAAGCAATGGAACAGGTGGTGTTCAACGGGCACACCGGCAACCACTCGGTTCAGGTGATCGACAAAAACGGTCTGCGAATCTTGAAATTCGGCACTGAGGAACAGCAAACCTGTCTTGATCTTGCTGAGCCGTGGGTTCTGCAACTGACCTACACCCAATGGATGGCCATGGCGTCACTTCTCCATCCTGATCCAACCCGGTTCCTCATAGCCGGACTGGGAGGTGGTGCCATACCGCATTTTCTCCTTCATTTCTTTCCGCACGCTCGCATTGATGTGGTTGAAAAAGAGCAGTTGGTCATTGATGTGGCTCATGATTGCTTCGATCTGCCTCGCCACGGCAGATTACGAATCTTCTGCCAGGATGTGCTGACATTTTTGTCTGTTCATCCGACCAGTAGCTACGATGTCATTTTTCTTGATATTTTCGATCCTGGAGCCATGGCTCCAGCCCTTTTTGAACCGAGACTGTACCATGCCCTCCTGGCGAGACTGGATAGCCGGGGGGTTTTAGCGGTCAACCTGTGGAGTGGACACAAAAAGATGTATCAACAGGCTTTGCAGACAATAACTGCAGCCAGCCGTGGTCAACTGTTAAAGGTGCAGGAGCATCAACACACCAATATAATCCTGCTCGTCTTCCCGGACTCCATTCCCTTTGCTGCCATCAAACAGGCGCTTAAACGCAGTAAAGAGTATCAGCAGCGCTACAACCTGGATGCCCCTCGATTTCTTAAACGATTGCGCCGAACCAACCCTCTGCCGATACTGCGCTCTCTTCTCGGCTGACCTCTATCCGTCCAGCTACTCCTACCTCCGCCAAACTGACAAACCACTCCTTACAAAATTATGGGGATCAGACAGATAGCAGTGTTGTCGGCTATTAAAAAGATGCTGCTCCGGTTATCGTGGAATGTACCGGAGACCAGAGACGATAGGCATGCTCTGCCCTGAAGATTACCCACGATACGATTCTCAATAATGGACCGTCGGGCTCAACGATAGCAGAGACGCGTTTAGATCGGCGATGTAGAGGAAGTACCCGGGAGCACTGTATAATACCGAAGCCCGGCACAGGCACGACAGACAGTGCCTCCGTCCAGTTGCTGCTCCCTACAGTCTTGCACCCAGTCACCGCACTGGCTGCACTGCACCCTGCGGATGGGACGTCCCGGCATATCACTGACAGGGATCTGTACACCGACCTCCTGAAAACTGAACAGTTCAGTCAACGGCATGACCCTGTAGGCCTCTAACTGGCGACGATATTTATCTTCAATTTCAGGGCAGTATTCTGCTGATAGATCTCGCGCTTCCTCACGGGCAACAACGCGGACCGCACGGCCGGTTTCAAGGTTAACAAAGGTGGCGGCCATAATGCCGAAATCAAACCAGCGCAGAGTACGTTTGCCCAGGCTGCATCCGGTAACAGACTGAATGGCATCAGTCGCGCAACGATCAATTTCGACCATCACATACAGTTTTTTCCGATCAGCACCTTTGGGATCGCGAATACCGATCCGCTCCAGGGCAGCGATGGTCATGCGCACACCAATCACCTGACCAGCACAGATATGACCGTGGATCCGGGTGGACTCAGCAAGTAACTCTTCAAATGTTTCCATAAGGGTTGCTCTTTCAAAGTTTGAACAAAAGCTTTCCAGCCAATCTTCTCAAGAATACCAGGCGTTGCCAGACCCGGCTACCTTACTTGCGAGGCACCCTGATGTCAATCTGCAGTCGTCCGCAGATCCTGAATAGTCATGGGGAGCTCATGAGTAATGGTTGCAAACAACTCCTGACAGAATCCACAGCAATCGCAACGATTATCACACAGAGACAGTATGTTGGCAAAATCAAATGACAGCAGACGGTTGTCGACATAAAGACGATCAGCCAACCAGGCCATGGCGTCCATCAGGTCAAGCAGATTACCGTTATAGTTCCGATTGCGATAGGCTGTTATGGCATTGATCAGAAATGAGGCCCCAAGAGTGCGACCACAGAGTTTGATCGTATCCACATGAAAGAGGTAAAGATCAATATCCTCAGGGCGGATAAAAGGTGATTGCAGGATACGATAGGGTTGTTCGCCCAGCAGACGGATACAGCCGAGAGAACAGTTAATCGCGTGCGTATGGTCATGGCCGGTCATATTGGCCAGGGAGATATAGGCGTCATGGGATAACTTGAAGGGACAGAAGGCTAAACAACCCTCGTTCGCCAGCACCTCTATCCTGATGTCCGGTAACTGCTGCCGCAACTCCAGACATACGGCTGCAAGACCATCGAGGTTACGATTAAGAGAACGATCAAGGATAATTTTAGCAGGGCTTTTGAAACCGGTTGCTTGAATATAGTTCAACTGAAATTCTATTTTAGGCAGTGAATCCAGCATCATATTCACACCGGGCACAGCCTCCAGCCGGGCGGCAACCTCCGGATCCCTCTCAGCCAGCGCCTGGATCAGGTAATGATCACAGTAGATCAGGCCATCAAGCACTCCATGGTCGAGATAGTACTCCAGATCATGAATAAGCGGCACAAGACCGTCCTTTTCAAGCAGCATGTCAGGAGGGTAGAACCGGCTGTTGAGCAGGGCATACTTTTTAGGGCCGGACAGCCGTTTCAAATAACCAAGGTTTGTTTGTCGGGCAATGCCCGGTTCAACTTGAATACGGCTGTCAAGGTTTCTCTGATTGTGCAATAAACTGAAGTGAATACTGTCCAGATCCTCGATACAGCCGGTAAGAAACTCTACGTACCTGTCCTCGGGAAGAAAGGGGATATTCAGATAAGGCTTCATGCGGATGTGATACATTTACGTAACAGGGTGTACGGCTCAAGATCCAACAGAGGTGGATCGGTTTGGATGACAACCCGGGTGATCGGATTAACCCGGTCAACCACTGTGCCGTCCTCAAGTTGAAGTTTGATAACGGTAACCGTGATTGGTTCAACAGTGGTGCGGTGCAGACATTCAATCGGATCGCCAAGCGCAAGAACATGACGAGCTTCGACCAGCAGAGGAGAGGTGGCGCGAACGATCCCCACGGGCACATACCGTTGATCACATCTCATTGTATCATACAACATGTCGTCGGATGAAGGGGGTGCATGAAAAAAATTCTCCGTCTGACCACGGGTACCGATCTTGGCCAGTTCACTATCGAAAACCTCGGGAAACACAAGGCTGTCCAGGGGCCGTCCCGAAACAATCTGTTGTCTGAGCCAGTCAAGAGCCTGCCGGTAGACACGCACCACGGCACCAACATAGCCGATGGATTTCATGCGCCCTTCAATTTTGATGGCATTGACCCCTGCATTGACCAGAGCCGGAAGTTGCCTGAGTAAACAGAGATCACGCGAATTAAAAATATACGTCCCGCGATTGTCTTCCTCCACAGGGAAGTACTCTCCGGGGCGCTTTGCCTCAACCAGTGCGTAGGAATAACGACATGGATGCGCACAGTCACCCTGGTTCGCATTCCGGCCGGTAAGATACGTGCTCAACATACACCTCCCGGAATAGGAGATACAAAGTGCGCCATGGACAAAGACCTCCAGTTCAGCATCAGTGGCCGTACGTATGGCCCTGATCTCCTCCAGACCCAGCTCCCGGGCCAGATTGAGGCGGGTTATTCCATGCTGGGCCCAGAAACGGGCACTGGCCTGGTTGGTGACGTTGGCCTGCGTTGACAGGTGGAGTGGCAAGTCAGGGACAACCTGTTGCGCTACAATCAATATTCCCGGATCACTGACGATGCAGCCATCAACATCGATTTCCTGCAGCAGACGTAAGTATGCTTCAAGATCATGAAAATCACGATTGTGAGCAAAAACGTTGACCGTCACATACACCTTCACACCGCGAGCATGGGCAAAATCCACGGCTCGTCGCATTTCCTCTGCATCAAAATTTGCTGCTCGAGCACGAAGACTGTACTTCTGCCCCCCAAGATAGACCGCATCAGCGCCGTAATGTACGGCTGCAATCAACTTCTCGAAGTTGCCGGCGGGAGCGAGTAATTCCGGGATCTGCGGACTCAAAAATTCGGCCATAACCAGTTGAATTAGGAACAGTTAATATTGATAACGATCGATAAAGGGAACAACACCGGAAAGTCTCCACCCTTCCACCTGAAACAGATCTGGCTCTTTATAATTGTCACCTGTGTCGGCTCTGCGGGTTCATGACTGACCTGCAAGATAGTCCTTGCTCCTACGGATGAGCTGTTATAAAGTAACATTGCTACCTTAGCGACCTGTCTAATATTTTCACACACTGCTCACCCGAGAGGGCAAGGAGACAACATGTTAAAAAAAAGTATTTCTAAAACAGGAGCGGCATGCCGTGTTACCTTTAAATATGAAAACGAAGAAAATGCCGAGACAGCCGTGGTGGCGGGAGAGTTTAATGACTGGTCACTGCATGCAACTCCAATGAAAAAACTCAAAGATGGCAGTTTTTCCGTTACTCTCTCCCTACCAACCGGCCATACATATCGCTTTCGTTATGTTCTTGACGGTGGGGTATGGGTTAACGACACTCAGGCTGACGATTACGCACCCAACGAATATGGTGAGACCAATTCTGTCCTGGTTCTCTGAAAAGAAGTTAAATGACCCCCTGCACACTCTTTTTAAAAACAATCACCAACTCCGGCTCGATGATATTCATTTTTTAGAGCCACATATCGCCGCCAGGATGCCCGCATTTCCTGAACCTGGGCTTCGCTGACCTCCTTGACCACCTTGGCGGGAGTTCCCATGATCAACGATCGCGGTGGAAACTGCTTTCCCGGTGTAACCAGCGAACCGGCACCCACAATCGACTCGGAGCCGATAACCGCTCCATCCAGGATCACCGCACCCATACCGACCAGACAGAGATCACCCACTGTGCACCCATGCAGAATGGCCCGGTGCCCAACCGTCACATCACAACCGATGATGGTCGGGTAACCGTCTTCATCATCCCGTACAGCACCTTCATGCTGGGTAATATGAAGTATTGAGAGGTCCTGGATATTCGTGCGGTCACCAATGCGAATCCGGTGAACATCCCCCCGGACAATAACGCCGAACCAGAGGGAGACATCTTCACCTAAAATTGCGTCACCGATAAGGGTGGCATTGGGTGCCACCCAGCCACCTTTACCGACCTGTGGTTGATAATCACGGTATGGCAGTATCATGGGGCCCTCCTGTTGAGAATGATCATAGAAAAAATGCCTTGGCAGACAGGTCAAGAGTTATGTACCACAAAGAGGTTGTCCATCTCCAGTGGAAACGGCACTGACCAGCCCCTCTACTTTAAGAATGAAACGTCACATCTACAAGATCAGGGTGGAGATGACCTTGTTTTCAGTCGTCATAATCTCTACGGCAGCCCATGGTAACCCGGCAGACCCACGGGAGATTTCGATACCCCTCCTGTCCGCAAGATCATTGTTTAATGAAACTGGACCCGTTGTTTAAAAAAGTTCCGATACTCGTCCGGTCGATGGCTGACATAGATAATGGTGGCAAGTTGTTCATCGGCGATACGCTCAAGAAAATCGAGCAGCGCCATGCGATGATTCTCGTCTAATCCGTGGGTTGGTTCATCGAGAATGAGTAAAGGGGGGGCCTTGATCAGGGCCCGGCCGAGCAGGATCAGCCGCTGCTCACCAAAACTGAGCTGGCGGAAAGGAACAGCTGCCCTCTCAACAAGCCCTAAACGTTCGAGCCAGCGATATCCCAATCGTTGCTGTGCAGCACTGGGTTTGGTGTACAGGCCTATGGAATCAAAGAGTCCGGAGACTATGATCGCCAGAGCACTTCCTGATACGCGGTGGTTGCGATGAAGATCGGCACTGACAATACCCATCTGTTGTTTGAGATCCCAGATGGATTCACCGCTTCCTCGACGACGGCCGAAAAGCGTCAGGTCATTACGATAACAAAGCGGATGATCTCCGATGATAAGTTGGAGCAAGGTGGATTTTCCGCAGCCATTTGGTCCGGTGATCAGAGTGTGATCTCCCTGTTTAACGGTGAGATCAAGACCTGAAAAAACTTCGATCTCACCGTAGTGAGCAAAGCCGTTGCGCAGCTGTATCAGCGGGATATCGGCCTTGCTTCGATCAACCACCTGAGCCTCCTGGCGTAAGTCATCAACCGCAACCTGAGAAAGCGACGACTGACCACGTAACAGCTCGACAACCTCTGGGAAAACATCGGATCGCAATCCTTGCAGCGCCAGGCGACCGTCCTTGAAAACTGCCAGGTGGGTACACCACGAAGGGATATCACCTGTATTACTGACCAGGAGAAGCATGGTGAGTCCCTGCCCGTGCAATCCGGATAAAACCTGGTCCACATCCTGACAACTGCTGCGATCAAGTCCATCATAGGGGTGTTCCAGCACAAGAAGATCCGCTCCTCTTGTGATATGGTGCAGTAACAGGAGCTTGCGGACCTGACCGGTACTCAGTTGACGGTACCCCCGATCGAGCAGTTCTGTCATCGCGAATCGATCGATAAGCTCCCGGTGCCGATCAACATCAGTCAGAAACAGACGTGCCGGTGTCCCTGGATCAAGCCGGTCGAGATGATCAGTGTCATCTTTACGCAACTCATCTTCGAAAACCGCCTGTTGCCGCTTAAACGAAAGAAGTCCGATTTTTTCGGGTAACTGCAGAGTGGCCGCATGCAACCGGTTCTTTTCGCCATCAATGATACCGGCAAACTGCTCAATACCTGATCCGAGACCACCGATCATGCACCAGGTTTCACCGGACTGTACAGCAAAACGGTCTATATGCAGCCCATCGGTCACAAGGTCTTCTATAGCAAGCATAGATGCTAATCCCTGCGCTCATCCCAGATGCCGGCAACTGTATAAGGAGACCCCTTACCTGTAAAAAAAGCACCGTCCACAAAGCGATACCCTCGATCAAGAGCGGCAATATCAGCCATATCCTGCTCATCGATAACCAGTTCGGCAGCAGAAAGATTTTGTTGTAAGCGCTCAGGATTGACTGATTTAGGAATGGCTGCGGTTTTTCGAGCCAAGGCCCAGGCAAGCAACACCTGGGCAGCCGTACAACCATGTTTCTCAGCAATCCGAACAACAGTCGGGTTGTCCAGAAGGATCGGCTCTTCAGCTTTTTTCAACGCTGCCGGGCGGTCACCGGAACCAAGCGGCGAATACGCGGTGACCAGAATACCGTTGTCGCGACAGAAGTTGAGCATATCATTTTGTTGCAGATAAGGATGAAGTTCAACCTGATTCATTTCCGGCCGTATTCCTGCCTCGGATTGAAGCGCACGAAGCTTGGCAACACTGAAGTTGCATACCCCGATATGCCGAACCAGCCCTGCTGTTTTGCATGCTTCCAGGGCCTGCCAGGTTTGGCTTAACGAATCAATGCTAAAGGGGAGATAGTCGTCCGCTCTGCGAGGGTAAGTAACACCTGATTTAAAGATCACCGGCCAGTGAATGAGGTAAAGATCGATATAATCGACTCCTAAATCTGTCAGAGATTTTTTCAGTGCCGGTTGTACCTGTTCCGGGCCATGGGAACCATTCCACAGTTTAGAGGTCAGCCAGAGCTCCTGACGATCCACCTGACCGGCGGCAAACGCTTTGGTCAACGCCTTGCCCACCTCTGCCTCATTCTGGTAAATAGGAGCGCAGTCTATATGGCGATAACCAATGCTTAACGCCTCCAGTACCGCCGTGTAAACCGCTCCGGGCGCCGCTTTCCAGGTACCAAGCCCGAGGGCGGGAAGACGGTCACCGTTTGCAAAAGAGAAGGTCAACATTACTCCACACTCCCTTGGCTCCCCATGATATCATACCGGCTGCGGGGGAAATACGTCAGCCGGATGTTTTTGAAAGTACGCTGCCTGTTCACATGGCCTCTTACTGTAAAAAGCCGGTGAATATCCGTCAAATGTTATTCCGCTGTTTTCATATTGACAAGCGTGGGTACATTGGACAGGTTAGTTTTACCGCAGCATAAAAGAACAGTGTACAGCACCGGCAGTACAGTCTTCGTTGCAGAGTGGTGAAATATTGGTACAGTGCACAACCAAACAGCTCCTGATGATGCTCCTCAACGTATGGGCAACAACGATATCTCCTGGTCATCGAGGTGTACAATGACAACAGAGCAACGCAGTTTCGGCTTTTCAACCCGTCAGCTCCATTCCGGACAAACCATTGATTCGACGACCCACAGTAGAGCTCTTCCCCTCTACCAGACCACTTCATACATGTTTCGCAACACTGAGCATGCTGCCCAGCTCTTTGCTCTCAAGGAAGCCGGTAATATTTACACACGCATAATGAACCCCACCACCGATGTGCTGGAAAAAAGAGTGGCGGATCTTGAGAATGGCATTGGTGGCCTTGCGGCCAGCAGCGGCCATGGTGCTCAGACCCTGGTATTCCTGACCCTGTGTCAAGCCGGTGACCATATCGTCGCCAGCAGCAGCCTCTACGGCGGCACCTATAATCAGCTGTCCTACACCCTGCCCCGATTGGGTATTGAGGTAAGTTTTGCCGATCCGGCTGATCCGGAGAGCTTTCTCCAGGCCATTCAGCCCAGAACCAAACTCATCTACGGTGAAACCTTGGGAAACCCCGGTTTAACCGTCTTTCCATTTGAAGAGGTAGCCGCAATCGCCCAGGCACACGATCTACCCCTTGTCATCGACAACACGTTGGCAACCCCCTATCTTTGTCGGCCAATTGAGTGGGGAGCAAACATTGTTACTCACAGTACCACCAAATTTCTTAATGGACACGGTACCTGTCTTGGCGGCTTGATTGTCGATGGTGGTACTTTTGATTGGGGTTGCGGGCGATTTACCGATTTTACCACACCTGATCCCTCCTACCATGGTGTGGTGTACAATGACTTTGGGCCGCCAGCCTTTATCCTCAAGGCACGAGTACAGATGCTGCGTGATCTGGGCGTCTCAACCTCACCATTCAATAGTTGGCTGACTGTACAGGGAGTTGAGACCCTGAGCTTGCGGATGCAACAGCATGTGGCCAACGCCTGCGCTGTGGCACAATTTTTACAGACGCACCCCAAGGTGGCCTGGGTAAGTTACCCTGATCTCGATGATCACCCGGGCCACAAACGCGCCCGCCGCTATTTACCGCAGGGAGCCGGAGCTGTGCTGACTTTTGGGATTAAAGGGGGGAGGGTTGCGGGGCAGCAGTTCATCAACAATCTTAAACTTTTCAGTCATGTGGCCAATGTAGGTGACTGCAAAAGCTTAGCCATTCACCCGGCCAGCACAACCCACAGTCAGTTGAGCGACGAGGCTCTGCACCAGTCAGGTGTCACTCCTGATATGGTTCGCCTGAGTGTCGGCCTGGAAGATGCGGCAGATCTTTTCTGGGATCTGGATCAGGCACTGACCGGGAATTAACCACCGGCAGCTGCTGTCATTAATCAGTGGGCTGTTGATACCCGGGGGCAACCCTGCTGCAGTCCTCAGTTATACCACAGCCGTCACTGGCGGGCAGGCCGGGGACAAGGGGATGAACAGCCGGAATTGAGCTTGATTGGCCAGAGGTCTCTGCTGATGCAGGTAAACTGAGAAACGCCAGAATCGCACTCTCTCCCCGCCGGATCGTCCAGCCCTCAGGGGTTCTGGTCATGAGGACTGGAATCTCATCAATCCCCAGAGAGGTCAGTAAAGCCTTATTCAGCGTCTGATTGTACCTGGTATTGAACGTGACTTCCGGCAGATTGAGGGTGGTTACCAGATCAATGGGATTGAAATGGATCGTCATGCGGGCATTGTCTTTCAAAAAGGAGATAACCTTTTCGCAGTGAGTACAGGTTGAGGAGTAAAAGAGGTAGTGTTCCGGATACTTCTGCAGGCCGGATCGGCTGGCAAAAACACCGTCAACAAACGGCTGTTTTCCTGCGATGGCCTGATGAAAGTCCAAACTGGCAAAACTTAAAGCCGCAGCACCAAAGACCAGTACACCGGAAAGTATATGCCTCACACCCAGCAGGCAGTTGAGCACGACGATACAGCCAAAAATGGCAACACAGTAAAGACAGAACGTCTGCGCAATGAGGTACTGAAAACTGACGAGGACAGCCTCCACAATCAGACCGGCCAGGAGCAACAGAGAAACTGCCGGAGACAGCCGCCGCTGTTCACCTCTGGCTGCACGCAATCCCCAGTAAATTATCTGAAAATAGAAAAAACCGATTATATTGAAAACCAAGGGTGAAACCTTGATTAACACTTCTACAATCTCGCAACCGTCATTGGGGCAAAAGGATGTACCCTGGTAGGATGAATAACCAATCTGGCCGGCAATAAGCAGACCGGCAATCAGGGCAACCAGTTGACCCGCTTGAAGCGCTTTGTTTTTTTTATTCAGCATGCGGTAAGGAAAAGAGCAACCATCACGGATAATAGTACAAATCAAGCTTTAAATAGGGCTGAAAAAACGGGCCTACAATAATGAACGATTCTCCACACGGTGTCAACCTTCCTTACCAGCCCTCCACTTTATGATGCAGCGAGCCGATCATACAGCGGGTTGGTTCGTTATTGGATAAACAATCCGGATCGAATCTGGAAGAAAACCGCAGAGGTGGAACAGCAGTATCTTTTAACGATACTCCTGGCTTTTAACTCTGGAATGACAGCAAGTTAAACGAAAGCCCCTGAACAGGTACAACAAAAAAGCTCCAGTCTCCTGGGCGGGCAACTGGAGCTATGTCAGAAAAATTTATAAAATTTTTATTTCAGGGCGCCAAGAGCTGCATCATAATTTGGTTCTGCCGTGACCTCCGCGACCTGTTCAGTATAAATGACTTTACCGTCGGTATCAATGACAACGATTGCCCGTGATAACAAACCAGCGATCGGTCCCGTGGTAATGGTTACTCCGTAATCTTTACCGAACGCCGGTGAACGGAAAACAGACAGAGGTTCTACATTCGTCAGTCCTTCTGCCCCGCAGAAGCGGGCTTGAGCAAAAGGAAGGTCGGCTGAAATGCAAAGAACAACGGTGTTGGTCAATTCGCTTGCTGCTTTATTGAAATGCCGCACAGAGGTGGCACAAGTTGGGGTATCAATACTGGGAAAGATATTTAAGATTACTTTTTTACCTTTATAATCAGCAAGGGTTCCCTCAGAGAGATCGGTTTTAACGAGAACAAACCCGGGAGCAACAGAACCCTTGGCAGGGAGTGAACCACTGGTTTCAATAGTATTACCCTGCAAAGTGATGACAGCCATAGTGAATCTCCTTTATGAAGGTGGTGAAAAGTCTAAAAAACAAGATCTTTAAATAATAATCATTCTCTAATGACTGTAAAGCAAATACGGTTAAAATACTGGGTCGCACGATATTATCACCTGGATCGGGCTGATGAAACACAGGCTGCACAGGTACCGTGCACCACCACATTTGCCTGGTCAACAGTACCGATATTGCTGAGATGCTCGGGAAGCTGCACAGCATCAAAGTACTGCCAGGTAAAGTCAACAAGCTTCCCACAGCCTTTACACAGAAAATGGTGATGCCGCGAGTTAAAAGCTTCGTACCGGGCCTGACTTTCCAGTGTCTCAACCCGATGCACCAGGTTTAACTGATCGAAGGTGCCAAGCGTACGGTACACAGTGTCAAGAGACAGAGAGGGCAGTCGTTTTTTCAGCCGTTTATAAAGCGCTTCAGCAGAAGGATGGTCATGGGCCGCCAACACTTCGCGATAAATTTCCAAACGCTGGTGTGTCACCTTCAGGCCCGCATCCTTGCAAATCTGTTCAAAACGCTGCAGTTGCAGCTGATCATCATTTAAGGCGGTCATAGCATCCTTTTAGAGTCGGCAGAAAGAACTGTCCTTTAGATTCTCAAGTGGCGCTGGGTTTTTTTTTTATAAATGATACCTTACTGGCGATAATCACCTTAACGAGATTTTTTTTCAACCCAAAAGACACATTGTGGTGCCAGACCTCCCAAAAAAGTACTGATTATGACAGACATGCGGAACTTACGCAGCCGTATCAATGGTCGTCATGAGCTCCCTTATCGCATCTGTTTTTTCCATATCCATCAACCATTGCTCGGGAATTGCTTTTTCTCCGAGATATGCACCAAGAACCATGCCGACCACCAGTCCTCGCGCAGCAGAATCGCCACCGGCCATCACGTTTTCTATCAGTGCGGCCCTGAGGTCATTGCTGTAGGTGAGAATAAGGTGAATCGCGCCGGGTAAAGCTGCTGCAATACCGCACACCTGACCAAATTGTTTGATAACTGTACGGGTGTCCTTTCCCCCTGAATCCAATCCTCCACGGATACGGTTGTCGAGGTCGATATCTGCAACCCCCTGGTCCAGGGCCTGCTCCATGGCTTCTGCCGGTTCACTGCCCTGCAATACCCCCCATGCTGTTTTAGCAATGAAATCTGCACCGGCCAATGTCGCGGGGTTGTTGTGGGTAAGTTTTGTTTGTTCCTGCACAGCCGCAAGCAGGGCTTTTTTGTCGTGCTGATATCGGTATACCAGCGGTGCGATGCGGGCTGCACCACCCAGGTCGGAAGAAGAGGAACCGCAATGATCCAGTGGTAGGTTACGATTCATGTTTTCCAGGGTGGTGGAGGTTGCCCTGTCAATATATCCCTGGTATTCGGAAAAAAGACTCTTCCAGGAAGACGCAAAATCAGCCAGCGAAAACACACCCTTACGTGCCAACGACTCCAGGAGAACCATGGTCTGGTCGCCATAGTGTGTAAATTGCCCTCTTTTTTTACCGGCATGAAATGAATCAGAAAGAGGGGCAAGCAGGCTTTCCACTCGCCCGATCCGTTGATCAATGACATCGGTCTCATAAATCCAATGAGCGCCCAGAGCCAGACTATCAGCGACGAAAGAGGCCAAAACCATAGCTGTTGCCTGTGTGGTCATAGTATTCTCCGATACTTGTTGGTTATGGGAAAGTGCAGGGAAAAAACTTCTACAGACATACAGATAGGATGATTCCGCTGTTTTGTCAAACCCCCCGGGATTACGCCCTCGTGGGAACATAAAAGGCATCCCGGTTATGTTGAGCCAAGCGAACAGCAACCACCTCTAATCTTTGTAACTACTGCACAAAAGAACAGGAGGTTTTCATTTTTACTCTTTATTTTTTCTGTACACTTCACAAACTTACATACGCAACACGTGTCCAATATCCGGCCGATTTTCCACCAAAGCGAACAGGCTGATGAAATTCTACACTATGCAGCTTGACAAAAGACGGTAAACGATGTGATAAAGGCAACGTAAAAAAGAGTTCTCAGCATGCGGAACTCCAATGGCAGGCTTCGTTGCCTTAAAATAACACCCGGAAAATGATGCGAGAAGAGCCCGAAGAAGACCCTGGACCCCATGGTATGTGCGCTACGCGATTTGTGAAGTGAACGGTCGGCACCTTCAGCCAACATAAGCCCACTGGTTCTCCTCCACACACGTAAAGCTCCCATCGTGCCCAAAATGGAGGTTAACCATGACAATAGAAAATCCCCAACTCATCTCTGAACTGCGCGAGATACTCGCGACTGCAGATTCAAAACAACTACAGGAGTTCTGTGTATCCGCACATCCAGCTTCTGTTGCCGAATTAATATCAACACTGTCCAGTCAGGAGGCCTGGGAGGTTTTGCGACATGCCCCTTATCCCCTCCGCTCCGAAATTCTCAGTCACCTCAACGAAGACCTGCAGATAGAAATCGTCGGAAGCTTACCCAGACATGAGGTTGCCCATCTGCTGGCCGACATGTCCTCGGATGACCGGGTCAGTCTGTTCAAAAAACTGTCTGAACATCTCCAGGAGTCTATTCTACCGGCACTGGCCCAGGCTGAACGGGAAGATATCCGGCGGCTCTCTGCATATAGAGAGGGTACAGCAGGGGCGGTAATGACTTCCGATTACGCCACCCTGTCTCCGCAACTGACAGCCTCTCAGGCCATCGAGCTCCTGAGAAAAGTAGCTCCGGATAAAGAGACGATCTATTACACATATGTAGTGGACAAAGATCGAAAACTGCTTGGACTGGTATCGCTCAGGGAATTGATCGTTGCCCATCGGGATGCCCGGGTCAATGACATCATGAATCCGGAAGTTATCTTTGCCAGGGTTGACGATGACCAGGAAGATGTCGCTCGAAAGATGCAAAAATATGACTTGATTGCCCTACCGGTACTCAATGACGACGATGTCATCGTTGGCATAGTCACCTTTGATGATGTCGCGGACATCATTGTGGATGAGGCAACCGAAGACTTCCACGGTATGGCGGCTATTTCCCATAAAACACACCCGGTAATCGGAGATATCAACATGCGGGATGCCAGTATCCTCCTGCTCGTGCGTACACGACTCCCCTGGCTACTCGTGCTGGTCTTCGTGAACATTTTCTCAAGTGCTGGACTAGCCTACTTCGAAGACACAATCAAAGCAGTGGTTGCACTCGTTTTTTTCCTGCCTCTACTCATAAACAGCAGCGGCAATGCCGGCAGTCAGGCGGCAACACTCATGGTGCGTGCTCTCGCCACAGGGAAAGCCAGACTTTCCGATTGGTTTTTTTTACTTGGTAAAGAAGTTCTTGTTGCCGGAATTTTAGGGGTGATCCTGGGAGCGGCTGTTTCATTCATTGGTATATTTAGAGCCGGTCCGGAGGTCACGCTGGTGATATCAACAACCATGGTGCTCACCGTGCTGTTCGGCAGTCTGGTGGGAATGTCCCTGCCGTTTCTGTTGAGCAAATTGCAATTGGATCCTGCTACAGCAAGCGCACCCCTGATCACATCCATTGCGGATATCGGCGGGATACTCATCTACCTGAATATAGCCACCTACATACTCAAGGACATGATTCAGGTAAACGGAGGCCTCTGATAGGCTCTGCGGACAACGCACGTAACGAAAGTATCAGTACTCTCAAACAGAACAGGCTCTGCAGTACATGCAGAGCCTGTATACAGCCTCTAGGAAAAGCCCTGGACAGTTAAGCGACCTGCGTAAAAACCGCCTGCTTCGCTCCACAGACCGGACATTTTTCAGGAGCTTTGCCTAGCTCAATATATCCGCATACCGGACAGAGATAAAACTCACTGACATCCAGATCAACGCCCTTTTTAACGGCATTCAGAGCCTTGGCGTAAATTTCTGCATGGACAGCTTCGGCATCAACAGCAAACTTAAACATCGTTTTTGCCTTGTGGCCGACGGCAACCGCTCGATCCAGCATCGGAGGATACATTTCTGTAAACTCGTAGGTTTCACCATCAATAGCTGCCTGAAGATTCTCCGCGGTTGAAGCAATCATATCCATTGCTTTCAGGTGTCCTTCAGCGTGAATAAGTTCGGCTTCAGCCGTGGTTCTGAACAATTTGGCTATATTGACAAAACCGTCCTTCTCCGCTTTTTTTGCAAAAGCACGGTACTTTTGATTTGCTTGACTCTCACCGGCAAAGGCTTCTTGTAGATCCTGCTTTGTTGGCATTGCTATCCTCCATCTTTTAATATTTATACAAACTTTCTTTTAATGAAAATTCATTCTATCACGATCGCTCGTACACCGCAAGGTGTTTAAGAACAAAACCGAATTAATATCAATTCTCACGTTTAGTTTTTACGGGTACCGAAAACCAACTTACCTCCTAGATGACCGGCACCCCCGACTGCACCGACAAGGATTAAAGACAAGCCGAGAAAAACCCACCTTCCTGTTGAAGGTGTTGTAGCGATGTCCGGATCAACGGCCCGCCAAATCGTCAGCAGTAATAAGAGAAGCACAGCAACAACCGATGCACCGATTTTAATTTTAAAGACAGAAGTCAATGCACCGCGATAGCGTTTTTTCCAGGTCTCGTACCCGGTAAAAAGTACCAGGGGCATAGCCAGTAAGACGAAGAGATAGCTATAAAAAGCTGCTGTTTCAAACAGTGAAAAACCAAACAGGGCGGCGATCAATAAAAAAATAAGTGCCATTGGTAATACACCGTTGGGTGTGTGCGACATGATGGGATGAAGATGATGCTTGAGGATCTGTTCCGATGCAAAATTGTACAATCTGCTCTGTGGTTGTGATGTCGAAGGTTCAGAAACAGTGGTTACCGCAGCAGCCTCTACCGGTGTTGCCTCTTCAACACCAGAAGTTTCTTCAACAAGTTCGACAAACATACTTTTGTCAGCCAGACAGACTGGACACTCTTCTGGTGGTTCTTCACCCTCATGTATATAGCCGCAAACTGTGCATTCCCATTTTCTCATAATAACCTCCGGATGAAATCTTTCCTGTCTTATGGAATAATATGCTTGTACTATCTCTTGCTGCAACTGCTCAAATAAAAAGATATCGGCAACTCACCCTGCCGGCACTAACAGATCAAGGGTTCAACCTCCTGTTTCAGTTCTCGTTGAAACAGTTCAATCACGGCATCCTGGCAACGTTTTCCGTGGTAAAGTATCTGATACATCTGCTCAAGTATCGGCATCTCCACCTGTTTGGCTTGCGCCAAGTGATAACAGGACTTGGTTGTTTTAACACCCTCTGCCACCATTTTCATTTCGCTCAACACCTGCTCTAATGACAGGCCTGAGCCAAGTTTCAGGCCAACGGTTCTGTTTCGACTCAGGTTGCCGGTACATGTGAGGACCAGATCTCCCAGACCTCCCAATCCGGCAAAGGTTTGCGGTTTACCTCCCATAGCGACGCCCAACCGGGTTATCTCTGCCAGACCCCGAGTGATCAGGGCTGCCCGGGTGTTAAGACCGTATCCAAGACCATCACTGATACCGGCGGCAATTGCTATCACATTTTTCATGGCGCCACTGACCTCAAGACCGATCACATCACTGGAAGTATAGACACGAAAGTACTCAGTTGAAAACAGTTGCTGTACAGCGGCAGCTGCCTGGGTATCAGCAAAGGCCACCGTCACTGCTGTCGGCTGCTGTTCAGCTGTCTCAGCAGCGAAACTGGGGCCGCTTAAGACACCGAAGAGAATATCGCGATCGTTTTTATCCTCTTTTGCCATGATCTGAGTCATTGTCTGGCCGGATTCAATCTCTATACCTTTCACAGCAGAGACCACCAATGCGTTCTCTTCAAGGTGCGGATAAAGATCACGGTACACAGCCCGATACCCATGGGAAGGTACCACCATGACAACGCACTCTGCTCCGGAGACACATTCAGCAAGAGCTGCACTCATCTGTAGCGTATCCGGAAACAGGTGACCGGGTTGGTGCCGTTTATTTTCCCGATCCTTTGCTAGTTGTGCAACATGTTCTGCATTGAAATCCCAAAGAATCACCTGACAACCTTTACGCGCCAAAAGCAGAGCTAAAGCTGTCCCCCAACTGCCGGCTCCCACCACAGCCACCTTATTCATCGTCATATTCTTCCCCTGTCACAACTTCTTCATCATCAACAGCCTCTTCGCGAGCGAGCATGGACAGATCAACAACATATTCGCTTTCTTCAAGGTTTATTAATCGCACCCCCTGGGTGTTCCGGCCAATGATCCGCACCGTATCCATCGGCATGCGGATGATCTGACCGGAGCTGGCAATCAACATTACCTGGTCGTCATCAACAACCGGTAACACCCCCACAACATCACCATTGCGCTCACTGGTTTTAATTGTAAAAACTCCTTTACCGCCACGATTTTGGAGCGGATATTCGGCAACATCGGTGCGTTTACCGTAACCGTTTTCAGCTACTGTCAAAATAGATCCAGCATCCTGCAACACGGCAACACCGACCACCTCGTCCTCTTCCCCCAGACTGATACCCTTGACACCTGCGGCTAAGCGCCCCATGACACGAACATCCTTTTCATGGAAACGGATGGACAACCCTTTTTTGGTTGCCAGAAAAATTTCATCTTCTCCTGATGTAATGGCCGCGGTAAGAATTTCATCATCGTCCCGTATGGTCAGACCAAACTTGCCTTTTCGAAGGGGGCGTTTGTACTCGGCAATGGAAGTTTTTTTCACTCTCCCCTGTTTGGTGACCGTGAGCACAGATACGCTGTCGTCCATGTTGGCAAGATCAGCTACCGGAAGAATGGCCGCTACTTTTTCTTTTTCACCAAGTTCGAGCAGGTTAATAATTGCCCTACCGCGTGCTGTTCTACCGGCTAAGGGGAGTTCATACACCTTCCGCCAAAACACCCGGCCTCTGTTGGTAAAAAACAGGAACGTGTCAAGTGAAGAGGCTGTGTAAAGATTGACGACAAAATCATCCTCCAGGGTCACCATTCCCTTAATCCCCTTTCCGCCCCTCCGTTGTGCCCGATAGAGGTTGATCGGGTTGCGTTTAATATAGCCGGAATGAGATACAGTGACGACCATCTCCTCCGGAGTGATCAAATCTTCCGGTAAAATTTCGTCCGGGGCATCAATGATCTCTGTTCGTCTTGCATCTCCATACTCTTCCAAAATCCTTTCAAGCTCTTCACGGATAACCTGTACAACCAAACTGTCATCATTTAACACCTGGGTCAGCCAGGCAATTTTCTCGATTATTTCATTGTAATCAGCAATGATTTTGTCGCGCTCAAGACCTGTCAGCCGCTGCAAGCGCATATCAAGGATCGTTTGAGCCTGAACCTCTGACAACTCAAACCTGGCGACCAAGCCTTCTTTCGCCGATCCCGGGTCGGCAGAACGTTTAATAAGTTCCACCACTTCATCTAAATGGCTGATTGCTACCTTTAATCCTTCAAGAATATGGGCGCGTTCTTCAGCCTTTCGCAGTTCAAAGGCTGTACGCCGATAAACGACTGTTTTTCGGTGGATAAGAAAGTGCTGCAGAATCTGTTTGAGATTAAGTATTTCCGGCTTATTATTAACAATACACAATAAGATGATGCCAAAACTTCTTTGCATAGGGGTCATCTTGTGTAACTGGTTGATGACCACTTCTGGAATTTCATCTTTGCGTAGATCAAGCACCACCCGAACACCGTGCCGATCAGATTCATCGCGAATATCAACAATTGAGGTTATCCGTTTATCTTTCACCAACTGGGCGATCTTTTCTACCATCGTCGCCTTGTTCTGTTGAAAGGGAATCTCTGTTATGATGATGGATTCTCCATGTGTCCCTCTTTGCTCAATGTGAGTTTTAGAACGGATAACAACAACACCGCGACCGGTTTCATACGCTTCACGGATACCCGCTCGGCCGCAAAGAAAACCTCCGGTGGGAAAATCCGGACCGGTGATCACCTCCATTAACTGGTGAACCGTAATATCGGGATTATTGATGAGTGCCAGAAGGCCGGTGATCACCTCCGTCAGATTATGCGGTGGAATCTTTGTGGCCATACCCACGGCGATCCCCTCAGAACCGTTGATGAGGATATTGGGTATTTTTGAAGGTAGAACCGCAGGTTCTTGTAAAGAGTTATCATAATTGGGTAGAAAATCGACAGTTTCCTTGTCAAGATCAGCAACCAGCTCCTGGTCGAGTTTTGTCATCCTGGCTTCAGTGTAACGCATAGCCGCTGCCGGATCGCCGTCCATTGAGCCGAAGTTACCTTGCCCGTCAACCAGAGGATAACGCATGGAAAAATCCTGCGCCAGTCGGACCAAAGTATCGTATGCAGCAGTATCTCCATGGGGATGAAACTTACCGATGACGTCACCAACGATACGGGCTGATTTTATGTATGGACGGTTATAGGTGTTTCCAAGTTCACGCATGGCAAAAAGAGTGCGGCGATGAACAGGCTTTAATCCGTCACGTACATCGGGAAGAGCGCGACCGATGATGACCGACATGGCATAGTCCAGATAGGATTTTTGCAGCTCCTTTGTGATAGGTATAGTTGGATATTCTTTCTGTTCTGACAGTTGTTCAGTCATTATTTATTCCTGAGAGACTCTTGCTTCGTTAAATAGAGGGTGGGGGAGTTTAGATATCGAGGTCAGCTACTTCAAGGGCATGATTTTGAATAAACTCTCTTCTTGGTTCGACTTTGTCACCCATAAGTGTTGTGAACAAGTCATCAGTCTGCTCAAGATCATCAATTTTGACCCGGATCAACGTTCTGTTGACCGGATTCATCGTTGTATCCCACAGTTGTTCAGGGTTCATTTCACCCAAACCCTTATAACGCTGTAAATGACTGCCTTTAATAGTTTCATTTCGGATCAATTCAATCAGCTGTCTCCAGTTTTCAGCCGTTAACTCAGTCTCCTGGCCGCTGGTCCCGATTCGGGTAATCGAGAAACCATCATCTAGATAGGGGTGTATGCTTTTATACAACTTAAAGGCATGACGATATTCTTTGATCAACGGTATATTGGGTCCCAACACTGTTGCAACATGTCCCTGTCCCTGAAAAATAACTTCGCTCTCCTGGCAGGATGGTCGCCAGGAGCAGGATCTTGTTAAGCCGACTTTGACGTTCTTTTCGATGAGCTGAGAGGTCAGATGAGCGAAAAATTCCTTGTCTTCAAACTGGCGGGCTGAATGAACCCCGTTTGCCAGGAGAAATAAGACCATCCTCTCAGGTATGTTGAGGCGTTCAAGAAAAAGTATCACTTTTTCAAAATCGGATAGTTTGTACAGTATTTCAGCCAGTTCTGTTGAATCAATATCAACACCATCATCTGTCCGCACGCGCATCATCTGTCCGGCTTGCGAATAGAGATAGGCATTGAGCTCATCATCATTGAGGAAATACTGTTCTTTTTTTCCTCTTCCTAAACGGTACAGTGGTGGTTGTCCTATATAAATATGCCCGTTTTCAATAAGCGGCTGCATCTGCCGATAAAAAAAAGTGAGAAGCAGAGTTCGAATATGGGCGCCATCGACATCAGCGTCAGTCATGATAATTATTTTATGATACCGCAATTTGTCCAGATCAAACTCTTCGCCCCCTATTCCGGTTCCCAGAGAAGCTACCAGTTGTTTAATTTCCTCAGAATCTAAAATTCTGTCAAACCGAGCTTTCTCCACATTCAAAATTTTACCGCGCAAAGGAAGAATAGCCTGAATAGAACGATCTCTTCCCTGTTTAGCAGACCCTCCGGCTGAGTCGCCTTCAACAATAAACAGTTCTCTTTCAACCGGATTCTTACTTTGACATTCCGCCAATTTTCCGGCCATCATAACTGAAAGACTGTTTTTAGTGCGGGACAGATCACGGGCTTTACGAGCAGCTTCGCGGGCACGGGCAGCTTCAACGGCCTTGCTTAAAATACTTCGGGCAACTGCTGGATTTTGCTCAAGATAAGCACCAATTTTCTCGGTACAGATAGACTCCACAATAGACTTGACTTCAGAGTTTCCTAATTTAGTTTTTGTCTGCCCTTCAAACTGGGGATTTGGAACCCTGACTGAAATAACACATGTGAGCCCTTCACGAACATCATCACCACCCATCTTTTCCTTAAGATGTTTTGGAACTACATCATCACTTGCATAGCGGTTGATGCATTTAGTTAAAGCCGCTCTGAAACCGGCAACATGCGATCCACCCTCTTTTGTATTGATATTATTGACAAAAGAAAAAAGACGTTCCGAATATCCATCAAAGTACTGAAAACAGATATCAATTTGAACGTTCTCTTTTTCTCCCGTTATCTGAATAGGATAAGGATGAATACCGGTGCGTTTACGATTAAGATATTCAACATAAGAAACCGTCCCGCCTTCAAAATGGTAAGTGTTTTCAGCACCATCACGCTCATCTTTTAAAAAAACATGGATATTGCTGTTCAGAAAAGCGAGTTCCCGCATCCGGTTATTTACAATTTCATACTGAAAATCGGTCGTTTCAGTGAAAATTTCAGGATCAGGTTTAAAGGTGATACTTGTTCCGGTTTTGTTGCTTTCGCCAACTATCTCCAGATCAGTAACTCTTTCACCATACTCATAAATCTGTTGGTAAATTTTACCGTTACGCTTAATCTCCGCTACAGTTCGACAGCTTAAGGCATTAACCACTGAAACGCCGACTCCGTGTAATCCTCCGGAAACCTTATAGGTTGCATGATCAAATTTACCGCCGGCATGGAGAGTAGTCATAACCAATTCCAGAGCAGATATCTTTTCTATTGGATGAATATCAACCGGAATGCCACGTCCATTATCTTCGATTGTTACCGCATTATCTTCATGAATAATAATACTGATCGTGTCACAGTAACCGGCCAAGGCTTCATCTATGGAGTTATCAACCACTTCATAAATTAAATGGTGCAGTCCTTCCGATGCAGTATTGCCAATATACATGGAAGGGCGTTTACGAACAGCCATCAGGCCATCAAGTACTTTTATATTCTCTGCGTCATACGACGTTGTATTTTTATCACTCACGAAAATCCTTTTTGTACTCTGCAAAAAATTAAACTATTAAAATATACTGAATAATATGAGTTAATCATGTAGAATTATTGTATAATCACATAAAGTATATATCTCATATTTTCATAGGCATAATAATACTAAGAAAACCTTCATCCTCTTTTGAAGTTATCATACATGGGCTTTCTTCACTATTGATACTTATTGTTATAGTAGATCCTTCAATAACCTGAAGAGTCTCGATAAAATATCTACAATTAAATCCAAGTGAAAGAGGTTTTGAAGAATATTCAATTGGTAATTCATCTTTTGCTGATCCAAAATCAGCATTTTGTGAAGTAAGTATCATATTATTTTCTTTAATATCTATTTTAATAGCATGAAATAAATCTTCTGTGAATAAATTTATTCTTTTTAATCCCTCTAAAAAACGAAGACGATCAATATAAATTGGATTATCTTTAGACAACATATTGAGTAATCCTTGAAAATCAGGAAAATCACCTTCCATTAAACGGATAATCAATAAAGAATCCTCATTTTTAAGCACTGCCTGTTTTGGTTCGATACCAAACGAAAAAGATGTTTTATTTTCACAAAATTTACGTATTTCTTGAATTCCACGTCTTGGAATAAGAGTAGTCGGCTGTACCATTAAATTTTCAACACTTTTATCAACCTCCTTACTCATGATGGTGAGGCGATGTCCATCAGATGTTATCATCTTTAGAAAGAGTTGATCATTTTTTGTAATTTTTTGTAGTAAAGATGCTGTTAAAGTAAACATGTTTTCTTTGTCGAGAGCCATTGAAAAGCTGGTTTTATCAACCAGATCTGTCAGTATTTCACTCTCTATATGAACCATATGTTCCTCATCATAGATAGGAAACTGAGGAAATTCTTCAGCAGTCATACCAGCTAAACGATAAACACTTGATCCAGCAATAATCTCTACCCAATGATTTTCCTGTTCCTGAAAAGTGATATCAGTCGATCCTGATTCCCTGGCTAATTCAAATAATTTCTTTGAAGGTAAAGTCAGAACACCTGTGTTCATTACCTCTGCCGGGATGACCAACTTAAGACCTATTTCTAAATCAGTAACGGTTAAGATGATTTTATCTGTTTCACCTTCGATCATCACATTGTCAAGTATAGCTAAAGTACCTTTTTTATTGGTTATGTTTTGTTGTGAAGCAAGAGCTTTAAGAAATGCCTCTCTGTTGACATTGAAATGAAGGCTCATAACAAATATCCTTTTATAAATAATTATGTTGTCGTTATTACAGGGTTTAATTTGTTTAAAAGCAGACTAACTGATTGAAATAATATATAAACTTTTGTTAAAGTTTTGTGAGCTGATTGCGAGTCGTTTTGGCAGAAGCTTCTACAGGATTTTTTTCCTTTTATTTCTGAATTTCATGCACAGATTTATCACAAATTATCCACAAACCGAACTGTCTAAGATACTCTATCTGCGTTGAAAGATCAAACGAATTGTTCATATTTTACAGTATAAAATAATGGAGAATCAGATAAATAGATTGCTCGCAGATGTTTGTGAGCAAGGGTTGAGAAGGGGAGTTTTTCCTGGTGTTGCAGCAGCAGTCAGTGTGTACAGAGAGGGTGAATACTGCCGTGGAATATACAGTGGAGGAATAACCCGGACAGGGGGTAACTTTTCCAAGGTCAATGGCATCACATACTTTGACCTGGCTTCTCTTACAAAACCTTTGTGCACCACTTTGTGTGCTCTTGCATTATTGCAATGCGGACTTTTGGATTGGAACGAACCGTGTCTTTTACAGCTTAAAATCGATCTGCCATCTGAAAAGAGAGTAATTACCTGCCGACACATTTTACATCATTCTTCAGGCTTAGCAGCATACCATCCGTATTTTTCTCAGTTTGTCCCCCAAGCTTCCCCCGATAACAAGATCATCATTCAAAATTTAATATTAAAAGAACCCTTACTTTATGAACCTGATACACAATGTCTTTATAGTGACTTTGGATTTATCTTACTTGGTCAGATTATTGAACAGATAACGAATTTGACGTTAGATAGCTTCTATCAAAAAATTATTCTCAGTCCTTTTAAACTGGAAAAAAAAATAATCTTCCTGCCTGTACAGAGTAGTGGGAAAAGCGTTCAAACAGCAGCAACAGAACTGTGTCCATGGCGTCATAAGGTTGTGCACGGTGAAGTTCATGATGAACACTGTTGGTTCATGGGTGGAGTCTGTGGTCACTCCGGGTTATTTGGAAGAATCAAGGCAGTGCAGAGTTTGTGTGAACAGTTGCTTGATTGCTGGCAAGCACGCGCAACCCACCCGGCTTTTTCTACAGATTTACTCCGTTATGCTTTGGAGTGGAAAGATAAAAAGAGTAGCTGGCGGCTTGGATTTGACAGTCCAACACCCGGACTGTCAAGCAGTGGTCAGTACTTATCGCCAGACAGTGTTGGTCATTTGGGGTTTACAGGCACTTCTTTCTGGATAGATCCGGAACAGGAAATGCTTATTGTTTTACTGACAAACCGGGTACATCCTTCACGAAAAAATAGTAAGATACGGGAATATCGCCCGTTTTTTCATGATTATCTCATTGAGGGGCTGCGAAGAAGGCTTTAAATTTTTAATATAAAAAAATAAAAAAAGACCCTGTCATTTTTACCATGACAGGGTCGATAAAAAAATTAATTACTGAGAACTAAGCTCACCACCAACACACGGTTTTGTCGTTCGCAAAAATTTTCTGCACCAAAGTGTCGTAGTTTGGCTCACCTAGATACAGACGAAACTCGTCAGCCTCACGATCACGATTGAGAATTTCAACCAGTTTTTTAACATCCTCTGTGGGCTCGGATCTATATACTTGCAGTATTTTCATGCTATTCACCACCACTTTAGAACTTTCTCGGGTTATTCACCACAGGCCGCCGGCGGCTCATGGGATTGTTTAGGAAGACCATAGGGAATGATAAAGTCTGCTTCCCGCATTTTTTCTCCGAGTTCTTCCAAGGTGATATTGGCAATCTCGGTTCCTTCCGGCAAATCGGTGGGAGCATCAGCCCCACAACTGAACACTTGCCCTTCCATGTCAGCTATCCACGCGATGTTTTCCGACATATAATCGGAAAACCGCGGAAATTCGCCATTCATGATAACCGGATACGCATAGTGATTTTCAACCGCAAGTCCTAAACCTGAACGTATACCGTCATTGTAAACACGGTTGGCTATCAGTATATATACTTTTAATGATTCCATCTCCGCTTCTCCTTACATGACAATATACTTGGCGCATTCATCTAGAATGGCACCATGAAAAGCCTGGGTTCGCATCTGTTTGTCGGTCAGACCACGGGGAATGTCTTCCACATTGTCAAACCCTTCACAGATATAACTGTCGGCGCAGATAGCTACGTCTTCAACAGCACAGTACTGGGTCAATTCATAAAAGAGAGGGTTTTTGGTGAGGTGGATCGATTTAAAAGTAAAGAAGACCATTACTTTTTTTCCTGCACGCACAGCAGCCTTGGTAATACCAAGGATATGACGCATATGCTGAGGAGACGTTACAAAAATTCCAAGTTTATTTGGATCAGCAGCCATGGATTTTTTCCTCCCGCAAAAGGATAGTATTTAGGAAGCTATCATCCTTTTTTAATAAAAAAACTCATGAAGCCGGCCTCTTCCTTCTCTCCCATGTACTCGTGACCAGCGCGCTGACACCAGCCCGGGATATCATTGCGTGAGCCGGGATCAGTCCCCTGGACCTGCAAGATTTCTCCGGATTTAATTTTACCAATTTCCTTTTTTGTCCGCAGAAGAGGCATGGGGCAGCTCAATCCTTTTGCATCTAAAACCAAAGCGACATCCAAACCTTCAGGTGCTACTTTTACGTCACTCATGTGCGTTCTCCTTAAGAAATATAATTGTTCAAAGAAGCTTTATACCCAAAAAACGACGTATCAGTTTATAGATATATGCCAAGATTGTCAAGACAGAAACAAAAGTTAACAGTTTCCTTCCTGGAAAATCAGGATAGGCAGCACTTTCCATATCGTCCTTGTTTTCGAATAGTTGCTTTTATTGACAAACGAAGAGCGCAAAGGTATTTTCTGGAAGTTGTGGAGCATAATAGGCCTGTTTTGAGCTGATCGAGCTGGTTACAGTTATTTTTTCAGGGAAAAAGGAGGTTATGGAGAGACATGGAAGATTTGAAGGTTTTTTGGGAGAAAGTTAGGCACCTTTACAAAGTGCTTTGCCAGGAGGAATGGAACCCGGTTTTGACCGGTATAATCGTAGCACTTTTAAGTATCTTCATCATGGCCTGGTGGCGTCCCTGGGGCATTGTTGGAGCTATTCGAAACTGGGGAGATTGGATGCTCTGGCATGCTGGCATCTTCAATGGAGACCTTGCCGAACTGGTCGGTTTTGTTGATGAAGATGGTGACATGGTTCTCACGAAATCACTTCTTTTCAACACCGGCTCAGTTATTGGTTTAGGTTTTGTCGGTGGATCATTTATATCAGCCTGTCTGGGTGGCCAGTTCGCTTTTCGATTTCCTCCTATCCGTGAGTACGTTAAAGCCATTATCGCCGGTATCCTGATGGGTGTTGGTGCAGCTTTGGCCGGTGGTTGTAATGTCGGCGGCATGTACAATGCCATCGGTAACCTCGCGGCGAATGGTTTTGCCATGTGGGTAGGTCTGGTTCCTGGTGTTTTGTTCGGACTATGGCTGCTGTACAAGGAGATGGAACATGTTTCCTGGGGTAGTGGTGGTTCATGGACCCTGGAGGTTCCGGTAGCGCTGCAGTGGATTTTAGGAGTGGCAGCTGTCGTAGGGGTCATTTGGAGTGCGGTATACTACTCTAATTTTGATGGTGATGAGTATGTTGACTATATCACCTCTCTTTCCGGTATCTTGCTGATTGCAGTGGGCTTAGGCTATACAATGCAGAGAGGTCGCTGGTGTATGATTCAGGGTTTTCGCGAACCACACATGACCGGCGACTGCACCATGGCCAAATCCGTTGCCCTGTCGATCGTCATTGTCGCTGTTGGAGCGGCGATCCTCAAGTTCGAGGTTGCTAATCGCTTAGGTGGTGAACCTGTGCTTGATCCGATGAACTACGTTCGTGGAACCTTTGGCTGGGGTGGCGTGGTCGGTGGATTTGTCTTTGGTCTTGGCGCCATGTTGGCTGGTGGATGTGGGTCCGGGACACTGTGGCGTGTTGGTGAAGGTCAGATAAAACTGTTGGTGACCGTGCCTTTCTTTTCGCTTTCCAACTCACTGATGGTGGCCTGGTTTTCAGCGTATAATTTCGAAGAAGAGGGCTACCTGGGTAAATACATTTACCTGCCGGATGTGTTTGGTTATGGATTCACACTGGCCCTGATTCTGGGTTTTTGTACGTTGTGGTACCTGGTTGTCACTTGGAACGAAGATACCAACAAGCTGTTGTTACCAATGTAAACTTTGCTTGTTCAACACATCTCAAGGTGGCTCCCTCTTTTAGGATGCCACCTTTTTTTGTCTGCTCATGGATTGTAAAAAACCGATTGCCTGTACTGTCGAGCAAGAACGAAGTCGACTTCGACAGCTGATCATGCGTGAACGCGACAGTTTGTCCCCGGAGGAACGCGAACAACGCAGTAAACAAATAGCCGAACGGTTACTGACAGATCCATTGGTAAAGCGCCATCAAACATTTTTTATATACTGTTCGTATCGAAGTGAGGTTGCCACAAACGACCTGATCAAGGGGTTTCTTCAGGCAGAGAAGATTGTTGCCGTACCCCTTTGTCTGCCGGAACAGGCCGGCATGCAGGCTGTGACCATCACGGATGCAACCCGTGACCTCTGCTGCGGGTATCGGAGTATTCCAGAACCCATACCCTCTATTGCAAGAAAACAAACACTTACTCCTTCACAGATTGATGTGGCAATTATCCCAGGTGTTGTTTTTGATAGATCCGGTCACCGCCTGGGATACGGTGGCGGGTATTACGATCGGTTCCTGGGTGGTCTGGCACCGCAGGCTGTACGAATAGGTTTGGCTTTTTCCTGTCAGCTGGTGCACCTGCTTCCCGCGCTCCCCCATGATATTCCCATGGATGTCGTGATTACAGAGGAGGAATTGCTTCGTTGGCCGAGGTTGGAAAAGGTGTTGAACAGCAGTGTACAGTAGCGGCACCATAAGCAGCAACTCGACGGTATGGATAGTCGGATAATGCCAAAGGTAATAAATAATTAATCATCATTTGCCAGAAGTGTTTGCAGATATTGTTCTTTCTGCCCATTGACTGTATAAAATACCGGCTGTGTCTGCAGATAAACCAACAAACTCAATCCGCATTGCTTGCCAACTCGTCTACCCATGAAGATAACCAAAGAAGAAGTGCTCCACGTTGCTCAACTTGCCCGTCTTGATCTAGATATCGAAGAGGCTGAACGCATGACTGATCAGCTCGGCAGTATTCTCACCTATGTTGCCAAGCTGGATGAATTAGATACGACTCAGGTGGCTGTGGCCACGCACACCAACGGACAGAATAACGTTTTTCGGGAGGATGAAGTGCACGCTTCGTTACCAAGAGACCAGGCTCTGGCCAACAGCGCTGTCCAGAACGGTGAAGCCTTTGTCGTTCCCCGGATAATAGGTTAATTTTCAAATTTCTTCTGCTTAAGAATGAACGCATGAGTATCATCACAATCACCCTTGCCGAGGCCTTAAATCGACTCCGGAACCAAGAGGTAACTTCCGTTGCCTTGACCGAAGCTGTTCTTGACCGGATAACTGCTGTTGACCCCCTCATCCAGGCCTACCTGACCCTTGATCGAGAAGGGGCACTACGTCAGGCGGAACAGGCCGATGTTGCGAGAAAAAAAGGTGCGGCCGGTCCGCTCTGCGGTATACCTCTGGCAGTAAAAGATAACTTCTGCACCAGATCTTTGCCGACGACCTGTGGTTCAAAGATGCTTGAAAACTTTGTTGCTCCGTACGATGCGACGGTGGTGACAAAACTCAGACAGGCTGGCGCTGTTCTGCTTGGGAAGTTGACCATGGATGAGTTTGCCATGGGTTCGACCAATGAGAACTCTGCCTTCACGATACCGCATAATCCCTGGAATCGTGACTTCATCACCGGTGGATCCAGCGGTGGTTCAGCTGCAGCTGTGGCAGCAGACGAGTGTTTTGCCGCACTTGGTTCCGATACCGGTGGCTCGATTCGCCAACCCGCCTCACTCTGTGGTGTTGTCGGCATGAAGCCGACCTACGGTCGAGTCTCTCGATACGGACTGGTCGCCTTTGCCTCTTCCCTTGACCAGGTTGGACCACTGACCAAGGATGTCCGCGACTGCGCAATACTCATGGACGTTATCAGCGGACACGATCCATTGGATTCGACTTCGCAGAACCGATCGGTTCCTGACTATACGGAAGCCCTGCAAGAAGGGTTGCACGGTGTAACCATCGGTATTCCACAGGAATATTTTAAATCCGGGTTACTTAATCCTGATGTGGAAAAGGTCGTTCAAGAGGGTATTGCACAGCTTAAGGAGGCCGGAGCCGAGCTGGTTGAGGTCAGCCTGCCGCATACCGACTACTGCGTAGCAGCCTTTTATCTCATCGCCCCGGCTGAGGCCAGCTCCAACCTGGCACGCTTTGATGGAGTGCGGTACGGTTACCGTGACTGTGACGCGACATCCTTGCTGGAGATGTACAGCCGCAGCCGCTCCGGGGGGTTTGGTGACGAGGTTAAACGCCGTATTCTCATCGGTACCCATGCTCTTTCAGCCGGTTATTACGATGCCTACTACAGGAAAGCTTCACAGGTACGTACCCTGATCAGGGAAGATTTCATGAAAGCCTTTACTCGCTGTGATCTGCTGGTCTCTCCGGTCAGTCCGACTCCGGCCTGGAAGTTGGGTGAAAAGATCAACGATCCGTTGGCTTTGTATCTTTCCGATATTTTGACTATTTCGGCAAACCTTTCCGGAATTCCGGCGATGTCGGTTCCCTGCGGATTCAGCCGCGACGGATTGCCGATCGGCTTGCAGCTCCAGGCTTCGCACTTTAATGAACCTGTTTTGTTTAAAGCGGCCTTCAATCTTGAACAACGTGCCGGCGTTACAGGAAAAAAACCGGTCATCGTCTGATATGCAACTTCCTATTCAACAGCATATTGCTGCTATTGTCCCTTATCCACCAGGTAAACCCATAGATGAGCTGGAGCGTGAATACGGGGTGACGAACGCCATCAAGTTGGCATCCAATGAGAACCCGTGGGGTCCTTCTCCCGCGGCTGTGGCTGCTATTACCGCCATGCTTTCCAATCTGCATCGCTATCCGGATGGGTCCAGTTATTCACTCACCGCGGCAGTGGCCCGGTGGATTGGTGCCAATCCCGAAGAAATCGTCCTTGGCAATGGATCCAATGAGGTTATCGAGTTTTTGGTCAAGGCCTTTGTCAACAACGATGATATGGTCCTGACCAGTCATCCTTCCTTTTTGATGTATCAGAAGTTTGTCCAGGTTCGCGGCGGTGTCAATGTGATTATTCCGCTTAAGAAGATGCGCCACGACCTGGAGGCGATCACAGCGGCGGTGACGGATCGAACCCGGTTGATATTTATAGACAATCCCAATAATCCGACCGGGACGTTGATTGGCCGGGAAGAGTTTCATTCTTTTCTCACCGGTCTGCCCGAGTCGGTGATTGTGGTGGTGGATGAGGCCTACGTTGACTTTGCTGAACATGAGCAACGGATCGATATCCTCGAATATATCCGTCGATCCGAAGCCCTGCCGGCCGTGGTTTCACTTCGTACCTTTTCCAAGGCCTTTGGTCTTGCCGGGTTACGGGTTGGGTTCGGCGTGATGCATTCACGGGTTGCTGATCAACTCCACCGGGTGCGTCAACCCTTCAATGTCAACCTCTTGGCCCAGACCGGAGCGCTTGCCGCCCTGGAAGACCTTGATCATTATCAACACACACTGCGGTCAACCACTGAAGGCCGAAGGTGGTTGAGTAAAGCAGTGACAGAGCTCGGCTGTCAGGCGTACCCGTCTCATGCCAATTTTTTCCTCATCGATGTTCGTGGTGATGCAACTCGTCTTTACGAGGCGATGTTGTACAAAGGCGTGATTGTCCGTTCGATGAAGGCCTATGGGTATCCGGATTTTATCCGGATCACCGTAGGTACTGCTGATGAGAACAAGCGGTTTGTTACCGCGCTTCGTGACTGCCTGCAGGACTTGGGTTATGTCCGGACGTAAACCGATTGTTACCATCGATGGTCCTTCCGGCGGGGGTAAATCAACGGTATCCCGGCTGCTGGCAGCCAAGCTGCAATTTACCTATCTCGACACTGGGGCAATGTACCGGGCAGTGGCCTACCAGTGCCGTGAACAGGGTATCGATCCTGACGATAACGCCAGGGTGACAAACTTGTTGAGTATGTTGCGTATCACACTCTTACCACCCGATCCTGGTGAGGATGATGTGCGCGTACTGATAAACGATCGGGAGGTGGGAACGTCTCTTCGAACTCCCGAGATGGGAATGTTGGCGTCAAGGGTCTCGGCCATGCCATTGGTCCGAGCCAGTTTAACCGGAATGCAGCAGGAAATGGGGGCAGCCGGGTATATTGTTGCCGAAGGGCGCGATACCGGCACCGTGGTTTTTCCGCAGGCTGCCTGGAAGTTTTTTCTGGATGCGAGCCCTGAGGTGCGAGCCCACAGGCGTGCTGCTCAACTGCGAAGCAAGGGGATGGAGGTGGATGAACAGGCGTTGCTTCAACAGATTGTTCAACGCGATAAAGAGGACAGTGAGCGTTCCATAGCCCCGCTTATGGCTGCAGCTGATGCCCATATTATAGATTCAACTGGTCTGGACGTTGCGGAGGTGGTCAACCTGATGCTCCGGATAATTCAGGAAAACCCCTGCAGCACCCATTAAAAAAACTCAGTGTTTCCAGAGTGGAAACACTGAATTAAAATCGAAAAAACGTCCACTTTCTACAGGACGGATTCAACTTTTTCACCGGCCATCATGGCCTGCATTGCCCTGCCGACCGTGCGTCCAAGCTCCACACACTGCCCAAGTTGACCATGTTCAGGTACATATGGCACTTTGAGTCCCTTGTGACAGAGGACGATGTCCAGCTCTTTGATAATAGCATTCATCATGCCAACCGCCTCACCAGACCATCCATAAGAGCCAAATGTGGCGGCAACCTTTTTGGCAGGCCGCAGACCGCGCATATACATGAGAAAGTCGACCATTCTCGGCAGCATACCGTTGTTGAGAGTGGATGAACCAAGAACCAGAGCGCTGGCCTCGAGCACATCTGTCATGACATCGCTGCGGTGGTTGACCTGCAGATCAAACAACTTGTATTCAACACCCTGCTCATGCAGCCCTTCGGCCACTGCCCTGGCCATCATTTTAGTGGAGTCCCACATGGTATCGTAGATCACCAGGGCCTTGCCGTTCCCCTGGTGAGTACACCAGCGGGAGTATGCCTCAATGATTGCAGCAGGGTTGCTTCTCCAGACAACACCATGATCCGGAGCCAGCATCTTTATCGGGAGTTGCATCTCCTGCACCTGGGCCAGCAGCTTCTGGACAAAAGGTGAGTAGAGGGTGAGGATATTTGCGTAGTATTTGGTCGCCTCACGCATGAGGATATCTTGACTCACCTCATCGTCAAAGCGCTCGCTGCTTGCAAAGTGGGCACCAAAGGCGTCACTGCTGAACAGAATCTGATCTTCTTTCAGATAGGTGAACATTGAATCCGGCCAGTGTAACATCCGAGTTTCGAGGAAACTGAGTGTCCGTTGCCCAAGACGTATTTCCTCACCGGAAGTGACCACATGATACGGCCAGTCCGGACGATGGAAGTGTTGTAACAGCGCCTTGTGCCCCATCTTTGAGCAGATGACTTTTTCCGGGTTGATGGCTTCCATTATTTCCGGGAGCGCTCCGGAGTGGTCCATTTCAACGTGGTTCACCACAAGATAATCAATTTTTTTCGGATCAATGATGTTCCGAATCCGGTGAAGCAGCTCGCCTGTATACGGCCCCTTAACCGTATCGATCAGGGTGACCTTGTCATCGATAATAAGGAAGGCATTGTACGTGGTGCCGTTGATGGAGTACCCGTGGAAATCCCGGGTGATCCAATCAACTGCACCTACCCAGTAGATATTGTTCGCCAGTTTAATTTTTCTCATGAGCAAATTCCTCTGAACAGGTGAATTAAAAGGTCAGAATGGTGTACCCCTGATCAATGAATGCAGACATCGCCGGATGACCGGACATTTCACCGATTAACGGTATATTTTCTTTTGTTATGGCGTCGGTCACGTTGAGTTTGGCGGAGCAGGCCCGACAGGCCCCGATGAACAGATTCTGCTCCCGTGCCTTACGGTACAGAGGGTGAAGGAAATGGCTGCTGTCGGCCATAATGGGTACCAGGGTAACGGCTTCTCCTTCGAGGACAATTTTACCTTCCATCCCCTTGGCAGCCATATCAAGACTGTTCAATAGCACGTGGATAAAACAGAGCGGGTTATCGCGGAATGCGAAAAAGACATGCTTCTTCATGAAGTATCTCCGAGAAGTTGGGTGTCGATCAGGAGTGATCTGATTAACTACAACAGGTGGTGCGGTGTCTGAGGTTGGTCAATAAAGGAAAATGACGGCATCTCTTGGGCGAGATGCCGTCATCAACAGATGTATAAACACGTACACAATGACAGTGTCGGTCAGCTCCGATAGTTACGCCTCTTCGAACTCATCTTTACCAACACCGCAAACAGGGCAGGTCCAGTCTTCGGGGACATCTTCAAAGGCGGTTCCTGCGGCCACACCGTTGTCGGGGTCGCCTTGAGCCGGATCGTATACATAACCACAAACAGTACAGACGTATTTTTTCATGTTGTATCCTTTTGTTGAATTACAGTTCAAGCTTTCCACAAGCCATGCAGGTTACAGTATTCTCGTACGGTTATCTGATCTGCCTGAACACAAAATGTGGCTTCCGGTGCGTCTCCCGGGTTGAGATCCTGGCGGTACACCTTACCATCGGCAATCAGCTCAATAAATTCAATCCAGTGCTTTTCTTCCATGGGGTGAGGGGTTGATCCCACTACAACTTTATATCCATCAGCGACTTTCGTGACAACCGGTACGTGTTTTTCTTTGGATGCATCAACGGTGTTTTCAGTCATCAGGGCCATCGGCTGGCCGCAGCAGACCAGTTCACCGGCACCGATGTGAAGAACCTCAGTTATGTTTCCACAGAGGGCGCATTTGTAGACTTCGTTCTTCTTGGTCATGGCATGTTCTCCTTGTCAGATGATAATCTTTGGTTTCTGATGAGTAATAGTGCAACAACACTGCTTATCAACGCCAACACGTCTGCAGTGCAACATAAAACATCTTTGTTTGCAGGGAAAGGGACAATTGTCCACCTGCACCTTCATTCTCGTGGTATCAGCACTCCCCGACAGGGCTCGTTGGAGCCGGCAAACATGGTGAACTCTGTGCTGAACAGGGTGGAAAGACGGGAGTGGAGATTTTTTCGACCACTTGACAAAGGTGCAGCATTTACGCAAGTGCACCTTCACCCTGTTGGGTGATTTCGTATTTGCAGCGGACAGGACTGGCCACATACCCTTTGTTTTTGAGGGCGGTTATCTGACAACTGACCTGTTTGGTTTCAAGTCCCGTAGCAGCAGCCAGTTCCTTGCTGCCGCAAGGCTCAGACGTTTTTGCAAGTGCTTCAAGGACAAGCCGTTGCTTTTCGTTGAGCGGGGTGGTTTTACATGTGGTATCGGCCATATCTTGTTCTCCCTTACGGTTGGTTTGATGTTTCTGAGAGCATTGCGGACAAATTCCGTAGAATTCAATCCTGCATCCGGTAACGTGATACCCCTGTAGCTGTGTCGGCTCAATCAAAGGAAGGGTGCGGGGTACAGTGTCAATATTATCAATCCGATGACATTTGACACAGTACACATGATCGTGATCGGTTGTATCCCAGTCAAACCGATTGTGCCGGCCGCTGACCTCCAGTTTTTTAATGATACCAACATTGGCCAGGGTTTCGAGGTTCCGGTATACAGTTGCCAGACTGATCCGGGGCAGTTTTTTTTTGATGCGTTTATACAACTCCTCTGCTGTCGGGTGATCTTTACACCTGGCCAGTTCCTGGAGAATGGTTTCGCGCTGATGTGTTCTACGTGGAAATTGTCGCATAGTAATATCTGTGAAAATATCACCCACATGTAATTGATAATCATTTTCATGTCAAGGCGAAAAGGTCAAAACTTTACCATTCTAAATCTATATCTCTACTTTTAATTGAGGTTGTTATATGTAGTAGTTACGATTTGCTCTGACTGTTGAGCAGGGAGGCGGCGGTGGGGGTGACCGTTACCCGTTTCTTTAAAGTGTGGTTTGTTCAGAGATTTCTGAGGGGAACCGGTCGCAAGGAGGGGATCGCGGAGAGTCAGTGAGCCAACACAGGCCGGCTCACTGACTGGTGATCAGGCAACTATTCGAGGATAAAATCATCACGGCGATTATAGGTGTGGTCGTCTTCACTCTGACCGGTGAACAGCGGTCGTTCTTTGCCGTAACTGACGGTCCGGATACGGCTTTCGTCAACACCATATTCACGGAGATAGTTTTGAGCGGCCACTGCTCGTCTTTCGCCAAGGGCAAGGTTGTACTCACTGGTTCCGCGAATGTCGGTGTTCCCTTCAATGAGCACGTGGGCTGACGGATTGTTTCTCAGGTAATCACCGTTGTGTTCCATGTTGGGAACCTGATCGCTCCTGATGCCTGATTCATCAAAGTTAAAGTAGACAGGTTTAAACTCAGGCGAACTGCGGCCGTGCTCTCGCTTATACGCATCGCTTTGCTGGTCAGCGTCACCGTACAGGCTGCCACCGCCATCACCATTACCACGTCCTGTGGAATCAAGTCCTTCGGTTCCGGAGCTGAACTCTTCAGTGATGGTGCCCAGGCGGTTGTCACCGGTGTCTTCCGTCGCGGCTCCGGTCCCCCCTCCGGCGTAAGGAGCAACAGTCTTGGGTCCGCAGGCGCCTAACAGCGCCAGGGTGCAAAAAAGAGTTACTGCAAGGAAAAGACGGGAAAGCACATTCATGAGTTGACCTCGCGGTAAGGGTGAATAACGTAAAAAATCCATTTCATCTATACCTAGAACCAACCGGAGACGTCAAGAAAAAGCTCGCCTCTCTTTTTTTCGATTTTGTGCTGGTGCTGACATGCGTTTCTTTTACCTTTTTCTTGCGGGTCTTTTTGGGGGATGGTAGATGGAAGAACAAACATCATAACCTTTGCTGCGGGGAAGCCATGTCCAAAACCTTATTTGCCGCTGTTTCGCTCTTTCTGTTGACTTTATGCGGTGCTGTTTATGCTGAGACCACTATTGTCTTTGCCACCGACGCCACCTGGCCGCCCATGGAGTTTGTTAATGATCAGAAGCAGGTCGTCGGGTTTTCCATTGATTTTATGACGGCCGCCGGTCGGGAAGCCGGGTTTAAGCCGGTTTTTAAAAACACCGCCTGGGACGGCATCTTTTCCGGATTGGCCTCCGGAAAATATGATGCTGTTGTCAGTTCTGTCTCCATCACCAAGGAACGAAAAAGGGTCATGGACTTCAGTGAACCGTATTACACGGTTCGTCAGGCATTGATTGTCAACAAGGCCTCCCAGGCAACAAGCCTGGCCGATCTCAAGGGGCGGAAGGTCGGTGGTCAGATCGGGACGACCGGGTACTTTGCCATCAAGGCTGCGGATGGTGTTGAGGCCAAATCGTATGATGAGGTTGGTTTGGCCATGGAAGATCTGAACGTGGACCGTATTGCCGCCGTGGTCTGCGATGATCCGGTCGCTGCCAACTACGCTTTGGATAAGTACAAAGACAGGTTGAAGATAGTTGCGGTTATTGAATCAGGGGAAGCTGAAAACTATGGTGTGGCTGTTAACAAGGGAAACAGCGAGACACTCGCCTTGATTAACAGGGGCATTGCAGCTGTTAAGGCCAAGGGGATCGACAGAGAGTTAAAAGAGAAGTGGATTGGTCAATAATCGCCTGTCAGTGCGTTTGGTAGTCGGAATGGACGAGTTGCGTTGCAACACCATGGCTCAAATAAGGTGAGGCCGGCCATGTCAGAACCGGAAAGGACCACAATCGAGATCGGAGACGGAGCGGCCATACCAAGGGCGGAAGACAGGGGTCTGGTTTCTGCCTGGTGGCTGGCTTTGATCGGTGCCGCTACACTCCTTGTCGTGCTGCCCTGGATAAAGCCGGATCCGTATCTCACTATTCTTCGTTTTGTTCCCGATGGTGTTGTGATCACTTTCAAGGTGACAGTGCTGTCGATTTCGCTGGCGATCTTCATCGGGCTGGTAACCGGTCTTGGACGTATCTCCCGCAACCGTTTTATAAACCTGATCGCTTCGCTGTATGTTGAGGTGGTTCGTGGCATCCCCTTACTCGTTCAGTTGTTTTACATCTATTACGCTCTGGGCCGACTTGTCCGGGTTCCGGATCTGGTTGCAGCGGTGATCGCCATGGCTTTTTGTTATGGTGCCTATATGGGCGAGGTTTTTCGGGCCGGTATTCAGTCCATTGATTATGGACAGTCCGAAGCCGCACAGTCTTTGGGGTTCAACCCGCGCCAAACCATGACCTATGTTGTTTTGCCGCAGGCCTGGCGAACCATACTGCCTCCGGTGGGAAATGAGTTTATCGCTTTGCTGAAAGACACTTCGCTGGTGTCCATTTTGGCGGTATCCGATATCCTTCGGCGGGGGCGTGAATATGCGTCTGAGAGTTTCAACTACTTTGAAACCTATACCATGATCGCTTTAATCTATCTGGTGATCACTCTAATCCTGTCCAAACTCATCAGTTTAATGGAATACCGGTTGAGTTACTATGACCGCCGCTGATCCGATTATCCGTCTGCACCGTGTCACAAAATATTTTGGTGACTTCCGGGCACTCAGCGAGGTCAGCCTTGATGTCAAGGCCGGCCAGAAGGTTGTTATCCTGGGGCCGTCGGGGTCAGGCAAGTCGACTCTGCTGCGTACCATCAATCGACTTGAATCCATCAATGCGGGGACCATTCATATCGATGGTCGCAATCTGTACGGTGAAGGAGAAGATATCAATCGTATCCGTATGGAAGTGGGCATGGTTTTTCAAAACTTCAATCTTTTTCGCCATAAAACCGTTTTGGAGAATCTGACTCTTGCACCGATTAAACTGAAAAAGATGAAAAGAGAGCAGGCTGAAACCCTGGCAATGGCCTTACTTGACAAGGTTGGTATGCGTGACCGGGCTGCTCATTTCCCTGTTCAGCTTTCCGGTGGACAGCAGCAACGGGTTGCCATTGCCCGCGCTCTTGCCATGGAACCAAAGATCATGCTTTTTGACGAGCCGACTTCAGCCCTGGACCCTGAAATGACCAGCGAGGTGCTGGCGGTTATGATGAGACTGGCGAGCGAAGGTATGACCATGGTGGTGGTGACGCATGAGATGGGGTTTGCCCGTGAGGTGGCGGATACCGTTGTTTTCATGGATGCCGGTGCCATTGTCGAGGCGTCTTCGCCCCACCGGTTTTTTACGAGTCCCGAGAACCCTCGTACCCGAAACTTCCTGAAGCAGACCCTTGTTTATCCGACCAATGACTCTTCCCAACCGTTTGATTGAGATCTTCCATTACGACAGCCCCGGCTACAGGCCCCTGGTTGATTTTGAGAGTTGGCGGGTTGCACTGCTCAACTTCAGTCCGGATTTACTTCCCGGCAACCTGACCCGTATGCAACGTCACAATGAGACTGATGAGGTCTTTGTTCTGCTTGCCGGCCGCTGCATTCTTTTTGTTGGGGAAGGCGATGAGTCCGTCACCAGGATTCATGGAGTAGATCTTGCCCCAGGGCATGTGCATAATGTCCGTCGGGCTGTCTGGCACACACACACCCTCAGTGTTGATGCCAAAGTGCTGATCGTGGAAAATCGTGACACCACGTACGACAACTCCCCCTTTATTGCTTTGACTCAAACACAACAGCAGTCTATTCTTGATCTGGTCGCCATGTTCTGGTGATTGTAAAAGACCGGGCTGGACCTTGAATCCTAAAGTTTTTTCCTGAAAAAACAGGAGATTGCAGCAAGTGGTTTCCAGATGGGGGAGGCTTGTAAAGCCGGATACGATCGTGTATATTTTGCTCCCAGCCAGTTTACATTCATGCGGCATTACGCCGCTCTCTTTTTTTCGCCGGAAAGGAACATGTGCATGAAAGCCTCTTTGAGCAAAAAGACGAAATTTATTTTTATTACCGGTGGCGTGCTTTCCTCTCTTGGCAAGGGGTTGTCCGCGGCCTCCATTGGTTCTCTTCTTGAGTCCCGCGGCCTCACTGTCACCTTCCAGAAGCTTGATCCGTATATCAACGTTGATCCCGGCACCATGAATCCGTTTCAACACGGTGAGGTGTATGTGACTGATGATGGAGCAGAGACGGATCTGGATATGGGCCATTATGAGCGTTTCACCAGCGCGGTGATGGGCAAAAAAAACAACTATACCTCGGGACGGATTTACTTCTCGGTGATCATGAAGGAGCGGCGGGGGGAGTATCAGGGAGGAACGGTGCAGGTTATACCCCACATTACCGATGAGATTAAAGAGGCGATCGTTCAGTTGGACGGCTGCGCCGATGTCGCAATCATTGAGATCGGCGGAACGGTCGGTGACATCGAAGGGTTACCGTTCATTGAGGCCATACGCCAGTTGCGCACTGATCTCGGCCGGGAGTACACCCTGTTTATTCACCTGACCCTGGTTCCCTATATTAAGACCGCAGGAGAGGTGAAAACAAAACCAACACAGCATTCGGTTAAAGAGTTGTTGGCTTCCGGCATTCAGCCGGACATCCTGATGTGTCGGGCCGATGTTTCGCTGACCGAAGATTTGAAAAAGAAAATCGCTCTTTTTTGTAATGTCGACGCTAACGCCGTCATTTCTGCTGTTGATGTTGATTCGATTTATGAACTGCCGCTTAAGTTGCGGGAAGAAGAGGTGGATGACCGTATCCTTGAAAAACTTGGAATCTGGACAGGTGCACCAAATCTGGAACCCTGGGAACGGCTGGTTCGGCGGATCAAGAACCTCAAGGATACCGTAACCATCGGGATCACCGGGAAATATGTCGATCTGACAGAGTCTTACAAGAGTCTGCATGAGGCTCTGGTCCATGGCGGCATTGCCAGTGATGTGAAGGTTGCCCTGCAATATATCAGTGCCGACGGATTAGAGGACGGTACCGATCAGGAAAAACTCGAGAACTGCGATGGTATCCTGGTACCCGGCGGGTTCGGGAGCCGTGGTATGGAGGGGAAAATCAAGGCGGTTCAGTATGCAAGGGAATGCAGGATTCCTTTTTTCGGTATTTGCCTGGGAATGCAGCTGGCCGTGGTCGAATTTGCCCGTAACATCGCTAAAATCGAAGAGGTTCACTCAGAAGAGTTTGATCCGACTACACCGCATCCAGTCATCTACCTGATGAGTGAATGGTTTGATTTTCGAACCGGGAAAACTGAAAAACGCAGCCGAGAAACCGGCATCGGCGGCACCCTTCGTCTCGGTGCCTACCCCTGTATCCTCAAGCCCGGCACCTTTGCTCGCGCTGCTTATGACCGTGAAGAGATCAGCGAACGGCATCGTCATCGCTATGAGTTTAATAACAGTTATCGTGACCGACTGGAGAAGGCTGGTCTGGTTGTGAGCGGCACTTCACCCGACAACTCTCTGGTGGAGATCATTGAACTGGCCGATCATCCCTGGTTTGTGGGGTGTCAGTTTCATCCCGAATTTCAATCCAAACCGATGCGCCCGCACCCTTTGTTTCGCGATTTCATTAAAGCGGCAATCAATCACAAAAAAAACAGGAATGTTTGAAATGCTTACCTCTGTTACCCTGAATGCCACGCCGTCCGGCCAGATCACCATTGGCCCTGGATCACCGTTTTTGCTGATTGCAGGCCCCTGTGTACTGGAGAGTGGTGATCTTGCCTGGGAGATCGCGCGCGAAGTGAAGGCTATTGCCGATCGGCTTGGTATTGCCTATATATTCAAGGCCTCTTTTGATAAGGCGAACCGAACCTCTCTTTCCTCATTTCGCGGTCCTGGTGCAGAAAAAGGGCTTCGTATTCTTGGCCGGTTACGTGAGGAGGTCGGAGTGCCGGTAACCTCGGATATTCATGAACCGGCTCAGGCCGAGATGGCTGCCGATTATCTTGATATCCTGCAGATTCCTGCCTTTCTCTGCCGTCAGACCGACCTGCTTGTAGCCGCTTCCCGCACCGGCAAGGTGGTCAATGTCAAAAAGGGGCAGTTTGTCTCACCCTGGGAGATGGAGTATGTGGTGAATAAGGTGCGAAGTGCCGGCAATGAGCGGATTTTACTCACCGAGCGGGGTACCAGCTTCGGCTACAATAATCTTGTGGTGGACATGCGGTCCCTGCGGGTGATGCGGAGCTTTGGTTACCCGATTGTTTACGATGCCACTCATTCGGTGCAGTTACCCGGGGGTGCAGGCGGCAGTTCAGGAGGACAGCGTGAGTTTATTCCAGCCCTGGCCCGTGCAGCAGTTGCCGTTGGTATTGATGGACTTTTTCTGGAGGTACACCCAAAACCGGACAGTGCCCTGTGTGATGGGCCTAACTCTTTACCGCTTGCCGAGGTTGAACCCCTGCTGAAACAACTGCTGGCGGTGCGCGAGGCGGTAGCCGGAGTGACCGATGTCTAGCCGGGACTGTGGTGTGGCCAATGGTGGATATCCCACGGACTGTGAGCTGACCGAAGCCCTTCGCAGCCGAGCCTTATCTCGCCAGGTGTCAATGGTGCGCAGTGATGCCTGGCAAGCGGCTTTACCCCGCGCCCGGCAGGTACGGCTGTTGTTGCTTGATGTTGACGGGGTGCTCACGGATGGGAGCATAACCTATATCTCTGATCATGTTGAGGCGAAAACTTTTCACACTCAGGATGGGATGGGAATTAAACTTTTACAGGACAGTGGTGTTGCTGTGGGAATCATTACTGCCCGCAGTTCTGAGGCGGTTGAGCGCCGTGCCCGTGACCTGGGGCTTACCCATGTTTTTCAGGGCAAGAAGGATAAGCTCGCTGTGTATGAAACTATTCTCAAGGAAACCGGATTACGACCACCCCAGACAGCATACATGGGTGATGACCTGTTGGATTTACCTGTTCTCAATCGAGCCGGCTTTGCCGCTGCTCCTGCTGATGCGGTGATGGAGATTCAACAGCGCGTTCATTATGTGACCGGTCGCGGTGGAGGCCGGGGGGCAGTACGTGAGGTGTGCGATCTTATCCTGGAATCCCAGGGGAATCTCGTGCGGATGCGAGCCAGGTTTGACCGATGATCAAAAATCCTCGCAACCTCCTCTGGTTGCTCCCCTTGCCGCTGTTCATAACCTATCCTTTGTGGCAGCCGCCGTTAAGCGCCTTTCTGGCCCCTCGGGGAGGGTACAATCTTAAGCTGGTGCAACCGCAAGATGAGTCACCAATGCAGAACTTCGTTATGGATGCTGTGGTTATAACCATGACCAGCGAAGGGAAGGAAGAGTGGCTGATCGATGCCGACCGTGCATATACCACCGGCAACGAGCATGAGTTGGCAATGGAGACGGTCAGTGCCATGTACATCGGGGCTGATCGTGATCCCGTCAATATCGAAAGTCGCAGAGGAACCTACTTTATTAACCAACGTCACCTGATCCTTGTCGATCACGTCAAGGTGACAAAGCCGACCAAAAACCAGGTCCTGCTGTCTGATCGTCTCGAGTATGATGATGCCGATAAGATGTTGGTCAGTCCTGGTAAAGTAACCATCGACACACCGAACATGCGGTTGCATGCCGGCCGCATGGACTATGATTTTGCCACCGAAGGATTTGAGTTCAGCGATCGGGTCAAGGTTACTCTTTAGGTGGCTTGTTCAAACTATTGCTGTGCAGGCAGCTGTTTCACAGAAGGAATGAATCCATGTTAACAATTAACGAACATTATCTGAAATTACAGGCCTCTTACCTTTTTTCCGACATCGCCAGGCGTGTTGCCGCGTTTCAGGCTGCACACCCTGACGTTGAGATCATCAGGATGGGTATTGGTGATGTGACCAATCCTCTGCCACAGGCGTGCATCCAGGCCATGCACCGGGGCGTGGATGAGATGGGGACAGTTGCCGGGTTTCGTGGCTATGGGCCGGAACAGGGCTACGGTTTTTTACGTGAAGCAATTGCCAAACATGACTTTCAGGCACATGGTGCTGCAATCCAGGCTGATGAAATTTTTGTCTCCGACGGAGCGAAGTGCGATACCGGCAACATCCAGGAACTGTTTGCCACAGATGTTAAAGTTGCCGTTCCTGATCCGGTTTATCCTGTTTATCTTGATACAAATGTTATGGCAGGGCGTACCGGACAGTTCAGAGATGGTCGCTACGAGGGAATAGTGTATCTGGACTCAACCAGGGCCAATAACTATGTGCCTGCATTGCCGGAGGAACAGGTAGACCTGATCTATCTCTGTTTTCCCAACAACCCAACCGGATCCACCATCACCAGGGAGCAGTTACAAACCTGGGTGGAGTTTGCCAGGGAGAACAGGGCACTGATTTTGTTTGATGCCGCTTACGAGGCCTATATCCGTGATCCCGAATTACCCCGCTCAATCTATGAGATTGAAGGGGCGCGCGAGGTGGCGATAGAGTTTCGCAGCTACTCCAAAAGTGCCGGATTCACCGGTACCCGTTGTGCTTTTACCGTGGTCCCCAAGGAGTGCAGGGCATTTGACAGCCAGGGCAACAGACAACTTATTCATCCCCTCTGGAATCGCCGGCACAGCACCAAGTTCAACGGTGTCTCTTACCCTGTACAACGAGCTGCCGAAGCTACCTATTCACCTGAAGGCAGGGAGCAGTGCAAGGCGTTAATCGATGGATATATGGCCAACGCCAGGATCATTCGCCAGGGCATGGCGGCGTTGGGATTTCATGCCGTTGGTGGTGATAATGCACCCTATGTGTGGATCGAAGCCAAGGAGGATTCCTGGGATTTTTTCGATCTGCTGTTGAGCAGGGCCGGGGTGGTGTGTACACCGGGGGCCGGGTTTGGAAAGTGTGGCCAGGGATACATCCGTTTGTCGGCGTTCAACTCAGAGGCCAATGTGATCACGGCGATGACGCGGATTAAAGAGGCGTTGAGCTAGGGTCAGATAATGTCATTGGTAGCTATATGGCCTGTCCGGTCAGTCCGATGAACAGGACTGGTTATTATACATTCTTCACCTGCCGTGGACATGCATCCGGGTTGATAGAATATGCAGACGCTGATCTCCCGGCAGTGATTCCTGGCGGATCTTAACTGCATTTCTTTTTTATCTTTCGCTTTTTTGCTCTGGTCATTATGACCGGGAGAACCGTGGACTGTAAGGTCAGATATCGATGAGGAGATATAGTTAATATCTTCAGGATACTGGCACTGAATGGTGAATCATTGTTTGGCACGCTTAAAAAAATATGGGGTCTAAAAAGTGCGGAAACAGCCCCAAATCCTTGATTTTGTTCGTTGACAGCACTTTCCAACTCTTTTATAGTCACCGGTACGTGGCCTAAAGTGGGGAGAAGACAGATAACCTTAAGATTATTCAGCATGAAAGGAGGAGGAAGGATCAGCTAAAGCCAAAAAACATTCCTACGCAGTAAGCAGTTCAACAAAACTTCAAAAGAGGGGGAGTGCATAAATGTCAGAACAAACTACATTTCCAAGGTGGATACCACTACTTGGAGGACTTTTGGGCAGCACCACTTGCGGTTTATTGTTGTACGCCTTTAGCGTTTTCATCAAGCCTCTGCAAGCACAGTTCGGTTGGACAGTACCGCAGGTCGCTTTGGCTTATGCCATCATCTGTTTAATTTTCGGCTTGATGACCTTTCCTGCCGGACGTTTAAGTGACAAGTTCGGTCCACGAAACGTTGTCCTCATCGGCGGTATTATCATGGCCTTTGGCTTTTACATGGTTTCTACAATCAGTCCTCCGGACCCGGCGGTGATCGCTGCCGGTGGTGATGCAGCCAAGGCTGCCGGACAAAAACCACTCTATATGCTCTACCTGTACTATGGTGTCATTGCCGGATTTGGCGGTGGTTGCGTATATCTTCCACCGATCGCCACTGCGCCCAAATGGTGGCCTGATCGTCGCGCCCTGGCTACAGGTTTCACCGTTGTCGGTCTTGGACTGGGCTCCTTCATCATGGCGCCGATGGCTACGTACATGATCAACTCGCCTGGTATCGGCAATGGGAGTGCTCTCCCGGTATTTAAGTATGTTGGTATTGCTATGGGGATCATGGTTGTTTTGGCCGCCCTCTGCCTGAAGGTACCGCCTCCTGGTTACAAACCGGCGGGCTGGAACCCTCCGGCTCCTGCTGCCGGTAGTGGCGGGCCGAAAGCGTATCGTGATTACACCTATGAGGAGACCAAAAAAACCGCACAGTTCTGGCTGTTGTGGGTTGCATACTTCTGCGGTTCTTTTGCCGGTCTGATGGTTATCGGTCTGATTGCCGCCCATGGTATTGATGCCATGAGCCTGGCCTACAAGGCGAAAAATGCACTTGATGCCGCTGCTGAGATTCCGGCTCAGGAAGCGAAGAACATTGCCATGGCCGCTGCCGGTGCGCCCAGTACCCTGGCTATCTTCAATGCTCTGGTTCGTATTCTGATCGGCCCGTTGGCGGACAAGATCGGCACCAAGAAAATATTCGTCACGCTGTTTATCCTGCAGGTGGGTGCAATGCTTCTGCTCTCCCCCGCAGGCTCCAATGCCACTTTCTTGGCGGCAATTGCGGCTCTGATTGGTTGGAACTACGGTGCCATGTTTACTCTGTTCCCGGCAACAACGCTGCAGTACTACGGGCCAACCGCCCAAGGATCCAACTATGGTCTGCTGTTTACCGCCTGGGGTGTGGCTGGCTTCTGTGGTCCTTACTTTGGTGGTCAGCTCAGGGCTATGACCGGATCTTTCCTTATACCTTTTGTCGTATCAGCTGTGATCCTGGCAGTTGCGGTTATTATCCTGAGTACCTTGAAGGCGCCGGAGAAGAAGCCCGCCTAAGAGACGGGTTTTAAAACGATTCCTCTTGTTAAAAGCTCCAGCTCGGCTTGCTGGAGCTACAAAAAAAGCCACTGTCCGTTATTTTCCGGATAGTGGCTTTTTTTATTGTGCCGTCCCCTCCTTCAGTTCGTTTTCAGCAAAGGGGTGAAAGGCCCCCCGGCGTCTGGCGATTATTCTCCTTTCGACACGACTATGTTGTTATCACCACCACCGTGATGTTATCCCGCCCTCCGGCTCTGTTAGCCAGGCTGACGAGTTGTTCAACCGTGTTCCCGGCTCTGGTTGACCGGGCCATACAAGAAGTTATAACCTCTTCATCCACCATGGAGGTCAAACCGTCGGTGCAGAGTAGGAGCGTATCTCCCGGCGCACATTCGAACTGTGTGATACTGGGCTGAACAACTGCTTCAGCTCCGATGGCACGGGTGATGACGTGACGTTGTGGAAAATACTGTGCCTGGTGGGCTGTCAAGACGCCTTGCGTGCAGAGATCGTTAACCAGGGAATGATCATGCGTCAGTCTTACCAGGTTGCCATCATGCAAGTGATAGATGCGGCTGTCACCAACATGGGCAACAGATACGGTATGATCAAAAAAACGGACCATTGCCAGAGTCGTGGCCATTTTTTTTCCTAAAGCCATGCGTTGTCTGTAGGTGTATTGATTGACATCCATAACCATGGCCTGTATCTGATCGCGGGGATCTGCAGAGACTCTCTCCTGACGGAAACTCAGATCGCGTAGACGGGAGAGTGCTATGGTACTGGCAAGGTCACCGGCATCAAGTCCTCCCAGGCCATCGGCTACGGCAAACACACCGGTTTCAGGAGCAAGGAGCAGGTTGTCTTCGTTGCAGGGACGAACACGACCTTTATCTGTGGCACCGGCATAAGTAGCGGGTATTCCAAGAAGTTGACAGGTTCCCTCGACAAGTTGCATGCTATTGCTGTCTTGATTGGTGGAGTGATTGACGGGGCAGGGTATGCACGGTTGCTCAATGGAGGACAGTAAAGGATCGTCGGGCCCGGGTGCTTTTCCCCTGACTGCTGAGCTGCAGTGTGACCGAATAGTTCCCGGATTTTGCTGAGGTGGGAACTGCAAAGCTCAACGTATTTTCCCAGGTACCGTTTGTCTTCAGCGTTGTTTCATCTTTTAGCACTGTGAGCTCCTTGCCGTCTTTGCTTAATGCACTTCGCTCTCTCACCTTTAATCCGGCAGCAGGTGCACCGTGAACCACGTAACGCAGAGTGAGTGTCACCTGTTCGCCCTTATAGACCTCTGTTGGTGCCAGGGTTGACCGATTGATGCTCACGGCTGGTTCTTTTCGGTGTTTGCGGGTTGTAGATCGTGTCTTTGGCCGGGAACTCCCGGTTAGTTGACGGGTTGTCTGCCGGATTGATCTACCGAGATCATCAAAAAATACTTCAACAGTGTTCCGTGATTTGCCTCTACCTGCCGCGTATCCGGTTTCTGCTCCGATGGTAACCATGATCGGAGTAGAGACAATGAAGGAAAAAAAAATAAAAGGAACAAGAGAAAACAGTGTTTTACGCAACATGAAAATTTGAGCAGTCACTGTATTTTGCGGGTATGATTTTCAGTCACCCGCCACTCACTGGCACGTCTGATGACGGGGGCGGATGTGCCTTGCGGTGGTGATAAGACTGTTTGAGCAGGAACGACAGGTGGTGGTGGTTTGACAGTATTTTGTTGGCGGGCCTGTTCAAGGGCCTGCAGAGCTGCCCCGGCCTCGACCGGTTCTGTTTTTTCCGTGGAGGGAGGAGAGGGAGCAGGGGCTGTGGTTCCAGTTGATGGGGACGGGGTCGAAGACAAGGTTTCGTTGGGTGCCGGAGGAGAGGCCGACACGGTCGGCTGTCTGCTCAACTGGTATACACCAGCCATGACGAGGCCGATCATCAGGGGAATGGCCCACCACCATTTTCGAAGCAGGGCGGGTGATGTGTGGCCGAGTGGTAATGCATGGCTAAGATCAGAACTCAGGACGGTTGCGTCGGGGATGGGCGACACTGTCTGATATTCTTCGACAGCCAGCACAGTAGCCTCGCAGAAGGCGGCACGTTCGGGCAGAGGTGAGGTGTCTTCCCTGATACCTGCCAGTGCAGCAAGAAAATCTCCTGCAGCTTGAAAGCGTTCAGCTGGTTGTTTGGCAAGACTCCTGGTGAGCACCTGGGCAAACTGAACCGGGAGGTCTGCCGGCAGAACGTCCAGATTCGGTGTATGCAACAGGTGACCGGTGAAAACTTCAGTCATGCTTCCGGTAAATGGTGGTGAACCGGTCAGCATTTCATAAAGAATGATCCCGACCGCATACAGATCAGTGGCAACACTGATGCTACCAAAGGTTTGCGGATCAATCCGCTCCGGAGCCATATAAACTGGGGTTCCGGGTCCCTGAGTGTCAAGCGAGGTCAGTCGGGTGACAATGGCTGCATCAACATCGGGTTGGGCGATACCAAAATCGGTCAACTTGGCAAGATACTGCCCATCATCCTGTTTTTGCAGGAGGATGTTTGAGGTTTTGATATCGCGGTGCACGATATCCCGATCATGAATACACGTCAGAGCCTGCAGGATTTGCCGGACAATATCCAGAGCCAGGTGCAGAGGTAATCTTTTTGCCTCGTTGCCGGCAGTCAGTCGAGCCGCCAGGGTTTGACCGGCAAAATATTCCATCACCAGATAGATGTGCCCGTTTTCCTCAATCGTGTCATACAGGGTGACGATATTGGCATGGGCACCGATGGCCGCGTGAAGACGGCACTCTCTCTTGATACGGGTGCGTAACTCCTCATTACCGCTTAATTCTGAACGGACGGTTTTTATTGCTACCTGGCGTTCTAAAACCAGATCGTTGGCTAAATAGACGTTTCCCATACCTCCTGAGCCAACCGATCGTAACAGACGGTATCTGTGGGCAATCAGACTGTCTTTATCACCGGTAATGTTTACTGACTGGCCGGGGATAACACCGCTGGTATCGAGAAGTGTAGGCGCATCATTCAGCATGAGTGATAGTCACGAAAATGCAGGAATCCTGCACAGAGAAACAGCCAGAGAACAGAAAGAACCAACAACCTTACGGCACCACTATAATAAACTGCAACTCCAAAGTCAAAACCAATAACTTCTCTGACAAAAGGCGGAATCCAATCCACACCTTCCCCTTGAAAGGCACCGAACAGGGCCGTACACATCATTTCCAAACCCCATCGCGCCGGCAGAAGATCGGCTATCCACTGGTGGCTGCTGGACATTTGCCCATAGTAATCAGGGCCAAGCCCTCCTGAGAGAAGCAGTTGCGGCAGGACCACGGCCACAGCCAGCATAATTGAGAATCTGCCGCCGCTGCTGTCCACGGCACTGAGCACAAGTCCGATGGACACGGAACACCAGGCCGTTGCAATCATGACACCGAGAACCAGCGGCAGTGCGGCAAGGGGGAGTGCCGGTTGCAGCCAGCAGAGAGACACGTAAACAAGACACTGCAATCCGGTCATTAGCATACAGAAGGGGAGTTTAGCAGACAGATAGGGAACAATTCGCAAAAAGGACAGGCGTTCTCTGCGATAAATTGATTGTTCTGTCGAAATTTCAAGGCAGGACAGCAGGGTTCCGGAAAAGACAGCGGTCATGACCATCATGAGCAAAGTGCTCATGGGTACCGGTAAATTTGCGACCCCTTCATAGCGAAGACTGTACAGGAGTTCGGCAGCAGAACGGGGATCGTGGGTGCCCGATGGTGAGAGCAGCTGTTTGAGCACTATTTCCACGGGCGGACCGCCCCGGCTGACCGATTCCTGGAGAGTTGTCCGGCGGGTGTGCACTGTTTCGTCGGATGCCACGCCCTTAAAGGGTTGTGACAGGGTTGCCAGGGCGAGAACCACCGGGACGAGTAAAAAAAGAAGTAACCTTCGCATCGAGTGGCTGCGGATATGCAGATGTCTTCGTGACAAAACATGCCAGGATCGGCAGGACTCAACAAGGGATATCCACTTTATCTGCTTTGACAGTGACCGGGCAACGGTATGCAACAGCTGCCCCGGTCTCCGGTCTTTTGACGGGGGGCGCGCTGGTTCTGCCAATGCTGTGTAGATTTTTCGGGCGGCTGAAGAAAGGTGTTGGCCGATATGCTCTTGAGACAGGGCAGATGTGGTGTATCGGTTTGCATAGTACAGGGCAATGTGTTCTTGATCGCCATGATGGAGGACTTCGGTTGTGTCTGGCAGATGGTCTTCTCCGGTGAGCAGATCAAAGATTCTGGTCGGTTGCCGCAGCGGTTGTCTTTCTGTTCCGAAAAAAATAAGTGCTTCGGCAGGAGTTCCGAAAAAGACCAGTTTCCCCTGAGAGAGAAAGGCCACCTTGTCCAAAAGACGAAGATTGTAGAGGACGTGGGTCGTGATGATGACGGTGGTGCCGTTATGTGTAATCGCTCGAAAATACTGCATCAGCCGTTCTTCAGTACTGGGATCAAGACCAGAGGTGGGTTCATCAAGGAAAAGCAGGCTGGGCCGGACAAGAAGTTCTGCACCGATGGAGACCCGCTTCCGTTGTCCGCCGCTTAAACGATGAATTGGTGTTTGTCGTATCTGACTAAGTCCCAGTGTCTCAATGGTACTGTCCACGATGTCTGCCCGTCTGGATGCTGTCAGGTCGGGAGATAAACGGAGACGGGCAATATAGTTGAAGCTGGTTTCCACGGTGAGTTCAGGATGAAGGATATCATCCTGCGGTACATACCCAATTGTATTGCGAAACATTGCACCCGTGGCGTCCAAGGGGGTTTCGTCAATAAGAACCTGACCCTGATCAGGACGAACCGCGCCAGCCAAAGTGGTCAACAGTGTGGTTTTACCGGCCCCTGAAGGGCCGAGGATGCCGACAAATTCGCCAGGGGCGATGGACAGGGTGATACTGTCCAGGAGTGTCCGCTGGACACCAGCCAGCTGGATCGAGCGGCTGAGGCAGACTGCTTCCAGGTGGACGGCTTGGCCATAATCACGCTGATGAACCTGCAAAGAACCATTTATGGTCAGTTTCAGCTGGAAGCGGGTGGCACCGATTATGACTGTTTCCGTTCCGGTGAGGATGCAGTGTTCGATTGGTTTACCGTTGACCCAGGTGCCGTTGAGGCTGCGATTATCGGTGAGATGCAACACACCGTTGTGATTGACCAGTTCGGCGTGCCGGCTGCTTACCGCGGGTTCAAAGGGGAGGGAAAGATCACAGTCCCGACTGCGGCCGATACTCCATTTGGTTTGCATGGGGAGTGTAAACAGGCGAGGTTCACGGCTGCTGTGCCGTTGAAAACGAAGATGTGAGACAGCAGGGGAACCAAATCCAATCAGGTCTCCATCCTTCAGGATGCGTGAACCGGCAAGTTTATCGCCGTTGACAAAGACCCCATTGGTTGAGTCAAGGTCAAAGAGCCGGTACCGATCAGTTCCGTCGCTGACAATGCGGGCATGACATCTTGAGACGGTTTTATCAACAACCACGATGGTACAGATATGACCATCCCGGCCGATAGTGACACCTTGGCTGCCCACTCGATATTCTCGGTGGGCAAGACCGGTGTACAGGGCCACTAAATAGGCGTCATCCGTAATGATAGGCGCAGGCTGTTCAGATTGCATGGGCATTGGTTATGAAACCGGCAAGGGGCACAGCCTTTCTGTTGCTGATGAGCAACAGAAAGGCTGTGCAGAGGGCTGAAGGGTAAAGAGCGGTGAATCCGATAGATATTTTTACTGTTTACCGGCCCCGGGTGGTTCGGCTGGAGGAGCAAATGGATTTTTTATATACAGTTCGTCGTTTTTGTTCAGAGCCGGGATCAACCTGTCGATCTTCTGCTGGATCTCAAGAATCTGAGGGAAGGTCGGCGGTTCAATGGCTTCAAATGATGAGGTGTCATAGTACATGATACCGCTGCCGGTGGGATACTCTACTCCTACTTTTATGTTGTGGCTTTCACCATCCACTGGAATGTAGGCACGGAAGGTGAGCACATAATCGCTTTGCATGATATGCTGGATGTCTTCAATACTCCGGGTAATGGTATCGTGTGCACTGCTGATCGGATAATGCTTGCCAAAGGAGTTTTTTGATAAAGCCTGAAGATTGCGCTGTTCCTTGCTCTCAGATTCTCCAAAACCGAGACAGTAGATCGGAACAGGAATTTTCAGGTTGGAGATTCGAGTCATCAGGTCTGAGCGATTAATGGCGCTGTCATCATCTCTGCCGCCGGCAAGGATAACAATCGAGGTGGAAACCACGTAATCAACATTACTGGATGAGTCACCACCACCGGCACTTGCAGCCATCTGCATGGCCGCAACCACGCCATCGTACAGCCTGGTCTTTTCGCTGCGAGGTTGCAGATCTGCCAGGCGACGGCCCAGGGTGGAGGGCTCCCGGTCGAAGTTGGAGAGTATGGAGTAGCCCTCTGTGCTGCTGTCAAGGGCCAGCAACGCTACCTGGTCCTGTGGCCGTTTGGCGTCAATGAAGCGGGCAGCTGCCCGGATCATGGCTTCAAAATCAGCTCCCTTGATGGTTTTATTCGTATCGAGCACCAGAATAGAACGGGTTGCCTCTTCTCTGGCTCGTAGGGGGTGAATCAGGTACTGTTTTTTTCGTGGATCATAGGCTCTGCCCTCGACCATAACGCCGATGTTCAGGACGTTGAGGTTAACCAGAGGGTTCATCTCCTGGTCAAACGTGCGCATGTACACATGCACGAATGGATAAAGAGCTGATTCAACACGAAAGATCTTAAGGCCATAGCCCTGGTTGCCAACCGTTCCTGGTGCAGCATGGCTGATATGGGCAGCCAGTACAACTGCGAGCACCAGTGCCAGGATTATTAATTCTTTTGCAATAATCTGTAGTCTGTTCCACAACTTCATGACTGCTCCCTTTTGCCGACTTTTCATAAATGACTGTTGTTACATCTGTTGAAAAGGTTTACCGAGATTGTTGATCTGTTTACTGTTCGGCCCTGCGGACCTGTACGCAATTTTGGTGGTACCGTTGACCGTATCGATGACAAAGGCGCCATAGCTTCCACCACTTTGCCAGGTGGCGAGCTGATAACGGCCGGCAGCGCCGCCGTGAAGGGGAAGAGGACGGGGGCTGAGCGGTCGGTCGACAGCCAGCTCATGGGCAGGTACCGCCAGGATGGGTCCACTGTTGCCTGTGGCCCCCATGAGCAGGCAGGTGAGCAACGCTAACAAGCAGCCCGCGAATATTCCACCGGTAAAATTATTCAGCCGTCCGCCTTTCATTGATTAACGCCTCCGCTGTTGATTTATTACCCAGAATCGGCTGTGTACGCAACACCTGGACGATATCGTGTGATTCGTCCCGATTTTTTGTCGTTTGGTCTGTTTCCTTTGCTGCAGGCGTTGTAACAGGTGCTTTGGCTACAGCGGTCGGTCCTTTTACGGTACGTTCTTCCCGTTGCTCTTTTTTCGGAGTTACTTTTGACTTACCCGGTTGATCGCTGGCCACCTTGTCGGCGGTTTTGGTCGTGGCTTTTTTTGCCGGCGCAACTGCAACTCGTTGTACCGGGGCATCCGTTGCAAAGGCCCGGGCAAGCATCTCACGGCGGTAAGCCACCTGCTCCATGTTCTCACCCAGAGAGCTCCACAGTTCAACATACAGTTCAGTATCATTGTGCACCGCCCGGCTATCATCCATTCGCATCTTGAAACTGTTCAAAGCTGCCTGAGTTCCAGCATCCATCTGGCCGGTTACCGGTACATCGTAGCCCTTGAGATAGAGACAGGTCTGTATTTCGCCGATTTTGTCAGCCTGGCTCAGATAGCGGAAGTCCTGGCGGATTTTGTCCAGCACAACCTGGTCCGGTTGCATCTCCGGAATGAGTTTCCAGTAGGGCAAATGAAGATATTTACCGACAATCTGCAGGACACTGGTCTGCACCAACAGACGGATGGCTGCATGTCGTCCCTGTATTTTTTTGACCGTTCCTCTGAGGCCGAACGTCGGACCGAAGATGGTGAATCCCAATTCCTTTTCTGCGGCCGCCTTATATACGTTGATTGAATTAACGGTTTGCATCCTGGCCACACCTGCCATGGTCTGGAAATCGAGCAGATTGAAGTCCAGAGTGATCCGTGCCAGGCTGTCTTTGTCTTCCTGATTGTAATCAACTGAAATAACATCCCCCGGTACCCAGGATCGATTAACATTAAAAGGATTCGTGGTAACGCCGAAATCGGTATTACTGCCCCGGGTTTCCAGACCCCGGTCAAATTCGGTGATGCCGCCGGACAAGACGATGTCGGGAATGAGCTTGCCCTGGAAGTTGGAATAACCGGTCACCATCTGGTTGTTGATGTACACCGGTGTGTAGGGGATGTAGACAACATTGCCACCAATGGCATTGAGGGCGCTTTTGGTCATTTCGGTGATATCACGTGGAATCTCTCCAAATCCATAGGTGGACAGCCCTGTGTAATCGGTGATATCTTTGCCTTGGATAAACACTCTTTTCCCGTAGACCTGGGTCATCTTGCCGAGATCTGCCAAGGGTTTATCAAAGTTTGTTTCCTTGACCTCCGGCATCTCATTGGGCGGATCCACATCCACCTGCCGGGGATCAAGCGTGGCGCAACCGGTCAGGTTGAGGATCACGAAGGGGAAAAAGAACAGGATTCCCAAAATGAATCGGGCCCGGATTATTGTATATGTTTTCATGGTGCTCGTCTCTTGGCGCGGTTATTTGGCGATCACAGTCTTGTCACCCTTGGACTCATCGATGATGATAATGTCACCGGTAATTTTAGCCCCGGCATCCAGGATAACGCTATTGAGTGCTCCGCTGTCGGAAAGGACGACCCCGCCATGGCCGGATCTGGCGAGACTTTTAGCCCGTTGCTTAAGGTATGAGTAGTTCCTGTTTGAACCATCGAGTTCTCCATACTGGCTGCTGCTTTCCTCAAAATCAATACCGTCGTTAAAATCATCCGCCAGGACCGGTGTTGAGTACAGACCTGTGTATGCACCCAGAAGGAGAGCCATCAGCAGGGGCGTTATCCATGTACGCATCGTCCTTTCCTCCTCCCTCTTCTTAATTCGCAACCACAGAATCGATGGCAATGTTCGAGTTGCTGCCGGACATCGACACCGAGACATTATTCAGATCCGCTTTGGTGGTTATGTCGCCCCGATGCGCATCGTTCATCTGGACCGAACCTATATTCAAATGATTATTGTTGCCGTCGATAATGCCGCTGAGAGCCTGTCCGGTCACCTCTGAGGTGACCTTACCAGCCCTGGAGTTCACCATCTGTACAGAACCGATATTGGATACGTTGTTATTCCCATGGACTGCGTTGTTAATTGAATCCACTTTTACCGTATTGCTCACTGTTCCAGCCTGGGAGTTGAGCATCTGTACCGAAGCACTGTTCACCGTGTTGTTGTTACCGGTCGCCGAAGCTGACACCGTACCTGTGGCTGTAACCCGGTTGGTGACCTCACGGGCTTTACTGCCGGTCAGGTTGATGGAGGCAGCATTGGCTGTGTTGTTATGTCCCTTGGTCTGGGCCGTATATTCACCACCGTGCAGGCGATTTTCTGCCCGGATGCCAAGAAGATCAGCGGTATGGCCGATTATGGGAACAGTCAGAAAAGTTGCAACAGTCAGCATATGTATGAGTTTCATGTTCATTCTCCGTAAAACGTGTTGCCTTGTCAGTGTGGAAAGATTCCCAAAGCACTGCCTGTACAGGAGTACCGGAAGTACTTTGGGAAAAGGAAGTTTTAGTTGATGGCGATGGAGCCGGCATTGGCGATGTTGTTGTTTCCGCCTTCAACTGAAGAGGTGATATTGCCGGTGTTTTCCACCTCGTTGATCACCTTGCCCTTGACAACCATATTACCACCCATGGAGATCGAAGCAGCGTTTGCCTGGTTGTTGCTGCCGTTTTTGATTGTACTGCTGATGTTACCGGCGGTGTTGACCCTGTTGAGGATTGAATCTGTGGTTTGAGTGGAGCCGTTGACTGAAATAGAGGCAGCATTGGCCAGATTGTTATTACCGCCAACGATGGTGCTCGATATGTTGCCGGCACGTTTGATCTCGTTGCGGATCTCTGCCTTCATGCCCTGCTGGCCATCAGTTTGATCCTGAGTCGATTCGGTGGCAGTGGTATCGCTGCTGCTGTCGGTTGAAACTGTGGTGTCGGATGCATCGGTGTTATCAGCCCACTTATCCTTTCCGTCGGATTTGTCAGCCCACTTGTCCTTTCCATCGGACTTATCGGCCCACTTATCCTTTCCGTCGGATTTATCGGTCCACTTATCCTTTCCATCGGACTTATCGGTCCACTTATCCTTTCCGTCGGATTTATCGGTCCACTTATCCTTTCCATCGGACTTATCGGTCCACTTATCCTTTCTGTCGGATTTATCGGTCCACTTATCCTTTCCGTCGGATTTATCGGCCCACTTGTCCTTTCCGTCGGATTTATCGGCCCACTTGTCCTTTGATGGCTTGTTGCGGTCGATCCCAGAAGGTTGACTTGTTCCTGCTGTTGTTTGCGTGTTCGGCACAGTGGTTGTACTGGCCAACTTCTGTGTTGCCGAGGTATTGATGGTGATGATGTTCGTATTTGTGTTGGTGATTGGGTTTGCAGTATAGGTGCTGTGCTGGACAGGCATCTGGTGCATGGTTGGAGCCTTACCCTTATGGTCAAAGGTACCGCGCAGGGTGGTATCTTTGCTGTTGGCATGGGCTACACCAGCGGTAAGGGCAAGAGAGAGAGCTGTAACAAGAAGAGTTTTTTTCAACATGGTATCCTCCAGATATAAAGTTATGGGCAAGCGTAAAGCATATGCTCCTGCTCATTTTGCAAGAGTGGTGCCAGGATGAAAAGGGACGGGTATTTGTCGGAAAAATAGCGTTATTTCAGCAGGTTGAGCAGATTGTTTCTGCCGGCAACCAGGCCCGGGTCTGTGAAATTTCCCGGGTGCAGCCTCTGTAGCCTGAATTCGTGTTTGAAAAACGGACAGTGGAAAACCCTGTGTTGGGTTAACGTGTTGAAAAAATGTATAAAAGAGGGAGGGCGGTTGTGTAGGAAAACCGGACAAGCAGCAGAGTGCCTGTCCGGTTCCAAGACAACCGGAGACTAGGCGGATAGCTTGTATTTTTTCATTTTCTGATACAGGGTCGATCGGGCAATTCCAACGAGGAGAGCCGCGTCGGAAATATTACCGCTGGATCGTTCCAGGGCTGCTTTGATGTGTTGTTTTTCCACCTCTTCAAGGCTGGGGAAAACCTCAATTGCGGCTTGATCCGTGATGTTGAACTCGTCGGACAGGCTGTGAATATCACGCTCGGTGATCACTCTTCCCTGTGACTGCACGGCTAAGCGTAACAGCACATTACGCAACTCCCGAACATTGCCCGGCCACTGATACTGGGCAAGCAGCTGGAGAGCTCCGTCGGTTGTCCGCGGTTCCGGCCAGTTGTATTCTCTGGAAAATTTACGCAGGAAGTAACGGGTCAGCGGCTCGATATCCTCCTCTCTTTCCCGTAAAGGCGGCACTTTAAGGGTAAAGCAGGAGAGTCGTTGAAACAGGTCGTCACGAAACAGATTTTCTTGAATCATGGTGGTAACATCACGGTTGGTAGCAGCGACAACCCGCACGTCAAGTCGACGACTGCGGGTATCACCTAAACGGCTTATTTCCCCATTTTCAAGGAAACGCAGCAACTTGGGTTGCAGAGTCAGCGCCATATCTGCAACCTCGTCGAGAAACAGAGTGCCGCCTTCGGCCAACTCCAGCTTGCCCGGTTTATCCACCGCTTCATGGTAGGCTCCTTTTTTGGAACCAAACAGCTCACTTTCAAATATACCTTCGGGTATGGCGGAACAGTTTATGGGAATGTAGGCTCCTTTGCGGCTGGAAAAAGTATGGAGTGCCGCGGCTACAAGTTCTTTGCCCGATCCTGCCTCTCCCAGTATAAAGACCGGCACATTGATGGCGGCAATGGTTCGGATATCCTCATAGAGTTTGACCATCTTATCACTGCGGACAATGGTTTCGTCCTGGGTTGCCAGTCGTGATTGCAATGATTCGCGCTCGCGCTGCAGGCGCTGCCGATTTGCCAGATTATCAAGCAGGACAGCACCGTGTAGGGCCAGAATTTCAAGACTGCTCTGCCTGAGAGCAGTGAATATTGTACTGCAACAGTCATCAAGGTAGAGACAGCCAATGGCCTTATTCTCTCGCAATAAGGGGACGGCGAGCACCGACCGTACCCTGTCCTTACGTGTCTCCTTCGCTGTCCCGGCTATTCGGATCGATCGGCCGAGATCCATTACCTGATGCACCACCTCCTGACGGACCTCATGACTCTCGTTGCGTGGATCAAAGCTGTGTGTGGCCGTGTAGAGCAGTTCTCCCTTGTCGTTCAGCAGGGCCAGAAAACCGCGTTGAGCTTTGGTGAGCTGCAGAGCTCCTGCCAGGAGTAACTCGCCGAGTCCTGTCTCGCTGTCTGCACGCTGCAGTTCCTGCAGCTGTTGGGAGATTGGGGTAATCGATCCTGCTTCTGATACATCTTCTCTCTCTGTCCGGATGTCTGCTATCGGTTCAGATTCCAAATTGAAGAGAATTGTCTCATCAGTCATCGGCTGTCGGCCTGTCGAGTATGATGCACCGGAATCGCTGAAAACGCGGGAGGGACGGCTGTCATGACGTTCATCGATGAAGGTGAAAAAATAGTTGACAATCCGAAAGCTCATCCCGTGCTGGAGCCGGACGCCGGTGACCCGCTGGTTGTCCAGCCACACACCATTGGTACTTTCATGATCAAACAGCATGAATTCGTTGTCTTCCCGGTGAACAATGGAGGCATGACGCCGTGATACCTGAGGTGAGGCAAGTACGATATCGTTGTCGCTGTCTCGACCGATGGTGAGCGATGCGGTGAATTCGACGACCCGGTAATTCTGGGCATCCTGGCTGACTATCACACTGGGCATGGGTATATTTCTGCGGGTAAATGGTTACAGTACAGGAACGTTGGTTGCAACAATAGCCCCTTCGATCCAATTTTCAAGCCGGAATACGTGAGGATGTCGTAAGCTGACATTTCGCCTGTTCGAGATATCAACGTGGGAGCGCCATGGTGCCACGCTGTTGATTCCGATGAAAAATCGTACCGATCTTATTCGTGTTTGCGAAATCCTCTGTTTCAGGATAATACTTAAAATTATAAATCAGTCGACAACTGTAAATAGAACAACTTCTGAGACCACGGTAGAGAGGAAATTCCCGGAGGAAGGATGATGGAATTTAAAAAAGGTGTGGATATTTTATCAGCGGTTGGCGGTATTGCCACTATCGAAGAGGCGCAGAATTTATTGAAAGAGCGGCTTGATAGCGAGCATCTGCAACGCTTGGACGTGATCCGTCACCAAGAGGTCTTGCTGAAGATTGCCAACGCCATTTCCATGTGTGCACCGGAAGCCGTCTATATTCACACCGGTAGTGAAGATGACTGTGCATACGTGCGTCAGATGAGCCTTGAAAAGGGTGAAGAGCAACCATTGGCCATGCCCGGCCATACCATTCATTTCGACCTGCCTGAAGACCAGGGCAGGATGGTTAACCAGACCTTTTACATTGTGAACGAAGATGAAGAGGTGTCGTCACTGGCCAAAAAAGAGGTACGGGAGCACTCTCTTGTCTATATTCGTGAACATATGCGTGACATTATGCGCGGTAAAACCATGTTTGTCGGTTTTTACAGCCGTGGTCCGGTCGGAGCGCAAACCTCTATTCCAGCCATCGAGATTACCAGCTCAACCTATGTTATGCACTCGGCTGAGTTACTGTACCGCAACTGTTATGCGGACTTTGATGCTGAAGTTACACGGCGCGGTGAATTTTTCACCAATGTCCACTCCGAAGGAACGAACCGTTCTGAAGATGTTCCCAAAGCCCGCATCTATATGGATAGAAGCTGGCAGACAACCTTTTCGTGTTACTGCACTTACGCCGGTAACACGCTGCTGATGAAAAAGGGCAACCACCGTTTTGCCTCGGACAGCGCCTTGTATAAATATAACGGTGAAGAGTTGTCAGAGCATATGTTCATCACCGGCATGACCGGCCCCGGCGGGCGAAGTACGTTTTTTGCCGGTGCCGCCCCTTCCGGATGCGGAAAGACCACCACGGCCATGGTCGGCGATGATTTTATCGGTGATGATCTGGCACAGATGTGGATTGGTCCTGACGGTACTCTGCGGGCGGTCAATCCGGAGATCGGCATCTTTGGGATTCTGGAAGATGTTAATCTGGAGGGGGACCCCTATCTGATGCGATGTCTGCGACAGCCCGGTACGGAAGTGATCTTCTCCAATGTTCTGGTCGACGAACAGGGGAAGCCGCGTTGGACCGGTGACGGTGAACCGCCTGCAGACAGGGGAGTCAACTTTCAGGGGACATGGACCAGGGATATGGTCGGTGTGCCCATGTCTCATCCCAACTCACGCTGCACCCTGAAATCCGAGGCTGTCGGCAATCATAACAAGGCTGTCAATGCCGATCCTGCCGGCATGGTGATCAGGGTTGTCACCTACTCGGGACGCGATGCCGATACCATGCCGCCGGTCTGGGTGGCCGAGAGTATGGACGCCGGGGTTGCCATCGGTGCCTCCATCGTCTCCAAAGCAACAGCCGCAGAGATCGGTACCAGCGGTGTCAACCGTCAACCCTGGGCCAATGCCCCTTTTGTAGCCGGCCCACTGGCCAACTATCTGGACGCACAGTTTAACTTTTACGGCAACCCAAAGATGACAAAGGCGCCGATCATGGCCGGGCTTAACTACTTTTTGACCCGTGAAGCGAGGGGAGACCGTGGCAAGGGACTCTTAGGGGAAAAACGGGATGTCCATGTCTGGCTGGGCTGGCTTGAGCTCTATGCCCATGGCGATGTCCAGGCGATTGCAACGCCGATCGGCTTACTTCCAAAGTATGAAGATTTAAAGAAGCTGTTCACAGAGAAGATCAGCAAGGATTATCCCCAATCACTGTATGATATGCAGTTCTCTCTGTACATTGACAACCTTGTCAGCCGAATCGATCTTCAGCAGGCTGCCTGGAGCAAGGAACCTGGCGCATCATCACGGCTGTTCAACGTTTATGCAGAACAGAGGGCTGCATTACTGGTTCTCAGGGATGCCAAAGGGAGTGTGGTCGCTCCGCGAGACCTCTAACTGAACAACCTCCGCCTGGAGCCACGCTACCGGGAGAAGCAGAAAGCCTGGTGCGGCGGAAACTTCTTTCTCCCTCCCCCAAAAAAATAACCGGAGTACCTGTGCAGGTAACTCCGGTTATCGTTTTTGAACAGATCAGGTCCCTGACTCGGTGCCGTTCACCTCTTGAGCATCCGGACTACCCGGTCGCGAATCGCCTCTATCCCCATACCCTGGTATGGTATCTGCTCAGAAAGTCCACCGGCACCGTCTTTCCAGGTTCCCATGGCCCCATATTTCGGCGTGTAACCGCGTTCGAGCAGCCAGGTTCCGTACCGTGCCCCCAGTCCGCTTTTGGTATTCTGGGTTTCGATCACCAGCACCAGAGGGCTTGTGCCGACCGTGGCGAGCATGGTCTCATCAATGACATTGAGTACTGGTTTATTGATGAGGCCAACCTCGATGCCTTCGTCCTTCAGCAGTTCGACCACATGCAGGCACCGATACAGCATCTCACCGTAGGAGACGATATATCCGTCACGACCGGGGCGAATGATCTCATCACAGTCACGTTTGAACGTGTAACCCTCACCAAAAAACCGCTTGCCGTTTGTATCCAGAATAAATGGAGTTCCTGAACGGGTAGAGAAGACAAAACGCAATCCTGCATCAGGAAAGATCGTGGTCAGGATTGCCTTTAACTGCAGAGCATCGGCCGGAAAATAGAGGCGGGTGCGGTCGTGCTCGGCCAGGCCGTTGTCCGCAAAGAAGTTGTTGATTCCGAAATGGCAGGTGTTGTCTGCCATGTCATCGACGCCGGAGTGTGAAAAGTGTGCCAGCACACTGGCCTGGTTGAGACGGGCCATGGTGATTTCGGAAACAACCATTTCCAGAAAGGCGGCAAAGGTGCCGAAGATACCTTGTTTGCCCGGCGCTGATCCGAATCCTGCGGCAACAGAGAAGTTGTTGCGCTCCATGATACCGGCATTGATATAGACTTCCGGGCAATTCTTACGGACATGATGCAGGCCGCAGGAGCCTTCAAGGTCGGAATCAATGACCAGGACCCTGGAAGTCGGGTTGTCCAGTTCTGTAATCAGGTCACTGACGATTTTACCGAATTCATCGCGGTTTTTGGCCTGCTCCGGCGTTGAACCGCGATAGGTGATCTTGGCAGCTGCAGCAGGAGTTTGTTTGAGCAGTGCCACTGCGGCATCACAACCTTTGGCAGTGAGGTAGTCAATGGCCATATCGACTGGAATGACGTCATGGCCCTTGGGGAGTCCTTCGATGCCCGGAACACCCGGGGCCATTTTTCGTTTGATCGCTACTGCCGTTGGTGCCTGATTTGTGATTGCCCGGCGAATGGCAGTGAAAAGAGCGTCAATATCTTCACCATCACAGACGTGAACATCAAGACCGTGTCCGGAGAGGGTACGGGTAAGATCAAATCCCGGCATATAGCTGCTCGGGTGACCGGCGATGGTGACATCGTTGTCATCGAGCAACAACACAACCTTAAGCTGCCGTGCCACTGCATAGCGGGCTGCTTCAGCATCACCACCTTCCTGCTGAGAACCATCACTGCCAAACATGAACACGGTCTTGTTCGGGTGAGCCTCGGCAACGCCGTTGACATGACTCCAGAGGTGCCCTAAGCGGCCGGAGCTGAAGAAAATACCGGCCGGCTCATTCCGTTCGGGATGGCCGTACAAACCTTTGCCGAACTCACGATAATGGAGCAGATCAGCCGGTTGCCTATAACCGTTGAGTACCGCCATCAGGTACTGAATCGCTACCCGGTGGCCGGCTTCGTCGAAATAGACCGGATAACAGGAATCGCTACCCTTCATAAAACCGTCGGCAATCAGCAGCTCGGGAACAATGTCGTAGGCGCCTCCTGTATGGCCGCCAAGTCCTTTTGTGTTGGCCAGGGCTGTAAAAAAGATGATGGCGTTACGGACGAGTTCAATGTTGTGCCTGAGAGTGGAGCGTTGTTCGGCGGTTAACTTTTCCTGGCTTAAAGAAAAATGCAGGGGAGTATAGGTCGAGAGATCAATGGGGAATGTCATGGCCGATCCTGATGAGTGGAAGTTTGACAGACAACGGTATCGACGTGGCCGATACCCGCAGGTCTTTATGCAATGTACTGCACAGATAACAGAACTGTCAAAATCCGCAAGGACGAACTGAAATCAACGGAGGATGCCTGTGCTGTTCAGATTTTTTGAATGATGACGTTACCGGGATCGGCCTGATTTTATCAGGGGCGGGTATAAAAAGAGATTTTTATAGAAATCATTCTTGTTTTTCATTTTTTTTCTCCCCTATAATGAACGATGACAGTGCACAGTTTAAGTACCTGCCTGCTGTCAGGACGTAAAAAGGGTAATCAGAAGATTGGCAGTCTGATTCCAGAAATATTCCGCTGTACCGGCATCTGTGACAGAAAGATCTGTCCGGTCGCTGAATCATGAAAAATGATGGTCCCATGTTAACAAACAGACGATATGCTCGAATGATCAGGATGGGGTTGGTTCTGAGCGGCTTTCTATCCCTGGAGGTCTCTGCAGCTCTGGGGATGAGTACCGGTCCGACTGACAACCTCTACCTTGATATGGATCTTTCTCAGCTGATGCAGGTGACCATCACCTCTGTGAGCAAGAAGCCACAGACGCTGGGAAATACTCCGGCAGCGGTCTTTGTCATCTCCCAGGAGGATATCCGCCGTTCCGGAGCAACCTCGATTGCCGAGGCTCTGGCCATGGCTCCCGGTATCCAGGTTTCACAGATCAGCAGTTCAAAATGGTCGATCTCTTCCCGTGGTTTTTCCGGATTTATCTCCAATAAACTCTTGGTACTGATTGATGGCCGTTCCGTTTATTCTCCGGTGTACAGCGGTGTCTTTTGGGATGCGCAGACCACCATGCTTGAAGACATCGACCGGATTGAGGTGATTCGCGGTCCGGGTGGGACTATCTGGGGTGCCAACGCCGTCAATGGAGTGATCAATATCATCACGAAAAAGGCGCAAGATACCCAGGGCGGCCTGTTGCGCGCCGGATTCGGAACTCAGGAGAGACTGCAGGGCGCAGTGCGCTACGGTACAAAGATCAATGAAGACGCCTTTGCCCGTTTCTACGCCATGGGCAACGATCGTGAGAGTAACCGCCTCAAGGAAAGCGGTCTTGATGCCGGGGACAGCTGGAACACGATGCAGACCGGTTTTCGTGCCGACGGTGTGGTGGGCACCCGGAACGAATGGACTTTGCAGGGGGATCTTTTTCGCAACCAGGGAGATCAGATTCTCTTTCCCTACTGGCTGTCAACCGCACCCTATGTCGTGAGTAAACACACGGATTTTGATGACAACGGCGGTAACCTGCTTGCCGGCTGGCAGCATCGATTTGGGGAGCATGAGCGACTTTCACTCCAGATGTACTACGATTACGCCGCAAGAGATGAGGACTTTTATAACATTTCGTACCGGACGTTTGATGCCGCTGTGCAGTATGAAACCCGCCTTGGCGCCCGTCACGATATCACTGCCGGGGCGGGATTTCGTCATATCAGGGGAGATAACGAAGCGACGTTCCAGTCGTATTTTCCCAGTCGAACCGATGAGGTGTTCAGCCTCTTCCTGCAAGACGCCTTTCATCTGATTCCCGATCGCCTCATCATCACCGTGGGGAGCAAGTACGAGCATACCCCCTACACCGGCAGTGAATGGCAACCCAGCGGTAAGTTGCTGTGGGCACCCAGTGAGCATCACTCCTATTGGGCGTCCATTGTCCGGGCGGTCCGGACACCGTCGGTCCTGGAGGACGGAGGTACAGTCACCTTCTCCAACCTCCCGCCCCCCTATGGTATGGGGTATGTGGCGTCCAGCGGGTCTGAGGATTTCGCAGCAGAGACAGCCCTGAGCTACGAGTTGGGCTATCGCTGGCAACCGTATCAGAGTTTTTCCTTTGACCTTGCCCTCTTTTATACGGAGTATGATGACCTGTATACATTTCGGCCCAGGCCAAGTGAGAGAGGCCTGGATCTGGTCTTCACCAATGGTGTTGCCGGTCACAATTATGGAGCTGAAGTGGCCATGACCTGGAAGCCGAAGTCATGGCTCTCCCTGGCCGGTACCTACAGTTATCTCCAGTCTTCCTATAAACCGGACACGATCGTCTCTCCGCTCGATCAAAATATTTCCGATTTGTTTGAAAAAATGCAACCGATGCACCAGTTCGGCCTTCGCTCTTCCCTTGACCTTACCCATAACTGGCAGCTCAATGCCTGGCTCCGGTATACCGACAGTTTTACCGGTGGAAACGTCACCAGCATATCAGCCGAACTTCCGGTCGACGGATCCGTTGATGGCTCTGCAGATCTCAGTGTCAACCTGATCTGGAAACCGAGGCCTGATATGGAATGTATGCTTGCCGGTCAGAACCTGCTCAATTCCGGGCAACTCTACTACAACTCCGAACACCTGACTCCACCCACTGAGATTAAGCGTGGTGTCTTTGGTAAAATAATCTGGCGTTTCTGAACTGCTGATACGTGATGCTACGTCTGTTTCGTTTGTTCCTCTTCCTGTTTCTGTTCTGGACTTCTCTCTGGGTGGTCAGCCGGGTCGCCGATGTACAGGCGGAAGAGTGTAATCATGAGTACCATTTAAAGGCGGCTTTTCTGGTCAATTTTGCCAAATTCATTACCTGGCCTGAGCAGGCTCTGCCTGCTGATCAGCAGGATTTCGTTCTCTGTGTGGTGGGAAAAGACGTCTTTGGCTCGGCGCTTGACGGCGTGGAAAGCAAAACAGTTGGTGGACGTACTGTCCGGGTTGTTCGTGTCAAGTCGCTGAAAAACGTTCCAACCTGCCAGATGCTCTTTATCAGTCCTTCTGAGGCGGACAATCTCAGCCTGATCGATCGGTGGGCAACGGGTGGGCAGAAGGCTGCAGTCATGGTCAGCGATGTTTTTAATTTTATTGAAGCCGGAGGTCATATCCAGCTGATCGTAACCGATAACCGCCTCTCTTTTGTTGTCAACCACACAGCCATGAGAAAATTGGGCCTCCAGGCCAACTCCTCCCTGCTCAGTCTGGCCTCGACTGTGTATTAATACGGTGAAAAATGCACCATGCGATTTCAGTGGTTTTTTCAACTTCCGATTCGAATCAAACTGTATGCCATCGTTCTGGCAGCCACTACCCTGGCGTTGCTGCTGGCAACGACAGCCTCCTTTATTCTGCAACATCAGCTGATCAGCAAACAGCTGCATGATGAACTGCGCTCGCTTGCTGTCATCATCGGGGAAACCGCTGGTGCCGGCATTATGTTTGAGGATAAGGGAACGTTAAGCAACATCCTGCAGGCTGCACTGAATACCAAAAAACATATTGTAACCGGACGTCTCTTCAGCCAGGACGGTTCATTGCTGAGCGTCTACAACAGTGAAGACTTTCCAGGCGAATATCAGCAGGATTTCGAGGATGCAGTCACATCGAACCTTGAGGGGTTCCAGCAGAACAATGCTGTTATCCTGCTGCGTTTACCGGTGGTCCATGATAATGAGCCTATCGGCCATATCCTCATTGCGGCGGATCTCACCGAGTACAGGTTGACCCTTCTTTTTATGGCCATTCTGATGATCGGAGTGCTGCTGTTCGGTCTGCTGCTGGCCATGCTGCTGTCTTCCCGTCTCCTGCGGGTCATCGTCGAGCCCATTATGCACCTGACCAGGCTGGTCAACAAGATTTCACGGAAGCAGAAGTATGATGTTCGTGCCGAGGTGTTGAGCCAGGATGAGTTGGGTCAGCTGGCAGCCGGTTTCAACACCATGATCGAGCGGATTCAAGTCCGTGACAGTATCCTCGAGGAACAGGTGGCCGAACGAACGAGAGATCTTGAGCAGCGGCATCTCCAACTCATTGAGGCAAAGGACAGGGCTGAAGCTGCCAATCTTGCTAAAAGCCGTTTTCTGGCCAATATGAGCCATGAAATCAGGACACCGATGAACGCCATCATCGGCATGACGCACCTGGCCATAACGGCCAAGGAACGCGGGCAACAGCAGCGTTTTCTTGCCACGGTCCGCCATTCTGCGGAGAATCTGTTGGGAGTGCTGAACGATATCCTTGATTTTTCCAAGATCGAGGCCGGCCAGTTGCAGTTGAACTGCCGGCCGTTTCATCTTGGGCGATTCCTTGACAATATCGTTGCTACCATGCGACCCTCGGCTGAAGAAAAGGGATTGGTACTGAGGGCACACGCTGCCCCAACCCTGCCCCGGACTGTGGTGGGTGACGATTTCCGCTTGCATCAGATCCTGATTAATCTGGTGGGTAATGCCATCAAATTCACTGCGGCCGGCTCTGTCACCATCCAGGTTGTTACAGCCGATGACCAGAAGAGGACGGATGACAAGATCAGACTGCATTTCAGTGTTATCGATACCGGTATCGGGATTGCCGAGCATAAAAAGGAGGATATCTTTAAGTGTTTTGAACAGGCGGACTCTTCGTATGCACGGGAATTCGGCGGTACCGGCCTCGGATTGGCAATCGCCCGTCAGTTGACCGGACTGATGGGGGGAACCATGTGGGTGGAGAGTGTCGAGCATCAGGGGAGTATCTTTCATTTCACCGTGGCCTGCGATGTTTGGACCCGGGAAGTGGCTGAATCGATGGCTGCGGTGGAAGATGCAGCCGATATCGGTGTGTCCGGCCGACATATTCTGGTGGTGGATGATAACGAGGTTAACCGCGATATCGCCTCAATTACCCTGGAACAGCGCTATCAGGTTTCCACCGCGGGTAACGGCCTGGAATCGCTCGAACGACTGGCGACCCTGGATATTGATCTTGTGCTCATGGATGTACAGATGCCGTTGATGGACGGTCTTGCCACTACCGCCGTTATTCGCGCCTGTGAACAGGGGGTGGCCCTGGATTGCAGTCTGCCTGAAGAACTCATCGCCGCTCTGCAACAGCGGTTGACAGGCGCCCATGTACCGATTGTGGCGATGACGGCACATGCCATGGCTGAGGATCGGCAGATGTGCCTGGCCGCCGGTATGGATGGGTATATCACCAAACCTTTTCTGCCGGATCAACTTTTTCAGGAAGTGGCTTCGTTTATCCGTGCAGAGGCATCATCGCCGGCTGGACAGCCGGCAACAGGCGAAGAACAGACAGCTGCCGGCACTGCGAAAGAGGTAAGCATGGCCGGAATCAATGGTCACCTGCAAAGCAGCACTGGTTTGACTGCCTCTCAGATCAGCCGGCTGTTGATTGCTATTCAGGAGAGCATGCGCAACAATCTGGCCAAGATGGAGGAGGCCTTTGCTGCAGATGATGTTTCCACCCTGGCTGTGGCCGCTCATACGCTTAAGGGTACCTTGCTGCAGTGCGGGCTGAACGATCTGGCCGCCGTGGCAGAGCAGATCCACAGCCGGGCCCGCCACGGTGACGGCGGCAATGACAATAGCAAAATCATATTCCTGCAGCAGTCCCTGGCTGATATTCTGGTGACATCATAAACAAAGACAATCTTTTCACCTGTTCCTGGTCATTTTGTGCGCTGCGGTATCATGACCTGCTATGCGACCGTACATTGATGACGGTGTCCTCCTGTTCGTTTGACTCGGACTGATGGAAGATGATACACTTTGATTGTTGGAGATACCCCTTAACAAACACAGATACTTCCGTGGCAACCCGCAGATCAGGACAGGTTGAACACACTCGGAGCCGATATGCCCAACCCCGTCACTTGCATGACCTTTTCTCCTTACCAGCGCCTGCTCACTGCCATTGAACAGTCGCCCATACCAGGTGCCGACAAAGTACGTCTCACCCATTTTGCCGTCTTTGTTCTGCTTGGGCAGCCCGGACTGCTGGGATACTGTGTCTACAGTCTGGTGGAAGGGGAACTGCTCATGGCATTGATTCTTTTTGTAACCAACGTCACCCTGCTTCTCAGCTGGCAGTTGCTGTGTCATCTGCCGGTGGCGCAGCCGGTTTACAGGACCGTTGCGGTGATTTTCGGTGTCTTGCTGCTCTCCCTGATTGTAAACGGTGGAGACGGTGGTTCAAGAAGTCTGTGGATGCTGACGTATCCCCTTTTTGTCGTCTTTTTAGTCGGTGAAAAGGAAGGTTTTATCTGGATCTGCAGCCTGCTGGCAGTGACCTTGCTCGTGCTGTTTGTGCCCCTGTCCTTTCTTCACCCCTTCCCCTATGGCAAGGAATTTATCGTACGATTTGTGTCTGTTTACATGGTCGTGGCGGCCATTGCCTGCTGGACCGAGCATTTTCGTGCGCACTCCCGGACGTTGAACAGTGCGAAAAGACGACAGCTTGAATCTGTGCTCGAAGCTCTTCCGGCTGCGGTTCGTCTGAATGATAATACGGGAAGACCCCTGCTTTGTAACAGGGCCTATCTTGTTTTGACGCAGTTGACCCATGATGAGGTGTTTGATCCGGAGGAGATCGACAGTCCGATAATACCTCCTGACATGCAGTACACGAATATCCCGATTTCTGCTCCTGATGGAGCGTTGTATCGCCTGCAGATGTGGCAGGAGCGCGAAAGAGCTCAGGTGCAACCGGCACTATCCGATGGTCGGCGGGAAGAGGGGCGACATTCCATGGAGTATTGCAATGATACGGTACTTTCGTCTGTGGGGCCACATGATGTGGGGGTGGTTTCGAACACCCGGGACAACCAGATGCCTGCAAAACCCCTCTGATATGAGCATAAGCAAAGTACGATCCAACATCGTGCTTCACGATGAACAGGCACCAAGGCCATGAGAAGACGGTCTGCAGCCGGTACTGCCTGCAGGCCCCGAACCCCTAACTGTATACACACATTGACTTAAGACTATGCCTGTACCTGCTGAGCACTCGACGCATCAATCAACTCCTCTGGTGCTGGTGGTCGACGACGATCCGGCCATCCGCCTGCAAATCCGTTTTGCTTTGGAAAATACGGGACTCGCCATTGCTGAAGCGGGCAGTGGAGAAGAGGCGCTGGCGCTGTTTCGCGAAAACCCGCCGGATCTGGTTATGCTTGACGTGGTGATGACCGGTATGGATGGATTCAGCACCTGTTGGACCCTTCGCACTTTACCGGGAGGTTCCCATACTCCGGTGGTCATGATCACCGGGATGGAAGAACCGGAGACGATTGTCAAGGCCTTTGAAGCCGGAGCCACGGATTTTATCAGTAAACCCATAAACCTGCTTGTTCTGGGGTACCGGGTTAAATACTGGTTACGATCCGGCTTTATTCTCAACGAGCTGAGAATCAACCAGCAGCGACTGTTCAAAGCCCAGGAGCTTGCCAGCATGGCTCATTGGGAACGGGATCTCGACGACAACAGATTTCAACTCACCTGTCCGTTGCCCGGGGATTTCGGTCTCTCTACATCCAGCACCTATGATGATCTCTTTGCGCGGATCAACCCGGCCGAACAGGAAACAGTTCGACAGCATATCGACACCGCCTGCAGCCAGGAGCAGGCTTTTTCCGTGCAGTATCAGATCACTTTGACCGGCGGCGGTGAGCGGACTATCCTCAATCAGGGAGAGGTGGTATGGGACAGTGCGCATCAGCACCGGCTTGCCGTCGGCATCATTCAGGATATAACGGCGCTTAAACGCGCTGAAGACCGGATTCGTTACCTTGCCTTTTACGATAACCTCACCGGCCTGCCCAATCGCTCCCTTTTCCGTGAGCATTGGAATAAATTACTCCCGCTGGCGCGGCGGCACAACACGCGTTTAGCTGTTCTTTTTATTGATCTTGATCATTTCAAGCAGATTAACGACACCTTGGGACATTCCAGCGGTGATAAGGTTCTGGTCATAGTGGGTGAGCGTCTGAAGATGCTTTTCCGCCAGTCAGACATTGTTGCTCACAACCGCGAAGATCAGGTTTCCTCCCTCATTTCCCGGGTGGGAGGAGATGAGTTCACGGTGCTGGTGTCGGATATTACCAATCCTAATCATGTTGCCAATCTGGCCGAGCGGATCATTGCAGCTCTTCGAGAACCACTGCAGCTTGATGAACAGTCGGTGGTGTTGACCGCAAGCATTGGTATCAGTGTGTACCCTGAAGATGGAGACAACATCGATACGCTGCTTAAAAATGCCGACACCGCCATGTATGAGGCTAAAATTCAGGGCCGAGACAACTACCAGTTTTTCCAGACAGCCATGAATGAAGCAGCGGTGGCCCGGTTTCAGTTAAGTAACCGGCTTCGCAATGCTCTGGACAACAGGCAGCTCATTCTCTATTACCAACCGCAGTTTGCCACGACCAGTGGCCGGCTTACCGGCGTTGAGGCCCTTATCCGCTGGCAGGATCCGGAATTCGGCCTTATTCCGCCGAACCAATTTCTTCCCTTTGCCGAAGAAAACGGATTTATTCACCAGATCAACGACTGGGTTATCCGTGAAGCCTGCACGCAGGCACAGAAGTGGGTGAGCGCAGGGCTCTTTGAAGACAGCCGCATAAGTGTCAATATCTCCGGGCAGAATATTAACTTTAAACGTTTGGGAGAAACTATTTTTGAAGTCCTGAAGGATACCGGTCTCAATCCATACCATCTTGAGATCGAACTGACAGAACGGGTGATGATGGAGAAGCCTGATGAGGTCTGCCATACACTGAGTCTCCTGAAGCAGGCCGGTGTTTCCATTGCCATTGATGACTTTGGCACCGGTTACTCAGCTCTTAGCCATCTGCAGCTCTTTCCGCTCAACACCCTCAAGATCGACAAGTCCTTCATTGATAATCTCCAGACCACGGCAAATGGACATGCCCTTCTGCAGTCGATCATAGGCATTGCCAAAAGTTTTAATCTCAGGGTCGTGGCTGAAGGGGTGGAGACCGATGATCAGCGACTGGCTCTTGACGGTATGGCCTGTGACGAGTTGCAGGGGTATTTACTCGGCAGGCCGATGCCCCGGGAGTTGTTTGAGCAGCGCCTTTTAACTGATTATAATCAGACGTAGGTCACGGGCGGAGTTTGTGAAACCTTGCTGCCAGTTGACAAGAGGTTTTTGCAAGATCGGCCGCGGGCATGAAGAGACTGTTGACCGGTCTGAAGCCCGTCAGGTGTTACCTGGGGGTGAGGAGAGCGTCAGGTATCCAGCCGGTGAACTCTCTCCGGCTGCCTGAAGGAGGCGCGCAGGTGGTGTCAATGAATGGACTGTTTCTGGTTTTAATTTAACGATGACTCCGTGGTGACGTCTTGTTCAGGCGTTACCCGGTCTTCTCAGAGCAGAACATGTTTCTGCTTCATTGTGCCATACACCATGGAAGAGAAGTTGCGAATGGCATCGCCGCTGTTTCGCATCCACTGTTTGTAATTCCCGGGTCGGGATGAACGTTCAACAATACCGACCACCGCATACGGTACCTTGCGGCCATTGGGACCGCGGGTTACCAGAATCCCCATGTCGCCGCACAGAAGAGCCGTAGTGCCGGTTTTGTTATACACTGCCGTACTGTCGGGTATATTGGTGCCACGCACCAGCCGGTTAGGCTTCGGCAGTGACATCACTCGCAATATTTCTTGAGATTTTGGCAGCTTGTGCTGCCACAGCGCCCGTAAAAACTGTATGTAATCAGAAGGGAGTGCACTGTTCTTATAGGTTCTGCCATCGGCGGGGATATACTCTTGAATGCGTACCTGCCGAAACAGATGTCCGTACTCTTTTGCCAGTAACGCCTGACAGCGTGCAGGGCCGCCAAGCCGGCGAATAAACCAGTTGGTTGCCGGGTTGTCGCTCTGCTGGATCATAGCCTCCATCATCCGTCGATGTTGTGCGGTATAGGGCTGCAGTCCCTTTGCGTGCTGATGAAAAAAAGCAAGTGCCACAAAGGGTTTGATCATGCTGGCCGCCTGAAACGACCGCGACGCATTGTAGTTGACCAGATAGGTGTTACTGCTCAGGTCATAAGCGACCCAGGCGGTTCTGTCTGTCGGACGTAACCGGCCTTTTTGGGTTTGTTCCTGGATAAACTGGCCCATCTTGCCGCTGGCCACAGCCCCTTTTTTGTGTGGTGCCGGGCTTTTTATTGCCGCTTTACCAGCCAGGACCGGGGCGGTGGTCGGGGTGGTGGTCTGCTGTTTGGGTTGTTTTTCCGGTTGGTTGAGCTCAGCACTCCGGATCAGAGCCTGCTGAACAACCGGTCGTGGTACCGCAGCAACCAGTGCGGGAACGAGTTTATCCTTTTTTAACAGTTGCGCGTGCCGGCTGGAGAGGCGGGTGACGGCCTCCTTGCTCTGCCAGCAGCGATATACAAGCGCGTAGTTCTGCTGGTCAATTTTTTCAATGACCAATCGTTTGCTTGTTGGGGGTACCAGGGTTGTTTGCACGACTTTCCAGTCGTTTTGAAGGTCTTCCGGTCGCGTACTGCGTTTATAGCAGATATGATAGAGATTGAAAAAGCCGGAGGTCTTTACCGGCTGAGCCGGTTTTAAGCCGGCGCGCTGGAGCGCAGCTGCCTGTTGACCGGCAATCTTGTTCGCCTGGGCAAGGGAGGTGTTGATATTCAGGATAACGCCGAACTCCTGACCGCGCCCCACGATCTCCAGGCGGGTGCCGGGTTGTAAGGCAAGCAGAGGGGTTATCCGTATCCGGTGGTCTAATGCCCGTTGCAGTTGACCACTCCACATGTATCCCAGAGCATAGCGTTCGGCTGGTGCCGCCCAGGTCACAGCTGCTTGAAGAACAGTAAAAAAGAGGCACAGGATAAAAATGATCGGGCGTTGCATCACACGTACAGGAAGCTGGCAGAATAATTTCCGAAAACAGGACGGGGTTGATAAGTTGCAGGTTTCTTTATGGTGGCCGTTTCAAGGCGAACCCATTGCAACATGCCGTGTTCAGTGTTTTGGTGCAAGGTGAAATTGGTCGAACTCTGGATTCACCGGCAAAAATATGCTACAAGAGGGCCGCTGACTGTCACCGCGGCCTGCAGAACCATGTATCTGTGAACACCATGTCGGAGCACCCATGAAAACTATTTGGAAATTTGAACTCACTCCCAACCGTATTCAGTCCATTCCCCTGCCGTCCGGGGCGCAGATACTCACCGTGCATGCTAAAGACGACAATGCTCCCCTGATGTGGGTTCTGGTCGATCCGGATATGCCGCCCCAGGAACGTTATCTCGGTGTCTATACCACCAACACCGCTGTGCCCGATGATCCGGGCCGGTACATCGGATCCTTTTTCATCTACGAGGGGACTCTCGAATTTCATCTCTTTGAGATGGATGAACCAGCTGAAGAGACGACAGAATGAACGGGAGGGCCCGGTCTTCAGGAAAAGACCAGGGTCCGATTCTGGTAGACCAGGATCTGGCGTTGCAGATGATGCCAAATGGATCGGGATAAGATAACCTTCTCCAGGTCCCGTCCTTTGCGAATAAGATCTTCCACCGAGTCGGCATGGCTGACCCGGATGATATCCTGGGCGATGATCGGCCCGGCATCGAGCTCCCTGGTAACATAGTGGCTGGTGGCGCCGATAACCTTGACCCCTCGCTCAAAGGCGGAGTGATACGGCTTGGCCCCGGGAAATGCAGGCAGGAAGGAGTGGTGAATGTTGATAATCCGGTTTCTGTAATGACTGATAAACTCCTCGGAAAGGATCTGCATATACCGGGCAAGGACAATGAACTCAATGCGATGTTTCGCCAGAAGTGCCAGCTGCTCCTGTTCCTGCTCACGTTTATTTTCACCGTTGATGATAAAGAGGTGAAAATCGATGTCAAATTGTCGGGCCACTGTTTCAAGATCAGGATGATTGCTGATAATCAGTGGAATCTCGACCTCAATTTCCTGTGATTTCCAGCGGGCAAGTATATCGTAGAGGCAGTGCGGCTGTTTGGAGACAAACAGGGCCATGCGGGGCACTTCGTGTGAGAAGTGGAGTTGCCACTGCATCTGGAATCTCTTAGCGATCAGGGTGTCAAAGTATTCGCCGATCTTTTCGTTGGGAATGATGAAGTTATCGAGTTCCCATTCAATGCGCATAAAAAAGACCTCGCGTTCCAGGTCGACATGCTGGTCGAGATTGGTAATGTTGCCGTTGTTCTGGTAGATGAACTCGCTGACCGTCGCAATAATACCTTTACTGTCAGGGCAGTGAATCAGCAAAATAGCAGAGGCCGGTAGATGGGAGGAGTGGATTGCGCTCATGGGTATCGTGGTGTACGGGTCGATGATGAACAGATGCGTGTGATTTCGCTCATTGTACTCTGTATTTGTGACAGTTGCATAAAAGAAAACAACTTATCGTTTTCCTCGAAAATGCGCAAGTTACTGGTGGTGCCTTTTGTTGGTCGGAGGTGTTTTGTCTGCCTGTGTGAACACCGTGTCTCCGGCTTCACCACAGCAAGGCCGTAACGTTACAGGGCGGAGGATGCTCTTATCCGTCCCGGTGGAGTTGCCAGCCGCCACCAAGGGCTTTGTAGAGGACGACCAGACTGATCAACTGCCGTCCCTTTGACTCGATAAGAGCACTCTGCGCAGTATACAGGGCCTGTTGCGCTGTCAGCACATCAAGAAAGGTGGTGAGACCTCGACGATAGCGATCAAGAGCCAGCGACACGGCCTCTTCGTTGATCTCGACCGATTTGTCAAGAACATGGTGACGGGTGCGTTCAGCATAGTGGGCGGTTAAGGCATTTTCAACATCTTCCAGAGCACTGTTGTAAAGAGCCCTGTACTTGGCAAGTAACTCATTGTATTTTGCCTGTTGCATATCAATGGCCGCTCTTCTCTTGCCGCCATCAACAAGCGGCAGAGTTACTCCGGGTACTATTGACCAGTAGCGGCTTGCCCGTTCAACAAAACTGGATGAACTGTCAGCCTGTAAACCAAGACCAAGGGTCAGGTCGAATCTGGGGTACAGGTCAGCCGTGGCGACGCCTATATCGGCTGAAGCTGCTGCCAGCAGGCGTTCAGTGGCGCGCAGATCCGGACGACGGGACAGAAGGTCTGCCGGAAGACCGGGAGCGAGCAGTCCGGTTGTCGCCGGTAGGGGACAGTCGGCTGCAAGCTCGTTTACAAGAGCTCCCGGCGGTTCTGCCAGAAGGACGGCGAGGCGATACATGGAGGCCTTTATTGCCGATTCAAATGAGGGAATGAGCGCTTCGGTGGCCTTCTGTTGCCCCTCTGCCTGGGTGACATCAAGGTAACTGGTCAGGCCGAGCTGATAGCGTTCTGTGGTCAGGCCGACCACATGTTGCTGGGCGGCCAGATTGTGACGGGCAACCTGCAGCTGTGCCTGGTTGATGCGTAAGTCTATGTAGTTACCGGCAACATCGCCGAGCAATGTGAGGATTGCACCGTGCAGCCCCTCGGTGTTGGCCTCAAGTTGTGCGTCGGCTGACTGGATGCTTCGGCGGACCCCACCAAACACATCGATTTCCCAGCCAACGTCGAAACCGGCCTGATAGAGGGTGCTCGTATATCCCGAGCCTGCTGCGGATGCGTTGCTGCTCTGCCTGCTCCGGTTCACGGCAGCAGCAGTGTTGACCTGGGGTACCCCTGCAGCACCGGCCAGGATCACAGCTGCCCGAGCCTGAGCTATGCGCTCCCGGGCCTGTTCGAGTTCCAGGTTGGTGCGCACTGCCCGGTGGATTAAATCAGAGAGAAGGGGGGCTTCAAACCCCTCCCACCAGGCGGTATGTACCAATGCGGAAGCTGTCTGTCCGGAAGCAGCGGCGCTTGTCCAGGCATCGGGTGTTTGCAGAGACGGAGGCCGGTAATCCGGGCCAACAGCTGCACAGCCGTAAAGAAGCAGCAGGAGTACAAAGAGAACAGACCTGTTCACAACCTGCTCTCCACGGCCACCGATGTGGTCGAAATATCAGGTGCTTCAATGAACACGTCCATCTGTTGACCGACATAGGCTGGTAAAGCCTGACGCGGAAAACTGTACAGCACCTGCAGAACCCGGGTGTCAACCCGCTCGGTGCTGCTGCCGGTGAGGGATTTTTTGGCGACAATAAATGGTTCAACACGGACAAAGTGCAGGTCAGCCTTCAGGTCACGGTTACCGCGCATGGAGGCAACGGCTTTGGTCTCCGGCTTAAACCGCCAGGCGTCATTTTCATCGATATCAACCCGGACATACAGAAGGTCAAGGTTGCCAAGCAGGATCAGCGGCGTTGCGAGCACCCCGGTTGATGCGTACTCACCTGCACGGATATTCACCTGCATCACCTCACAGGCCATGGGCGCACGCACTGTCAGCTGTTCAATCATCAGGTGCGTTGCCTTGAGTTCCGCATCGGCAACTTCCTTTGCCGCCCCGGCACTCTCTACTTTTGCCTGCGCCAGCAGTTCGGCGTTGCGGCGTTTTTGAATGTCATCAACACTGACAGCCTTGCTGTTCGTGGCTGTCTTGACTAAGGCATATTGAGAACGGGCATCCTCCAAAAGGGCCTTAGCCTCATTGATGGAGGCTTGAGCATGAATCCGGTTTGCCTCTTTAACGAGTTGTTGAGCCTGCAGATCGCGATCATCTATCAGGAAAAGAGGATCACCCTGCTTGAGCCTGTCGCCGACCTTGACGTAAACAACTTTCACAAGACCGGGCAGGGACGTGCCGATGCTGATGTTGTTGCTGCTGGCTTCAACGATACCGGCCCCTCCGATATAGGAGGTAAACGGTGCTTTGGCCGGTAAGCCGACGGGCTGGGCCGGTGGTCTTTTCTTCTGGGTCTGTAAGGCGACAAGAAGGGCTAAAACAATGCCCAGCGCTGCGAGGATGGGGAGGATCTTATTTTTGAGGGTCATCTGCTGTTGCTTCCACACCGGGGTTGGATGAGCTGACATGGGTTATTCTGCCATCGTCCATGTTGGCAATGCGATCGGCAAAGGGAAAAATACGCGCATCGTGGGTAACAATGATCAGGCATCGATTTTGGCCTACAGCCAGCTGTTTCAGGGTTTCCATGACTTTGAGTCCGGTTGCATGGTCAAGAGCGCTGGTCGGTTCATCACAGACCACGAGTCTGGGGCTGTGCACCAGAGCACGGGCAATGGCAACCCGCTGCTGTTGACCGCCGGACAGCTGTGAGGGGAGTGAATGTTCCCGACCTGCCAGCCCGACTTCAGTGAGCAGCTGACCGGCCTTTTTTATTGCTGTGCTCATCGTCGTACCGTTAACCAACAGGGGGATGGCGACATTTTCCGCTGCGGTGAGTGTTGGAATCAGATTGAAAGATTGGAAGACAAAGCCGATGTTCAGTCCTCGATAACGTACCCGCTTCTTTGGAGGAAAACGGATGATATCTTCGCCGAACAGAAGGCATTGGCCGTCATCCTGGTCAAGTATGCCCGCGATGATGGAAATCAGGGTTGTTTTGCCGCAGCCGGACGGGCCCACCAGCATGAGCAACTCTCCTGCCTGAACCGTGAGGTCTACTCCACGCAGGGCATGGACTTTGGTATCTCCTGTTCCATAGGCCTTGGTGATACCGTTGCAGCGAACGGCAAGGGGAGGCGCGTTCATTGTCATTTGAAGACCACCGCCGGCTCAAGTTGCATCACCTTGCGCACGCTGATCAATGCCGCCAGCAGCACGATGACAGCGACCGCAATGGCGCTGCCAAGCAGTAATTGCCAGTTGAGCGTCATGGTCAGACCGGTGCCTCCGCGGGTTATGGCGGCGACGAGACTGGTGATGCCTGCTCCGAAACCAAAACCGATAAAACCCACCAGCAAGGCCTGGACAAAGATCATCCCCTGCAACATCCGATCAGAGGCTCCCATTGCCTTGAACACCGCGAAGTAGCGAAGATTGTCGAGGGTGAAGTTGTAGAAAATCTGACCTGTGACCGCAGCGCCGACAATAAAGCCGATCACGACCACAAAGCCGAAGTTGGTGAGAATCGAGGTGTTTTTGCGAACATAGTTGAGCGTCATTCTTTTGAATTCGCGGGCGGTCCGGGCAGCCATTCCTGTGTCCCGGCTGATACGTTCAGCAACAGCAGGCACGGTTTCGTCTGGTTTTATTTTGACAAGGATATAGGAGAGCATTTTGCGTTCGGAAAACGCATAGGTCTTGGCCCGGGTATAGGTCGTGTAGATAATCGGTTGCGACCCGAACGTGGCGGTCGCCCTGGCGATACCCACCACCACCGCACGTTTATCATTGATCTCAAGCATATCACCGACCTTAAGCGGTATCGGCCTGCCATCGGGCGTGGCCGGAGGTTTGGCTAATCTGCCCCTGGCACCGGCCTCATCTATGATCACACTGTCCGGCAGACGAAGATCGGCCAGACGTCCTTCAAGAATGACGGCAGGTCCGCCGATCAGCGTGGCATCGTCCAATCCCAGCATGTTGGAGGTAACCAGCTGGCCGTTGCTCATGCGCACCCGCGTATTTCCTTTGTACAGGGGCACAGCCCATTCAACGCCTTTTACACCGCGTACCCGGTACAGTTGCGTATCAAGCATTGGCTGTGAATCATCAATAAATCTGACCATGGGGTCCATAACCCAGATGTCGGGAAGCGCCACATCCGTGATAAAACTGTAGGTCCTGGCAAAGATTGAGATCAGAATACCGGGCTGTTGGATCATCAGTATCGAGGCGAGCGCGATACCGGTGATAATGCCGATATATTTCCCCCGGTCGCCGAGGAGCATTTTGAGAGCAATGCTGAGCATGGTTGTTTGTATAAAAGGCTTATGGTGTACTGCAATCGGATGCAGCGATCTGCAACGCACAGCGAAGTTGATAAAAGCATCGCCCGGGAGAGTTCTTGCGCGGAGCATCGTCGATATTAAGTGGATGCAATGGTAGCAGATGTGCGGGAAAATCGCAGCACTCTTCAGCAGGGTTGATGGAGTACCTTGTTTTTTTGCGGCAGAACTTTACGTATAGCCGGCTCTTTTATTCGTGATGGGCTGATACACGAGAAAAAATAAACCGGGATGCTGTCAGCTCCGGTATGATCCCGGCTGCCGGGAACGGCAGCTCATCTCCATGGAGCGGAAAGAGACGCTGTCAGGTGGATATGGTTGTTTGTTCCGGATGTCGGCGATGATTGCAGGTGTCAACAGGGGGATAGAACCACCGGCTGATCCGTCCATCGGCATCTTTACCGACGCGTATAAAGTATATTTTCAGATCGCAGATGTCACGTCTTAAGGATGCGGGAGAGCAGCACCGTCAACTCTCCCGCAGGATGGCTCATATGTGCAATTTCGTTGAATATTTTGATGCTGGACCATGGCAGACAGCTTTTGATCGATCCCATGCCATTGATCGGACAAAGTGTCACCAGCTCCAGACCTTGCCGAGCTTGATTTCGATGCGGACGTCATCGGACGCGGTCGGGATGTCGTAATCTCGAATCACGGGGAAAAAGGCCCCGAGTCCCAGCCACATGTTCCACTGCGGCATACAGAAGTTCATGGTCGGACCGACATACATCTCCGTGTATCCGTTACGCATATCAACACCGTTTCGTTCCCACTCCCTGCTTTTTTCCAGGGTGAACTCAAGGCCGACATCAAAGTTTTGTGTAAAGACATAGTGGTAGCTGCCGGTCATGGTGATGGTCGTATCCTTGCGCACGCCCTGGTTGCCGGTTTCCGTGGGCTGAACAAAACCAAGGTCCCAGTCAATACGGTGCGTAGGGTGCCATACCTTGGTGATGCCAACCTTGGCATTGTAGGACCAGACGTCGCCTCCCGGAGGATGCTCAGATCCGTCTTGGCCAGTGGGCATATTCACCCCCAGAGCAAGCCCGAGGCTGAACGGGTCGCCCAGTCGTTGTGACAGCGGTGTATAGGTGCCGGCCAGGGCAAAGTCGGTCACTCCTTCAATCCGATCGGCCTTGGCTCCGCCGTACGCATCCCGGTGTGTGCTGACATACCCCGGTACAAAGGCCAATTCAAACCTATCCGTCACGCCGTAGCGCAACTTGAGCAGATACAGCTGCTGTTCCAGGAGTCGAGCGCCCAGGCCCGCATCATCAACGACTTTGTCCTTGTCACGGTAGGAAAAGTTGAGGGCGGTGAGCAGCATGCCCTTGGGCACAATTGCTCCACCACTGATGGCCGAGTTAACCGGTGTACCGCTCGGCCCCCCCATCTTCTCTGTTGTTGGTTGTGCTGCCTGAGCTTTTTTTTCCGCGGCGCAGACGGGCGTAATCATCAGACAGGCAGTCAACACCCCGCTGATGAGCGGTGTATACATCCTTTTGTACATCATGTATCCCTCCCTTGAAGTGCTGAGAAATCGATTTAATCCGGTGGGCAGCATGCCACCCGTCCACTGTATAAACCAGAGAGCACGTCTTCTGGGAACTCGGATATTTACGAGGTTTGCCAGGTAATTGTACCAGGCGGAGGGAGATGATCGTTAAAAGAGCTTGTATACCGCTGTACTTACCAGGGCAGCGGATCATTGAGATGAAAAAATCCGCCGGTGGGTCCGTCCGCCGGCAGCATGGCCAGCTGTACCGCTGTTCGGGCTCCCTCAACCACACTGATGAGGCCGTTCGGGTTGAGGTCTGTGATCACATCTCCCGGATGAGCGGCATTCACCTTGATGGCTGTGTCTTTGAGCGCGTGAGCCAGGTGCACGGTAAAGGCGTTGACAGCGGTCTTGCTGGCATTATAGGCCAGCGGCTTGAGATTCTCGAGGCCGGAATCCGGGGTGGAGTGCAGGGTCAGGGAGGCGAGGATACTGGACTGATTGACAATACGTCCTGCCGGAGCTGTTCGCAGAAGCGGTAGAAGCTGCTGGGTCAGGGCGATCAGGTTGAAGAAGTTAACTGCAAAGGTTTCCTGTATCAGGGTAACCGGTACATCCGCTGCTGTATAGGCCCAATCATTGGCAATACCGGCGTTGTTGACCAGGATGTCAAGCTGGCCATGGGTTGTGGCGATCCAGTCGTGCAGTCGGCTGAACGAGGTCACATCGTTCATGTCAACATGAACAGCATGAACGTCAAGTTTTTTGCTCTGCAGTTGCCGGGCAGCTGTACAACCATGCTCGATGTCGCGGGCACCCAGCAACACAGTGCAGCCGAGCCCGGCAAGCTGGCGGCAGATCTCAAAGCCGATGCCCCTGTTGGCACCGGTCACCAGGACGATTTTTTGTGAACCCATAGTGTACTCCTTGATTGATTGGGCCGGACCAGAACAAGAAAACAACAGGAGTTGCGGCTGTTACTTGATGGCGTGTTCCACAGCAAAGCGCATCAGTTCCGCTGAATTTTTCAGTCCTAAAGATTCCATCATACTGTACTTGTGAAATTCGACTGTCCGGGCAGATATACCAAGCACAGCCGCAGCCTCTTTGACGGAAAGACCTTCGGCGATCAGTTGCAACACCTCGCGCTGTCGCGCCGTTAATCGGGCAAGACCGTCAGGTTGTTCACCCTGAGGACGATTCCGCTGATAGTTGAGCAGTTCTCCGGCCAGCATGGGCGTGATGTAGGTCCGTCCTTTCAGAGCGTTGTCGATGGCGGTTAACAGTTCGGAAGAGGCGGAGTGTTTGAGCACGTAGCCGGAGGCACCGGCCTCAAAGGCGCTGGCCGCATAGGCAACGTCAAGGTGCATGGTGAGAAAAACGACTGCGAGTTCCGGATTTTTTTTCTTGAGCTGTCGGACGGCTTCAATGCCGTTTAAAAGCGGCATTGATATGTCTGCCACCACCACATCCGGAACCAGCCTGTCTGCAGCCTCAAGCAGGGCGCGTCCATCTTCGACAATGCCCACCAGCTGGTAAGCGGGCTCCAGGAGACCTCGGAGACCTTCAGCCACCAGGCGATGATCGTCAGCCAGGAGCAGGCGCGGTTTTTTCATGATCCCTCCTCGGCAGCGGGATCGAGAGATGAATAGTTGTTCCCTGACCCGGTGCGGATTGAATGGTGAACTCTCCCTGGGCATGCTGCACCCGTTCACGCATGCTTGCCAGGCCGATTCCCGGGGTATGGCGGGCACAGCCGGGATCAAACCCGGTGCCGTCATCCTCGATGGTGGCCAGCAGGTGATTGGCTGTACACCGTACAAAAACATCGGCTCGATGGGCGCGAGCATGTTTGGCAATGTTGCGTAAACCTTCCTGGACGACCCGATAGGCACACAGTGCCGTATCCAGGGGGATATCGTCGGGCAGGGTATCAATATGACTGGTTACAGAAATTGCTTCTCGATCGGAAAAGTTAAGACAGAGTGATCGTATGGCCCGTTCCAGGCCGAGATCCTTCAGAATCGCCGGATGCAGCTCCCTTGAGAGGGCATGAATATCATCGGAGAGGTTGATCAGTTGCCCCTTGAGATGACTGATCTGGTTTTTCAATGGGGCATCCAGGCCGGCGGATTGCAGCTCCAGGGTCCCTGTTTCGATGGCCATGGCTGCCAGGCGCTGGGCATAGTCGTCGTGGAATTCCCGCGACAGCCGGCTCAGCTCTTCTTCTTGCGAGGAGATGAGGCGTCCGGCAAGGTTTTTCAGCGCCTTTTGACTGTCACAGAGGGCTGCCTGCGCCTTTTTACGTTGACGAAGATTGAACACCAGGCCGATGATCAGAATTGACTGGACAGCCAGCACAAGAAGAACGCCGATGATGTAGTGCCTGTACAGTTCCCACATCGTGGCTTCCCGAAAGAGTATGGTGCTGTTGGGGGGCAGAAGACTTTCATCAATGGCATGGCGTTGCAGCTGTTGCCAGTCATAGAGACTGACCCAGGTGTCGGCACCGAGATCGGTCGGGTTGTGTACGGCTTGGCCTCGGAGCAGGGTGAGGGCCGTCTCGGCAGCCTTTTTTCCCTGCAGGCGCAGAGAGATCAGCGGCCCGCCAATGATACCGTGTCCGATAAAAGATTCGTACGGTCCGAATATAGGGACCTCGGTATGGGCGGCAATGGCTTGCAGGACCGCCTTGGGAATAAAGTGACGGTCGTTCGCGTCGACAAACATTGTGGAAAAGAGCAGGGCAGAATCCGGTGGCAGCTGTTCACACTTTTCCAGAATCTGTCCCAGGGAATAGTTGGTGAGGTCAATGAGCCGCCTGTCGCCTGCAATGGTGGTGAACGCCTGCCGCAAGGCCTCAGCGCGCATTTGGTCGTTTTCATACACCCCGGAAACTAAGTATACCTCTTTGGTTGCCGGTTTGAACTGCTCGATGGAACGGACGAGCATGCGAAGAGCATCAGCGGGCTCAAAGATGCTGGTCACCCGGCTGTTCAGCGATGAGGTCTTGATGCGCTCGCGAAGTGTCTCGGGAATGGAGCAGAGGAGAATGGGTGTGACTGGAAAAAGATCGTCATGCTCCATCAGAAAGGTTGCAGCAGGTGTGTCGACGCCGATGACCAGATCAATAGGACTGTTACCGTATCGCTGACGCAGCAGATCGGACAGGGCTTTATCGTGCTCTTTGTCGCGAAAGCGAGAGAGCTCCAGGTATTCCGAAGACAGGTGCAGGGGCAGTCTTTTTTCGCCGGCCAGCCCCTCACTGATCCCCTGTTCCACCTGTTTGGTGGCGGGAAAGTCACGGGCAGTGGAGTAGAGGATAACGACCCGTTTCTCAGTGCGGTCACTGAAGAGCGGTTCCGCTGCCCTTACCTGGTCCGGTCCGGCGAGCAGAAAAGACGCCGGATACAGACAGGACAGGAACAGGAGAATAGGCAGGGCGGTAGGATTTATTCGCTTGGCAGCCGTCATGGCTTCCTCATTATACATGACTGCAGATTGTGTTGGCTGGTACTGTACCGCATAGTGGTGGAGACTGAAATGAGAAAATAGCAAGAGCGGGACGATGACGCGTGTTGACGATGGTGTCGTCAGGAGATGCGGCGGTGTCAGTGCAGCATCTTCTACGATTGACTGCGCCGGCCGGGGATTGGCTGTGTTCAGATCCCAGGCCGGCAGGCAGAGAGGCGGGGCTGTTTATTCGATCTCTTCCAGGCTTTTACCACCGGTACGTCTGCCCCAGATGAGCAGCGGGATAACCGGCAGGAAGAAGAGAATACCCACGGCGGTGAAGATTCCCGTAAATCCGTAGGCTCCGTGAATCATGGGAATGAAGAACTGTGAACCGGATACGGAGAGCCGGGCCAGTCCATTGTGGAAACCGGTGGCAGTATTTCGCATGCGGGTCGGATAGCTCTCTGCTGTGTAGGAGAAGAGCAGAAAACTCAGTGCCATGTTGAAGACCGTGACCAGGAAACCGGCAATGGTCAGCATGGTCAACGATTTCATGCCACCAAAGGTGAAGGCGGTGATCGAGGCAAAGACGATCAGAATGGCAAGTGGTATTTTACGTCCCCCCTTGTCGGCAACCACCGAGTTAAGAAAACAGCCCAGCGGTACACCGATACTGATAATGGTCATGGCGGTCAGGGTGTCTTTCACTGAAAAACCAAGCATCTTGAGGAGTTGTGGTGTCCAGTTGGCCACCAGGAAGCCGGCTGGTACAGTGGTGACAAAGATAAAGATAAGTAACAGGGTACGGCCGATATACTTGCGGGTAAACATGCCGATGAGCACGTCCATGAAGGCAATTTTCGGCGGGACTTTTTTTGCGGCTTCGGAAAGATCGATGTCTTTGCCGGTCATATAGGTGACCACCTCCTCAGCCTCCTTGATACGACCGTGGGCCACCAGCCAGCGAGGTGACTCCTTAAGATATCTGAGTCCGAGCAGGAAGGGGACAAGGCCAAGGCCACCGGCGTAAAAAATCCACCGCCACGCCTCCTCAGCCATGGGGACGACCATTCGGCAGGCAAGGGCAACAAAGGGGACAGCGCAAAAGCCGATGGCAGCCACCCGTCCCTGCCACATGCCACGGCTTTCGCAGGGCGCCATCTCAGCAATGTAGGCCTGGGAGGTGACCATCATGCAGAACACACCGAAACCGGTCAACGCCCGGAACAGGGTGAAGATAACGAAGCTGTCGGTGAATCCGGTGATCACCGAACTCACTGAAAAGACGACGATGGAGATGAGGAAGGTCGGTCGTCGACCGATAAGATCTGAGATAACGCCGCCCAGAAAACCACCGGAGGTCATACCGATGAAGTACCAGAACATAATGGTGGCGATGTCTGTTGGTTTCAATCCCCAGGACTGCGACAGGGCCGGGGCCAGAAAGCCGAAGTTCCAGTTGTCGAACTGTTCAAAGAAATAGGCTGCCATGATGATGAAAAACAGCAGGGCGTGAATACCACGGACCGGGATACCGTCAAAGTAGTTGTTGACAAACCGCCCGGTTTCGCCGGACTTGTCACCCAGGTGACAGGCGGTGTTGTCGTTGAGTTCGTATTGCATGGTTGCTCCTCGCTATGGGGGTCGAATTTGTGGCTGGTACCGAAGTTTTGGTTCGTTTTATGTATCAGGTATTAAAAGAGAAAACAGTCTGACCAGCAACTCGCAAACTTACGAGGTTTGTCACTTTCCTTTACCAGGTGTGGTACAGATACAGACTATGATCTGTAACTGATGCGATCTGGTGCAGCACAAAAAAACCCCTGCCACACTTCAAGGGTGGCAGGGGTACACGATCGAATCAGAAGAACAGTAAACCCTGGTCTTACGGGCAAAGGATCGTTACGCCGGTCTGGTACTTCTTCTCGTTGATGATCAGTTTGATATGGAATATGCCCTGCAGTCCCAGTTTGCTGATATGGATCTTGACGTCACGGTCGTCATCCGACAGGAAAGCGCCGGAGCACATGGCCAGATGTAACACAGCGGCGGTGTTGATAAAGTAATTATGGCTCTCTTTCTCGTTTTCAAGACAGAGCATGGCCAGAGTGCCCTTTTCAAATTTGCCGTGGAAGACAAAGCGGTCTTCATCTTCTTCAATAAGGATTTCGTGGAAGCTCGGCGGCAGTTCATGTACCTCTTCTGCATCGGGTACAGTGTCGAACTCTTCGGTCACCTCCAGGCTACCGATCAGTTTACCTTCTCCAAAGACCAGATTGTCGCCGTCGTGGTAGAACGGCAGTTTCTCAGCCCGGTAAAAGTTACCCTCGGTCTCCAGCTCGTAGAGCACAACACCGTCTTTTTCCTCAACAGTGATCGAACGAAGTTCAACGTTCGGGTCCTGCATGTCAAGAAAAGCACCTAAAGATTTACTGGCATAGCCATTTTCACGGCCGATACCACCGGAGTGGGTCATGTAATGGCCTTCGCCGTAGTACTCGACGTTGCAGATGTAGGGGCTGAAGAACTCCGGGCCACGTTCCTTACCGTACTGCCAGACCTGTTCGATCTCCATCTTGTCGGTATCGATGCGGTAGCGCACACCTCGGGAGAAGTTGTCTTTATTTTCAATATATTTTTCTTTGACCTTGGCACGGTACTGGCCGTTGTCAAAACACATCACATCACCGTTCGGACAGACCACACAGGCATGCTGTTCATACTGCCAGTCGAACTTGGACAGATCGCCCACGGGTGTAAAAAAATATTTGTCAACCAGATCCTGCGGCCAGCCTTCCGGGTCACCGATGATCCAGTTGAGCTCGCCGGTGTCATAATCAATGTTGATAACGGCATCCTGATGCCGGCCGGACAGGGTCAGGCTGTGGGTGGGTTTATCGTACCAGACAGCGTTGTTGTGGAACCAGTCGTGAGCATCCTGTGAACCGGACCCGCCGACATCCATGGGCAGGACCTTGCGATAGTCCCAGGTCTTAAGGATGTCCCCGGTGTTGCGGTCGATGAGCACACACATATCTTCTACAGTATCGCGGCTGAAATCCTGGGTTAGTGCCAGGAGATTACCATCTTCCATCTCAAAATGGTCGTGGTGGTAGTTGCCCGGCATGCGATATTCTTTATAGATCTTTCCCAGCAGGTTGATCTCGATCATGCCGGTGGAGTTATAGGGCATGTGGCAAAAACGGCTGGATCCGGTGACAATGTTCCCGTTTTTCATCCGCTTGATGTCGAACATGGTATTTTCCGTGAGTAACCAACGGATGTCACCCTTGTAGTCATAGGCAGTGGGCAGGTTTTTACCGGCCGGGGTGAGAAACATGATGTTGTCGCCCAGGTAGTCGGGTGAGGTCTGGATGTTGAGGCAACGACAGATATCCTCCGGGAGCTTGCCGGTCTGGATAGTGACCGTGGTGCTGTTGCCGTCGGGCAGGGTGACGGTCACTCTGTTGGCAAAGTCCTCGTAGAGACCGAGTACCGGCAGGGCATGTTCGGTTGCGGCTTTGAAGGTGTGGGTGATGTTCTCCCGCTCGTACCGTTTGCCGTGGATGGTAAGGGTCGGGGCCACGGCATTTGGTGTGGTGAACATGATCAGGGCACACAGGGGATTGATGAGGTAGGGGTTGACCACGACCTTGGGTTGTTCAAAGGTGGGTTTTTCCGCCTTAAAGGCATCGAGGAAGGCCTTTTCAGCTCGGTTTTGGCGGGTAATGAGGTGTTCCTGGCTGGTGTAACGGATTCGGGTTGTCATGGTATGCTCCTTGTCAGGCGATCGCTTCGATCGCTTTAATGATAACGGGTTTTTGTTTCAGACCTTCCAGGCGGCTGACCTCTTTGCCGTCCTTGAAGAACAGCATGGTGGGGAAGCCCTTGACACCAAGACGTTCTTTCAGTTCCCGGTTCTCGTCGAAGTCGATGATATAGATGGGAAAGTCGGGGTTTTGCTTGGCAATGTCCTTGAGGACAAAGGACAGCATCTTGCACGGTCCGCAGGTCTTGGAATAAAACTCGATCAACATGGGGACATTGTGATCAAGGGACTCATAGTCTTTTTCAGTTATTTCGGTAATCATAATTGGTTACTCCTTGATAAAAGAGACGGCTCTTACTGTTTGAGAGATTCAACATAGGCAGCGGCGCTGTTCGCTGCCACGGCCCCGTCTGAACAGGCGGTGACAATCTGCCTGAGATGCTTGACCGTGATGTCGCCTGCTCCGAAGATACCGGGAACAGAGGTGCGCATCCGGCTGTCGGCCTCAATACAACCGGTGCGGTCGACAATGCCGAGCTTGGCAAAGGCTTCGGATGATGCTGAAAAACCGATGTATTCAAAGACACCGTCGCAGGTGACGTACCGTTCGGTGGCGTCTTCTTTGGTTGATTTAAAGCGCACACCGGTTATGCGGTCGGTACCGGTAAATTCTAAGACTTCCTGGTACGGATAGATGGTGACATTGGGCATCTTCCGCAGCTGGTCGCAGGCCTTTGGATCAGCGGTCAGGTCGAACATGGTGACAATCGTCAGCTTGGTGCAGATGCCGGCGAGATAAATGGACTCCTCAACCGCCGAGTTGCCACCGCCGATGACCACCACCTCTTTGTCACGATACTGGGCGCCATCGCATATTGCACACCAGCTGATACCGTTGGCCGCCCACTCTTCTTCTCCGGGAACGCCGAGGCGTCGCGGTACAGTACCGGTGGCGAGAATCACTGCCCGGGCCTGATATACGGCGTCGTCCTCTTCGCAGGTAATGGTTTTTAAAGAATCGCTGTTACTGATATCGATGACGGTTTTGTAATCAAATTCCACGCCAAGTTCCTGGGTGTGTTCAAACATCTTAATAGCCAGGTCGGCACCGCTCAGTTTACCGGCACCGGTGTAGTTTTCGATTTCATTGGTGTTGACCATTTGCCCGCCGGGCGACAACCGGTCGAGCAACAATACTTTCATATTGGCGCGAACGGCATAAATGGCTGCGGTCATACCGGCCGGACCAGCTCCAACGATGACGATGTCATAAATGTTTTCCATGATTATATCTCCCTGGCGCCCCGGGTTATCAAGGTTGGCGGAGCATGCTATGAGTGAAATGTGGTGCGTGTGCACTGTCCTGTCCAGTGGAACCGGGTGTGACCTGTTGTGGTTGCTGAGCCTTCTCCTGGATGTCTGATGACAGATTGTTCCTCTTCAAGCCGATGGTGCCAGTTAAAGAAAAAAAGATCATTCAGACAACTCGCAAAACTACGAGGTTTTGCTTTTTCTTTTTCCAGGGAACTGGTGGGCAGAGCAGGAAAAACACCAGAGACCGGCAGTGAATTGCCAGTATTCAGGAAGGTTTCCTGTTGGATATCGCAATGCTGTCAATGGAGAAGAGGCGGAAAGGACGTAGAGAGGTACCGGATTTTAATATACTTCTAAATACGTGTAGTCTGTGTGGATGCAAGATGATACAGCATGGTTGCCTGTGTTGTTTTAGAAACAGACACTGTTGCCTTTCCTCATGAAATGGTTAATAGTAGCTCGTGATATTGTATAGATACTCTAATCGTTAAGGAGAAAGCAGTTATGCAGACGCAGGTTGGTACCCACGAAATTACTTTGGCGAAGGCCCGGCAGCAGGCTTCGACTATCTTTCTGGCAAAAGTGTTTAACTGGATGGCTGCCGGTTTGGCCGTTACCGGTGTTATCGCCTATTTTGTTGCCCAGTCCGGCCTGGTGGCTTCCCTGATTGCCAGTCCCATCTTCTTTATACTGGTCCTGGCTGAGCTTGGTATGGTTTTTTATCTTTCCGCCCGTATCGAGAAAATTCAACCGGGAACCGCCACCGGCCTTTTTGTCACCTATTCGGCCCTTAACGGCGTGACTTTATCGACTATTTTTCTTGCCTACACCCATGCCTCCATTGCCGCCACCTTTTTAGTCACTGCGGGTATGTTTGCGGCAATGGCTGTTTTCGGTCTGGTCACGAAACGCGACCTTTCCGGAATGGGCTCATTTATGTTCATGGGGCTGATCGGCCTTATCCTGGCTTCAATCGTGAACATCTTTTTGAAAAGCACTGCTGTGTACTGGGCAATTTCAGCGATTGGTGTTTTGGTTTTTGTTGGGCTGACCGCTTATGATGTCCAGAAAATTAAACAGATCGGTGAACAGGGTATTATGGAACAGGGCGAGGCAGCTATCCGTAAAGGAGCCATTATCGGTGCCCTGGCTCTTTACCTCGACTTTATCAATCTTTTTCTTATGCTGCTCCGTTTTTTCGGCGGTAGCCGTGATTAACTAACGCCTTTTCTCCAAAGAGGTGAGCAGGGGGAGCGATGATACCGATCCCCCTGTTTTTACTTCTTGAGAAGTAAAACGGATACCCTTTTTCTGCTTGACGCTCATCAGTAAATATTATAGAATTTTTCAATTTTATTGTTCCTGACCAGGTGTGGTCCGGATGGAAAGAGAAACGTACGTATTGTATGTGTCACTGAACAAGTATTGGGAGGTTTTACGCTATGTCTGTTTATGTTATTGGTCACAAAAGTCCGGATACCGATTCTGTCACCGCTGCTATTGCCTATGCTGCATTGATGAAGGCAAAAGGCGAGGATTATGTTCCCGCTGTCTCTGGTAAGTTGAATCCTGAATCCGAGATGGTACTTAAGCAGTTCGGTTTTGCCACACCCGAACTTCTGACCGATGCCACCGGCAAGAAGATTGCCCTTGTCGATCACAGCGATCTTACCCAGGCTCCCGATAACCTGAATGCCGGTGAAGTTGTCGCTGTTGTTGATCATCACAAGATCGGTGATGTGACCACAAACCAGCCGATTTTCTTTTTCAATATGCCGGTTGGCTGCACCGGTACAGTCCTTAAGATTCTCTATGATATGGAAGGTGTCAAAGTTGAGCCGAAGGTTGCAGGATTGATGCTGGCCGCCATCTTAAGCGATACCGTTAACTTCAAGTCCCCAACCACCACCGACGCTGACAAGAAGGCTGTTAAAGAACTGGCAGCCATTGCCGGCGTGACTGACACCGAGGGTCTGTTCATGGAGATGCTGAAGGCAAAGAGCGCTGTTGCCGGAGTACCTGCCATGGATCTGCTCCACCGTGATTACAAGGATTTTGATATGAACGGCAAGAAGGTTGGTGTGGGACAGCTTGAACTTGCCACCCTTGATCAGGTTGCTGATATGCGTGATGCCCTTTACAATGCCATGAAAGAGCAGAAGGGGACAGAACGTCACTCGGTTTTGCTCATGCTGACCGATGTGGTGAAAGAGGGGACTGATCTGATGGTCATTTCCGATGATCCGGCTTTGATAGAAGGTGCTTTTGGTGACAAACTGGACGGCGTTTCAATGTGGATCGATGGTATGATGAGTCGTAAAAAGCAGACTGTTCCCAACCTGCAAAAGGCTTTTGGCTGCTAAGTATATTTTTTGTTCAGTGTGTAAAAAAAGCCGCCTTTCCAGGCGGCTTTTTTTATGCGTTTTTTTATATGGATTCACTACTTTCTCTCATTACCGCAGAGGAGTTTTTCGGTGAATGCATCTGCCGTTTGCTGCGCCTCTTGCAGTAAGGCCTCAATGTTAAGATCGCTGACCAAAGACTGTCGAATCGGCAGGAAGCGATTGCTGTAGGTGGAGGCTGCCTGTTGTGCCCCCTTCTGGTCTAATGGAATCGGCAGCTCGGTCCATGCGCCGCGGTGTTGCCAATCAATATCAAGCACACCAAGATATTTACCACGGATATCTGTTTGTATAAGAAGCGCATTGTTGACCGGTATCGGGTTCATATTACCGATGGCATGACCGGTCTGCAGGATTACATCTATCGAGCTGAAGGCACGCGCGATTTCCAGATTTTCACTGTAGGGGTAGTTCGACAACAACAGCACGAAATCCGTGTCCTTCTCTGCCGTCGCAACACTTGCCGGTAATGTTGCCCGCCAATCCTGGACAATAAAATCACGCCCGGTATTTTGAAAAGCAGTGTGATCGGTAACAGCCAGAATGGCTATTTTGACACGACCGGCCTGGCGGTGGAGTATGGGTGTAAACAGGGGCTTGAGCGAAGTCGGGTCAACAAGATTTGCCGACAGCCAGTTGAAAGCCGGCGGTTTGTGCAACTGCTGCAGCCATTCCATCCCTGCGGCCAGGTCCAGTGAGCCGATGCCGGCAAAGGTTGCCCCCATCTTTTGAGTGGCGGCAAGGACGCCTGCACTGGTCGCCAGTTCTGCTTTTTGAGCGTCTGCTGCATCCAGGTGATCGGTGGGGAAAAGAAGGTTGCCGCCGGTGACCACCAGGTTTGGCTGCTGACCATCTCGTTGCAACTCTTGAATCAGGGAAGCTTTTTTGGACAGACCGCCCAATCTGCTCTTGCCTCAACCGCTCCCGTCCACATTGCCGAGGTTGTCGTTACTGTACAGGAGGCGGAAGTCGGCACCTTCAACCCGGCTCGCCAGGACGGCAACCAGGAGGATGAACAAAAAACAGCCAAGGTGTTTCACTTTATACTGCTGGTGGAGTCTGTGTATGTTGTTGACGTTTTTCAAGAATCTGTTTCCATTTAGTGAGTCGGTCTTTAATGACGGCCTCATAGCCGCGGGTGGTCGGTTCGTAGTAGGTGGTGCCGGTGAGTTCCGGGGGTAGGTGTTCCTGAAAGACTATGCCGTCACGATGATCATGGGCGTACTGGTACCCCCGGCCGTAACCAAACTCCCGCATGAGTGCGGTCGGTGCATTGCGCAGGTGAAGAGGAACCGGCAGGGATCCGGTACGCTGGATATCCTTCTGGACGCTTTTGGTGCACAGGTAGACGGCATTGCTCTTGGGTGCGGTTGCCAGATAGATGGTTGCCTGCATCAGGGCCAGTTCACCTTCAGGGGTGCCCAGCAGATGGTAGGCCTCCCGGCAGTCGAGTGCAACGCGCAGAGCCTGGGGGTCGGCGTTACCGATGTCTTCAGAGGCAAAGCGGATCATTCGCCGGGCAAGATAAAGGGGATCTTCACCGCTGGCAAGCATCCGGCCCAGCCAGTAGACCGCCCCGTCGGGATCACTGTCACGCATGCTCTTGTGGAGGGCGGAGATCAGATTGTAGTGTTCTTCTCCCTTGGCATCGTAGCGGAGTGTTTTCTGCTGGAGTGTTGTAGCTATGGTTGTCGAAGAGATGGTGGGGGTGTCTGAAGACACCGAGTCCTCCTGGTCTTTGGCCTCCACGGTAAGCCTGGCGGCTGTTTCCAGATAGTTCAGGGCGCGGCGGCCGTCACCGTCTGCAGCCCTGCAGAGCAGGTGTAGCGCTGCTTCGTCAATACCCAGATGATACGAGCCCAGTCCATGTTCTGTGTCGGTCAGGGCACGTTGCACCATCTGCTCTATATCGTGGGGAGTAAGCGGATGGAGGGGGAGAACCTGGCAGCGGGAGAGAAGGGGTGCCGTGATTTCAAAAGACGGATTTTCAGTGGTTGCTCCGATCAAAGTCAGCAGGCCGCTTTCCACATGCGGGAGGAAGGCATCTTGTTGACTTTTATTGAATCGATGAATTTCATCGACAAAGAGAATCGTTGGTTTGTCGGTTTGCTCACGAAGCTCCTGAGCATCTTTGACGATTTGCCGTATCTCCTTGACCCCGGAAAGGACGGCGGAGAAAAAGACAAAATGGGCGGAGATCGTGTGGGCAAGAAGAGTGGCCAGCGTTGTTTTCCCGGAACCGGGCGGCCCCCAGAGGATCAGTGACGGTATGGCCCCGCTGTCAATGAGCTGACAGAGAAGCTTGCCTTCTCCGACCAGGTGTTCCTGACCGATGAAGTTCTTGAGACTTTTGGGACGCATCCGTTCGGCAAGCGGACGCTGGTGCGATGTAGGGACTGTCATGACAAAATCATACACGAGTCTGATGAAAAAATACAGGCGTGAGAAGCGGCAGGTTTCATTTCCGTTCTCTTTCTTGTCGAGTTTTTATCCGGATGGTACTATGAACAGACAGGTTGATTAACTTTATTCGTATGGGCGTTTTGCATGTGCGCAGCTGCCATTCTTTTTGCAACAGATGATGTCCAGGCCACAACAATCGCATCGGCGCTTCCGTGGCTTGAAATTATCCGTTGTCGAAATGCGGAAGCAGGCCAGGAACTTTGCACAGGCTATAAAGTCTGCCTGGCCCTCATTGTAACCGATCATCCCGATGATGAGGGATATCAGTTTTTTGCCAGGTTGTGCACATTACAACCTGGTGTTGCCGGCGTTCTGTTTACCAGCACCGTTGACTTTGATCTGGTGCGTGGGGCTCTGGAAGCCGGCTTTTCCGGTCTGGTGAAACTGCCGATCAACACCGCACAGGCTGAACAGGTGGTGCGCCAGGCTCTGGAGCGTCATCACCTGCAACAGGAGAACATCCGTTTACGGACACTGCTGCCTCTGTACAGACTTGGTGAACAGTTTGCTGCAGCATCGAGTGAGAACGAGATTTTGGAACACCTGCTTGACGCTGTCAGTGTACAAACCGGGGCAAGCCGTATTTCAGTCATGCTCTTTCAGCCCAACGAGGGGTACCTTCGCATTGCCGCTTCCCGGGGTATGGAGAGTGCCCTGGTGGAAGCAATTCAGCAGTTACCGGGTGAACAGATTGCCGGCTGGGTGTTCCAGCAGGGGAAGCCGGTGATCCTGAATAAGGAGGACCAGACCGCCTCTCTTTTTGCACCGCTGTTGCAACAGCCGGACGTTGTTTCCGCCATTTCCTATCCATTGAAGATCAGAGACCGGAATATTGGTGTCCTCAATATCAGTCAAAAAGAAACAGATGACCGGTTTTCCGAGGCGGATAACGAGATGCTGGCCATACTCTGCAGTCAGACGGCGGTGGCCATTGAAAATCTGCGCGGGTCCATGCAGCTGGCTGCAACCACGCGTCTCCGGACCCTGTTTGAACAGTATGTGGCACCTGAGGTGGCGGAGCTGTTGCTTAAAGAACCGGCGAATTTAACGGAAGTCGGAGATATCAAACAGGTAACCATCCTGTTTGCCGATATTCGTAACTTCACGCGTCTGGTGCAACACGTTGACTTGCAGCCGTTGCGGCAGTTTCTCAACGAATTTTTTCAGTTTTTCACAGAAGAGGTGTTCCGGTATCAGGGCACTATTGACAAGTTCATGGGTGATGCGGTCCTGGCTGTTTTTGGCGCACCGGTCCAACTGGAAGCTCCGAGTCTTGCCGCTGCTCATGCCGCCTTGGCGATTAAAGAACGTTTCACTGTTTTCCGGGATCAGTGGATCAGCAGAAGCCCTGCTTTTCAACCGGTTGATTTAGGAATTGCCATCACCAGCGGTACCGTGTTCTTCGGGAACATCGGTTCAGCTCGACGCCTTGATTATACGGTGATCGGTAACGAGGTCAATATTGCACAACGGTTGGCTGCCAAGGCATGGGCAAGCAGGGTGTATGTCACCGAATCGGTGCTGAGAGAGATCGGCGATTATTTTGCTGTTGAAGATGTGGGCGAAATTGCGCTGCGCGGAGTAGAGAAAAAAGTTCAGACCTTTAGTCTGATAGGAAAAAAGACTGAAAATACCATGCCCTAAAGTTGGGGGAGCGTTGTTCTCTCATGTTTTGCAGTGAAGCTTCCACCAGGAGGCGCGTTGTTCCTGATCCGCACCAAGTGCTTCCTGTACCTCATGTATGTGATCTAGGCGTACCTCAGCGGTGAACTGTACTCCCATCCTGAAGGCTCTGACCTCCTGCTGCTGAAAAGGTTTCAACCAGACCGGATGAGCCGTAAAGACCAGTGAATCATCTGCGCTAATATTCGTAAAGCCAAGGCCGATCGCCACCCCATCCGTGTTCCGGGTTGTATGGAATATATGAAACCCGTTGACCAGGACCTGGGTCATCAGGAGGCAGGCTCCATGGTCGGAGATATCGATGATCCTTCCTGAAAACGGACCGGCTATCACCTTGTGACTTACAAGATGCAGGGCATGGATTTCAAGGGGAAAAAAATCGACAACACGTTCGGATTTTCGTCGTTCGATCGTCATAGTGCCGCTTTGCTCCTCAAGAGTGAACAGGAGTGAAAAAAGTACAATCTCCGTGTATGGTGATCTGCCCATAGTATATAGTGCAGATTGTGAAGATTGAAGATGCTTTTTTATTTTACCCGGTAACCGCGACCAGCGCCTGGATACGGCTTGGTCTTTGTTACAGCTTTACAGGGAGTAGGACATGAAACCTGTCCGACGGGAGCTGCTGCGCTCCCACTGTTTTATCGATGGCCAGTGGATAGAGGCAAAAAACGGCAAGAGGATGACCGTCATAGATCCGGCATCCGGTGCGGTCGTCGGCTCGGTGCCGGCGCTGGGGCGAGAGGAGACGGCAAGCGCCATCACTGCCGCCCATCGGGCCTGGCCTGCCTGGAAGAGTTTGACGGCAAAGGATCGCTCCCGCCTCCTGCGTCGCTGGTATGAGCTGGTCATTTTGCATCAGCACGATCTTGCCCGGATCATGACCATGGAACAGGGAAAGCCCCTTGCCGAGGCGGAGGAGGAGATCCTTTACGGCGCAAACTACCTGGAATGGTATGCTGAGGAGGCTAAGCGTGTGTATGGTGATACCATTCCCATGGCGCAACAGGGGAAGAGGATCATTGTTCTGAAAGAGCCTGTGGGGGTATGCGGTGCCATTACTCCCTGGAACTTTCCCTCCTCCATGGTGACCCGTAAAGCAGCTCCGGCCCTGGCAGCGGGATGTCCGGTTGTGGTTAAGCCCGCTGGGCAGACGCCGTTTTCCGCCCTGGCGCTGGCATTTCTGGCTGAAGAGGCCGGCATCCCGGCAGGGATTTTTAATGTGATTACCGGCCCGGCCCAGGAGATCGGCGCGGAAATGACCGCCAATCCCCTGGTACGAAAGCTCAGTTTTACCGGATCGACCGCTGTGGGAAAGCTGCTGATGCGTGATTGTGCCGCCTCGGTGAAAAAGATATCCCTGGAGCTGGGCGGACATGCTCCTTTTATCGTTTTTGATGATGCCGATCTGGACGAGGCCGTCAGGGGGGCAATGGCCTCAAAATATCGAAATTCCGGGCAAACCTGTGTGTGTGCGAACCGGTTTTTTATTCAGGAAAAGGTGTATGAAGAGTTTGCAGCCAAGCTTGTGGCTGCCGTACAAAGACTGCGCGTGGGCAGCGGCTTTGAAAAAGACGTGCAGCAGGGACCGTTGATTGACCTGCAGGCAGTGACAAAGGTGGAAGAGCAGGTACAGGATGCACTGGCCAAAGGGGCTCGGATCGCCTGTGGTGGCGAACGTGTGAAGTCGGGCGGGTTCTTTTTCGAACCAACGGTGTTGCTGGATGCGACTCCGGACATGCTGATAGCCCGTGAGGAGACTTTTGGGCCGGTGGCGCCGCTGTTTGTTTTTACTGATGACAGGTGCGCTGTTGAGCTCGCCAACAGGACACCTTACGGCCTTGCAGCGTACTTTTACAGTCGCGATATCGGTCGTATCTGGCGGACCGCCGAAGCCCTGGAATACGGTATGGTGGGTGTGAACACCGGACGGATGTCGTCAGAGGCCGCACCCTTTGGTGGTGTGAAGGAGTCTGGAATCGGGCGGGAAGGTTCAAAGTACGGCATTGAAGAGTATCTGGAGCTGAAGTATCTCTGCCTGGGCGGTCTGAGACAATAGCGCGGAAGGTGCGGAGCAGGTCAGATGCTTTCTTTTTTAAGGTCCCTGCTGTCGACAAAGGCGTAGGCACTGTGGTTGTGGATGGATTCAAAGCTCTCAACCCCGACGGAAAACCAACCGATATCAGCATGGGCCATCACCTGCTGGGCAATCTTTCGTGCCACATCCTCGACAAACATGGGGTGAGTATAGGCCTGCTCAGTCACATATTTTTCGTCCGGTCGTTTCAGCAGCGCATAGACTTCGGAAGAGCCGCAGGATTCCGCCATGGCAATCAGATCTTCCAGCCAGATCAGGGCCAATGGCTGGACTGAAAGGGTAATGGTTGCCCGCTGGTTATGCGCTCCAAACGAACTGATCTCTTTGGAGCAGGGACAGAGGGTGGTCACCGGTGCGGCGATTGTAAGCAGAGGTTCGCCGGTATCTTCCGAAGAGGCGCTGAAGGCGCACTGATACTCCATGAGACTGGGGGTACCGCTGACCGGCGCAGTCTTGGCAATGAAATAAGGAAACCGCATTGAAAGCCGTGCCTCTTGCGCCTGCAACTGTTCACGGACTTGGGTCAGGAGCGCAGGGAAATTACCGGTGTGAATGTCAGGGAGGCACCGGGTGAGCAGTTTTGTCATGACATCGACACACGATTCGATCTGGTCCTGCGGCATGCGGGCGACCAGGCTGATTGCGGCCACCGTATCCTGAACATCGCCCCCTTTTTGGGGAATACGGACAGGGCAGGTAAAATTGTTGATTCCGGCTGTGTGTAAGGACATGGTATGTTCAGAAAAAGTGTTAGCGCCCCCCTTACCCTATTTCATTCGGTTCGGCAACCTTCGCGCTGAGGCTGTTGGGGATAAACAGACAGAACTGTCTGTTACCGGGCAATCACCAGTGTTTTCTTTATTTGAAGGATCTACAAAATCATGGTATTTTCACAGGATAGCACAGGCCGGAAACGTTGGTGATGGAGCAGGTACGTATCGATAAATGGCTGTGGGCGGCGCGCTTTTATAAAACCCGGTCATTGGCAGCCAAAGCCGTGGGCGGGGGGCATGTCGCTGTCAATGGCAGCAGGGTGAAACCGGCACGAACGGTCCGGCCGGGTGACATGGTGCACATTCGTCAGGGCCCGTTTGCATGGGAGATTCAGGTGTTGGCCGTGAGTGAACAACGAGGCCCGGCAACTGCTGCCCGCATGCTTTACGAGGAAACGGAAGCATCACAGGTGAGACGCGAACTGGCGCGGGCTGAACGTAAGGTTTTACAGCTGCATATCCAGGCGCCTGAGCGGAAACCCGATAAACACGAACGGCGGAAGATCCGTCAATTTTTGAAAAAAGAATAGCCTCAGGACGTGAACAGACAATGAGACGAGCACAGCGGGCGCTGATCAGCCTAACAGATAAATCGGGGTGTGAGGAGTTTGCCGGGGCACTTGCCGCCATGGGCATCGCCATTCTTTCAACCGGTGGTACGGCACGCAAATTACGTGACAGCGGCATCGAGGTGACCGATGTCTCAACCTTCACCGGTTTTCCGGAGCTGCTTGATGGCCGGGTCAAAACTCTGCACCCGCTGGTGCACGGTGGTATCCTGCAGCAACGCCGCAACGAGCAGCATCAGGAGCAATGTCGGCAGCATGGTATTCAACCCATTGATATTGTTGTTGTTAACCTCTACGCCTTTGAAAATGCGGTCGCTTCTACTGACTGCACGCTTGAAGATGCTGTCGAGCATATCGATATCGGTGGGCCGGCCATGCTGCGGGCATCGGCCAAAAATTTTCAGGATGTTACGGTTGTCGTCGATCCTGCTGATTATCCTGTGGTGTTGGCTGAGTTGCAGTCTCAGGGCAATACAATGCTGCCAACAAGGTTTCGGCTGGCACGTAAGGCGTTCGCATTGACTGCAGCCTATGATACGGCCATTGCCCAATGGCTGGACAGTGTTGATCCTGTCACCAACCCGTATTTTATCGGAGCATGACCTATGCGCAAGATGGCGGTATTGCTCTCCGGGAGCGGCAGAACCCTTGACAACTTTCACAACTGCATCAAGGCCGGTACGTTATACGCGGAGATTCAGGTGGTCATAGCCAATGCTGTGGATGCACTTGGTCTGAAAAAGGCGAAACAGTACGGATATCCGGCATTTTATGCCAGGGATAACGAGGCTGCCAACCAGATTCTGGCCGGGTATGAGGTTGATCTCATTGCACTTGCCGGGTACTTGAAACTGTATACTCCGCCCGCTCATCTCAAGCGCTGTGTTCTCAACATTCATCCGGCGCTTCTTCCCTCCTTCTGCGGTGCCGGGTTTTATGGTCATCGTGTCCACGAGGCGGTTAAGGCAAGAGGGTGTACGGTCAGCGGTTGCTCAGTGCACTTTGCAAACGAGTTTTACGACCAGGGGCCCATTGTTTTGCAACGGTGTGTTGCCCTGGAGGACAGCGATACTCCCGATGATATTGCCGCACGGGTTTTTGCTGTGGAGTGCGAGGTGTATCCTGAGGCGATCAACCTTGTGGATCTTAAGGGTGTAGACTACTTTTGGAATCGGGTGGGAGCATGACAACACAGACGATCATGGTTGGCAGGGATATAGAACGCAGTCTGCATCGAATCAGTCTGGAGGTGGTTGAGCGCAACCATGGCGTTGCAGATCTTTCGATCATCGGTATCCATACCGGCGGTGTTTACCTGGCACAGCGTATCAGGCAGTACATAGAAGAACGTGAGGACGCTGTCCTGCCGTCAGGTACTCTGGATATTACCCTGTACAGGGACGACTGGAGTCTTATCTCCCAGAATCCGGTTGTCAAGAAGTCGGATATCGGTTTCTTATTGGAGGACAAGTGTGTTGTGCTTGTTGATGATGTCATCTTTACGGGAAGAACCATCCGGGCGGCCATGGATGCCATTATGGATTACGGTCGTCCACTTTCCATCCAACTGGCTGTACTGATTGATCGGGGCGGACGAGAGTTACCGATTCAACCGGATTATGTCGGTATGTCTGTCAGTGCCCTGGCAAAGGAACGGGTTGATGTTTTATTAGCTGAAAAAGACGGCGAAGATGCGGTCATTCTGACCAAACGATAAACCATCATCGGATACGTGCTGTCTGTGAAACGATGCGGCCAATTGACTATCTGATCAGTTAGTTTATGAGTGATTTAAAGAGAACACATGCTATTCCAGCAGACCTGCAGAGCATGTGCCAACGCATCCGGGAGAAGGCGGAAAGTTACGCGCAGTATAATTTTTCCCAGGGACGCAACGATTTTCTGAAGGCATTTTTTGATCTTGCCCAGGAATTTGATTCCCTTGATGATTTTTATCGGATCTGCGTATCTGTTCCCCTGGCACTGGTTGATGTGGACAGTGCTCTGTACTTATGTCAGGGGTCGGACAAAGGATTACAGCTGATCTGTTCCAGCAGAGAAGGTGTTTTGTCTGCTGCCAGACCGGCGGCTTACCCTGTGCAGATGCAGGAAAATCCCTACGAACTGGCCGGGTCGTATATTATTCCCATTTTCAGCAAACAACCCTTCGGTCGTCGCAACCATGGCGATGGTGACGATCAGCGGCAGATGAAACTGTATGCGTTGCCCGGGGGGTGTACCGGCGGACGATTGCTGGGTATGTTTGAGGTGCACCACAAAGAGCGGTTGACCGAGACCGACAGATTTTTTTTCACGAAGTACGCCAACCGAATCGGCTACAATCTCGATAACCGGTTGATTGCCAGGCAGAACATCGAGCGTTTGAAGTTCATCAGTAATCTGGTCATTGATATCGAGCACAATATCATCGTCCCTAACATGTACTTTCGCTACCTGTTCAAACAGCTCAGAAAAAAGATCGGTCTTATTGAAGAGCTGAGACAGGAGCTCAGCGGGGGACCGGAGAGGTTGGAGCTGCACGGGCGGTGTGAGCAGTGCTGCGTTAAACTGCAGAGATTACAGGATGAGCTGTTACGGTATCATCAGGAGATTGTGAAACACCATGCCAACATGAGCCTCTTTATCGAGAGTCTGTTTCGTCGGGAACATTTTGAGCGAGGGCATCTGGTGCTTCACCCCAAGCGATGTTTTGTGGAGAAAGAGGTGATTGTTCCGCAGTTGGAGCATTATGCAAGTCGGCTGCAGGCTGCTGATATCGCAGTGGATCGGCCACTGAACATGCTGGAGGAAGAGTTTCCGCTCACTGTGGATATCGGTCTGTTGTCGCAGGTCTATGCCAACCTCTTTGCCAACGCTGCCAAGTACACCAAGGAGATCATTGATCATGAAGGCCGGCCGCGGAAAGCCATGGCCTATGGCCGGGAGTTGATCAATGATTTTCCCAGTCAGGGGAAAAAAGGTATCAAGTTCAACGTGTTTACCACCGGCCCAAGTATGTCGATCGAAGAGGGAAACAGACTGTTTCAGGATGGCACCCGCGGTGATGATCAGCATAATGTTCCCGGCACCGGTCATGGACTGTCCTTTGTGCGCCTGGTCGTTGAGATGCACGGCGGCCGTGTCGGCTATGAACCCACTGTCCAGGGCAACAATTTTTATTTTATTCTCCCCCTGCCGACGTTGGATTATCCCCCAGTCCTGTATTCTCCCAACGAATAGTCAAACGGTCCCGGGAGGATCTTGTTTGGCAGTGTACAGGCAACCGGCCTCACCTCTTTATCTTGTTATCTTCGTATGATATCTGCTTCCGGTGGGCTGACCCCACCTTCAACCATGGAGTTGCTGGCTCCTGCCGGCACTGTGCAAACGTTTACAGCAGCCTTTGAGGCCGGAGCGGACGCGGTTTACGTCGGCGCACCAGGATTCAATGCCCGGGCGCTTGCTCGGGATTTCACTCTGGCGGAAATCGCTGCCATGGTTGAACAGGCCCATGCAGATCAGAAAAAGATCTATGTGGCTATGAACAGTCTGGTGAAGGAGGATGAGATTCCCAAGGCCGTAGAGACCCTGGCCACGCTTGCCGTTATCTCCCCCGATGCGCTGATCATCCAGGACCTGGGGCTCTTGTACCTTATCCGACGGTTTTTCCCGGGGCTCAAGGTCCATGCCTCAACACTGATGACGGTCAACCATGTGGTTGCCGCTGATTATTTTGCAGAGTTAGGATTTGAACGTATTGTTCTTGCCCGCGAGTTGAGTTTAGCGGAAATCCATGCCATCCATCAGCACACCCGGGTGGAGCTTGAGATCTTTATCCATGGAGCCATGTGCTTCAGCTATTCCGGATTGTGCCGTTTTTCCAGCCTTTATGGCGGGAAGTCCAGCCTGCGCGGGCAGTGCGTCCAACCCTGCCGGCGCCGGTATGAGTGGTCGCATGTGGGGCGGAAGAAGGGCGGTCGGCCGGGAAGCGGTAGCTATATCTTTTCGATGAACGATCTGTCCGGGCTTGATTATCTGGCGGAAGCAAGAGCTGCCGGTGTGGTCAGTCTGAAAATAGAAGGCCGTCTGCGTTCTGTGGAATATGTGCGCAATACGGTACGGGCCTACCGCATGGTCCTTGACAGCCTTGATGCCGGAGCCGACAGGCAGGCTGAAAGACTGACAGAGGCACATCGACTCCTGGATGCGGCCATGGGGCGTAAACGCTCTTCAGGATACTTCATCGCCGGCAGTGAAGATAAGATGATCGTTCCGCATCTCTCGGGCAGCATGGGCACGGTTGTCGGCAGAGTGGTCCGTTTGGAGGTTGTCAGAGGAAAGGGAAGGGTGACCGGTGCGGTCATGCAGGTGAGCTTCCAGGAGCAGGTGCGTTTAGGAGACCGTCTGCGGCTCTATGAGGAGCGAACCGGAGAGCGCAAAAACTTTACGCTTCGGACTTTACTCGTCAGGCAGCGTCCGGTTTCCCTGGTTAAAAAGGGGCAGACAGCAACTGTTCATCTGGAGGGCCATGAGTGGGGCAACCTGCAACAACCCTTTCGCGGCCTGCTCTTCCGGGTGGACATCAGTACCCGGGCAGAAAAATCCGGCACTGCTGCAAAGCAGCTGCTTAAACGCCTTCCAGCACCCCCCTCGTGCAGAGCTGTTCTCCAACCGATACTGCAGGCATTGGCCTTTGATACTGGTGGAGATGCACGTTCAGAACAACTGAGCATCCGACATCGTTTTACCGGGACAAAGACGCAGTCCCGGCAACCGCAAAAAGCCATGGAGTGGTGGCTGAAGGTGCGGACAGTCGAATCCCTCTCTCTTCGCTTTCCCTTCAAGGTCAGCAAGGTGGTGCTTGATCTGAACAAAGAAAATCTGGAGCAGTTTGTCGTGGGCCGGCACAGTCGGCAGTCCGGCCGTCTGCAGCGGGTCTGGGCCTTGCCGCCGGTGCTGCTTGATGAGCAGCTGCCATGGTTTCGTAAGGCTGTGGAGCAACTGCAGCAACGGGGTGAGGATCATTTTCAGATCAGTCATGTCGGCCAGCTCGGTCTGTTTTCCCGACAGAGCTACGATCCGGACCAGCGACCGGTGCAACTCTATGGCGATTACACCTGTAATGTGTTAAACAGTGCCGCCTTGCATTTATTCACAGCAAAAGGGTTGACCGGAATCCAGTTTTCGCTGGAAACAGATCAGTCTGCATTGATGGCAGCTCTTGGTCACTACCAGAAGAGTCAACCTCATCCTGCTGCAGCACCAATGCAGATCGGTCTCTACGTCCATGGTCGGCCACCCCTGTTTACGTCGCGACTGGCTGCCCCTCATTTTAAAGGTCGGCGCAGCTTCAGCAGTCCGCGCGGTGAACGGTTCTATCTCGACCAGGGAGAAGATGTCATATATGCCTACTCTTATGTCAGTTTTTCTCTCTTGCCGTACGTCAAAGAGTTCAAAAGTCTGGGGGTGGACTATGTTGTCGTGGATATCAGTCAGGGCCAGCCGAGGAACATGGGTGCCGAAGTAAGGGCGCTGCTCAGCGGTCGTGATACACTGCCGGCGCATAGTACCGGTAATTACATCGGTGGCCTTTCATGATCGTGCACAAGGCCGGTACCCTGCAGTGCGCAGGAGGTATCCGCTATCCCGGGAATTACAGAGGACCGCGTGCTATGCTTTGCGTCTTTACAGAAGACCCGGTTTGCATTTTTTATCTGAACCTGCCAGGATCAACTTCAAGCGTTCCGCGCTTCCTCTAATATGACGAATAAAGATATCATCAGACGTCTGTCTGCCGTACTCAAGCCCCATTCAAAAAAACTTATTGTTGCAATGGTGACAATGGTTACTGTCGGTGGTTTTAACGCACTGCAGGCCTATCTCGTCAAACCCCTCCTTGATGAGATTTTTATTAAAAAAGATGCAAGTCTTCTTAATCTTCTGCCTTTATTCTTATTGGCGGTATTTTTTGTTAAAGGCATCTTTTATTTTCTTTACTCCTATTTTCTGGAGATGACCGGTCAATGTGTGATCAGAGATTTGCGGACCAAACTGTACAGTCATATCATCGACCAGCCGCTCAGTTTTTTTCATAAAACTTCAACCGGTGAACTGATATCACGGGTCATTAATGATGTGAGTATTGTTCAAAGTTGTGTTTCGTATACGCTGATCCGTTCTTTACGGGATCTCTTCTCTGTTATCGGTCTGTTGGGGGTCATCTTTTATATGGATTGGCGCCTTGCGCTCGTTACGCTGGTGTTTTTACCGGCCGCGGGAGTGCCCATCGTTGTGTTCGGGCGGAAATTCAGAAGGATCAGCACAAGCTACCAGGAGAAGCTGGGAGAGGCGACGAATCAGCTGCATGAAACCATAACCGGTGTCAGCATTGTCAAGGCGTTCTGTATGGAGCCGTATGAGAAAAAACGATTTGCCGACCGAGCACAAAACATCTTAAAGATCCTCCTGTCCGAGACCTGGTACAACAGTTTGTCGCACCCGAGTGTAGAGCTGCTTGCCGGTGTCGGGATGGCTTTTATCATTTGGTTCGGTGGTGGGCAGGTCCTGCAGGGCAACTCCACCCCCGGAGCGTTCATGGCCTTTTTCACGGCGTTACTCATGCTGTACGAGCCGATCAAAGGCGTGAGCAAGGTAAACGCCACTATTCAACAAGGTATTGCCGCGGCGGATCGTATTTTCACACTTTTAGACACCCGTTCCACCATCGTTGATGCTGCTGAGGCGATGACCATGCCGCCCTTTCACCAGAGCATCGTGTTTGATCGGGTTACGTTTTGCTATGAGAGTGATATCCGGGTGCTTCGCGGGCTCTCCTTTCAGGTGAACCGTGGCGAGGTGCTTGCTGTGGTCGGACCGAGTGGGGGGGGCAAAACCACCCTGACCAATCTGCTGCTGCGTTTTTACGATGTTACAGATGGCCGGCTTCTTGTTGACGGTGTTGATATCCGCCGGTACAGTTTGAACTCCCTGCGCGGGCAGATGGCCCTGGTGACCCAGCAGACCATCTTGTTTAACGATACCGTGCGGAACAATATCACCTACGGACGGGAAGGCTGTTCCGAAGAGGAGATTGTGGCGGCTGCCCGGGCGGCCAATGCACTGGACTTTATCATGGCCTTACCGCTCGGCTTTGAGACGGTGATCGGTGAGTCAGGGACACGGTTATCCGGCGGGCAGCGACAACGGCTTTCAATTGCACGCGCCCTTCTCAAAGATGCCCCTATCCTCATCCTTGATGAAGCAACTTCGGCCCTTGATAACGAGTCGGAGCGCGAGGTGCAACAGGCACTGGAAAATCTCATGCACAATCGCACCACCATCGTGATCGCTCATCGGCTGTCCACCATCCAGAATGCCGACCGGATCATCGTGCTGAAGGACGGGCAGCTGGTCGAAGAGGGAACGCATAAAGAGCTCCTTGCCCTGCAGGGAGAGTACAGTGGTCTGTACCGTCTCCAGTTCTCTGAAGGCGTGTGATCTGATGTCCGGCAACGGTGGTCGTATCATCGGGCCTTTGGGTCGTTATCTGCCGGCAAGCGGTCCGGTGACGCTTTATCCCGGAAAATAACATGGCAAGAAGGACCTCTGTTTTTATGTCGGCCTCAGGCCGGCATGTTTCATCAATGTGGCTGTTTGCGGCGGTGCTGGCCGCCGGTCTGGCTGTCCGGCTGGCGGCCCTGGCGCAGATCACGATCATCAATCCCGACGGTATACTCTACATCAATCAGGCCAGAGCAATATGGAGCGGTCAGTGGGGTCTGGTTGATCAGTGCCAACTCCCCTATGTCTCCCTGTACTCCTTTCTCATCGCGTTTGGTTATCATCTCGTCCCAGACTGGGTATTGAGCGGTCAGCTGGTTTCCGTTGCCTGCGGAATGGGTATGCTGGTCATCCTCTATCAGCTTGTACGCCTTTTTTTCGATCGGATCATCAGCAGCCTGACCATACTGCTGCTGGCGTTTACGCCGATCTTTGTCCGCTACAGCGTTGATGTCATGCGCGACGCCCTTTTCTGGTTTTTATTTTCCCTCGCGTTGTGGCTGTTTGTTCTGCATATACACAAAAAGACCAGTCCCAGATATATGTACTGGTTGTTAAGTGGCAGCAGCATCGCCATCCTGCTGGCCTCCTGGAGCCGGATTGAGGCCATTGTTTTACTGCCGGTATCTCTGCTCTTTTTATGCGTGTACCGAGAAAAGAACAAACTGCAGAGACTGCTGGCATTTACAGTGCCCGTTATCGGTGTTGCCGTGATCGGAGCGGTCGTTACCCTGACCGGGGGTCAGGATGTTTTCGCTCTGGTGCGGCTGGATGAGATTGTCCGGAAGTTTTCAGAGCCGATCCAGGCGTATGAAACACTCCGGGCCGAGCTCAAACAACTTGCTGATGGGTATGGGTTCTCGCTGCTCGGTAACTATCTGGAGAGCAGTTATCATACCATCTGGATGACCGCTCTGGGCACCTTGACGGCCAATGCCGCAGAGGCATTTTTTTATCCATACCTGATCTTCTATGTTGCCGGCTGGAAAGAGGGGGTTCGCCGGGCACGATCCCTGCCGGAGTATCAGTATATGTTTTTGCTGCTGGCGTGCTCTTTTGTCGTCTTGTTCGTTCATACGCAGCATCATTGGGTTGCCACGTATCGTTTCATGACACTGCTTATTTTTCCATCGTGCCTGCTTGCCGGTTTGGGGATACAGAGAGTACACGGATTTTTGATGCGGACAGGCAAGTTGACCCGTGCACAAGCAGGTGTAGTGCTCGCGGTTGTTGTAGTGATGGTGAGTCTGAGCAAAAATATACAGAAGATTGAGGCTGATAAGGAAGTTTACGTACGTATCGCTTCCACAGTCGCCTCTTTGACGTCTACTGAGCACTCGGTGGTCATTGCCGCCAAGAGTTCAGTGGCTGCCCGCTGGATCACTTTTTATGCAAATGTGGGGAAAAAAGGAGTGTCATGCTCCCAGCCGGTGATCACAGACTCCGCATCAGCGGATGAAGTCATGGCCATGATGCGCGCGACGAATGCCGCCTATTTTCTGTGGGAACAACAACGTTGGGAGAACAGTCCTTCCGGCCGTCACCCTTCTGAATTTTCACAATTTTTTAAAGAAGTCGGCCGCTGGCAGCATGAGGACACCGGCCAGCTTATTCTGTTTGAGAAGACGCTGTGATGTATACGATGCCAGTTGCCTGTTGGACAAGAGCATGAACAGGGCTGTGAGGGAGGACCTGATGTTTTCAATCATCATCGTCAATTACAATACAGGTGATCTGCTGTCGGCCTGTCTTGATTCTTTGCAGGGTCAGCAGGCACTGATCCGTGAGGTTGTTGTTGTTGATAATAACTCACAGGATAACAGTGTTGACAGGATCCGGAAGGCCTTTCCAGCTGTCCGCGTTATCGGCCTGCCTGAGAATATAGGTTTCGGCAGGGCGAATAATAGAGCGCTGGACAGCTGCAGCGGTGATCTTTTTTTTCTCCTTAATCCGGACACCCGGCTGCGGCCCGGCTGCATGGCGGCCATGGCTGCATATATGGCGGCCAACAGGGATGTCGGCATGGCCGGGACAGCCGTGTACGATGCGCAGGGTATTCGACAGGCCACAGCCAACCCGGAGTATCCGGGCAATCATTATAGCGGCGCTCTTTTTTCCGGACTTCCCGGTGATATCGCCTGGTTACTTGGTGCAAGTTTAGTCATACGCAGGCAGGTTATGGAACAGGTGCAGGGATTTGACCCGGATTATTTCTTGTACGGAGAAGATATCGATCTTTCTCTCCGGGTCCGTCAGGCCGGCTGGAGATTGGGGTACATACCGGATGCGGGCATTATTCATCTGGAAGGACAAAGTGAGCGGACGACACCGCCGGCACAGTTGTTTGAAAAGAAGATGCAGGGTGAGTTGCTGTTTTATACGAAACATTATCCTGCCGATACAGTCCGTCGCATCAAACGGGTACGCAGAGTACAGGCTGTGTGGCGACTTGCGAGCCTGTGGATACAGAAGATATTTGGACGAGAAGATGAAGTTTTACGACAAAAGCGGGCAAAGTATACAGTGGCGGCCCGACTGTACAGGTAATAGACGCCTATGCGAGTAGCACTGGTTCATACTAATCTGACCCGGGGCGGCGGCATGGAGGCCTATCTGCTTTCTCTTGTCAAAGGGTTCAGGCGACAAGGCGATGACGTTACCGTGTATGCCTGCCGCGTTGATCACCAGCTGGCAGAGGAACTCGGTTGCACAGTGCAGCAGATCCGTCCACCGTGGCCACGGAAGATGCGGGAGTTTCGATTTTTGCACTGCTGCAACCAGCTGCCCCTGCGTCGCGACTATGATCTTGCCATCGGTACGGCCCGTACCTGCAGTCCGCACGTGACGGTGTGCGGCGGGGTGCATGTTGAAACGATCAGACATATTCGGCGCACGGCTCTTTTTCGCGGTGTCTACGACCTGTTTGAAAACAGGTTCGAGGAGAAGGCCTTTCGCGAAGCACCGTACATCATGGCGCATTCAGGCACCATTGCCCGTCAGATTCGTGACCACTATGCGATCCCTGCCAACAAGATCAATGTTCTCTATCCTCCCATTGATACCGAGACCTTCACTCCCATGGAGGAGGCTGAACGGGTACAGGCCCGATCAGCTCTGGGCATTCAGGGTCATCAGACAACGTTCCTGTTTGTCTCCTGCGGGCACCAGCGCAAAGGGCTGGATCAGCTGCTTAAAACCTTTTCAGTACTGGATCCGAATCGCTACCAGCTGCTCGTGGCAGGCAGCCCCATTGGTTCCGGTCATCCGGCAAATGTTCGTTACATCGGCTATGTGAACAACCTGCGCCCGGTGTACAGTGCCGTTGATTTCACGGTGCTTCCATCCTACTACGAACCGTTCGGCCTGGTTGTTCCGGAATCGATCCAGTGCGGTACACCGGTTATCGTGACGAAGAGTGTGGGGGCTGCTGAGCTGTTATCCGAAGAGGAGGGTATCCTTCTTGAAGATAACAGTCATGAAACCATGGTGCGAACGATGACCCGGCTCGATTCCGGCCACAGAGTGGCTGCTGGTTTTGCCGAACAGCATGGTCTGACCATAGAGCAGCATATCAACCTGATAAAAAAAGCGTATACCTGAGGTGTGCTGTCTTTTTTTGATTGTTGTGACGATGTGTGCGTTGGCGGGGTGTGTGACGGCAGGTGTGTACTACAGCTTGCAGAAGACATCGGATACCGCCTCTATAACAGGAAGAGACGGTTCTCCCGATGCCTGTTAGTGGTTTAAAGATTTTCACAAATTTTTACGTTCAAAGAAAACAAAGAGCCAGAGGGTTACCGCCCAGAAAACAAAGATGATGGCCCAGGGCGAGATCCCCAGGACTTCCGGCAGGCCGATTTTTCCAAAGTCCTTCCATGCCAAAACTGTTGATTTGAGGAAGGGATAGATCTCTGCATAGATTGCTGCTCCTGTTATCATACCGGCAACGGCAAAGATGGCGTGCCAGCGACCTTCGCCAAGCGCTCCCACAGAGGTACCGGGGCAGAACCCCATCACCGCCCAACCACCACCAAACAAAACACCACCGATAACGATTGCCCCCACGTTCATAGGCTTGTGACTGAGGGTGATGATCCCGGCGCTGGAGAGCAGTTGGACGCCGACCATGCCGACCAGTATAGCAGACAGCATGAATTTTAAGATCGTCATGTCTTTTAAGAGCATGGCACCGACCTGCTTGTCAAAACGCAGGACCCGCCCTTTTTGCAGAAGAAATCCGAAGAGTATGCCGGTTACCAGTCCAAGTATCTGATCAGTGCTCATGGTCATTTCCTCCTGTAAACAAGCCCGGCAACAAGGACCCCGGTTCCGAAGAACATGGCCAGGGCGACAAACGAGCTGACCGACAGCTGCATCATGCCACTCATCCCGTGTCCACTTGGGCATCCGTCCGCCATACGGGCGCCGATCATGGCGACAATGCCTCCCAGAAAAGCACTGACAGCCCGTTTACCTGTGGAGGGGCCAAATCGTTCTTCCCAGGTGGGTGGAACACTTTCCAGCTTGAAACTCTTGTCGGTTTTCGAGGAGATCAGGGCACCGATAAAGATGCCGATGATGAGCATGAATTGCCAGTCAACCCGCACTTTTTCCTTGGTAAAGTACGCATTGGCCGTAACCCGTTCCGGATAGACCACCTGTTCAAGTAAACCGGCGGCCCGTACAAAGGTTGTTGAGGCGCCGAGATAGTTGCTTTTTCCCATCCATTGGGTTGTTGCATAGACGGAAAGAAGCGCCAACAGTCCCACCAGAGCCCCGGCCAGATAAGGGCTCCATCCATTGTCTTGTGTCTTTCTGTGCATAGATGCTGTTTCCTCCTTTTGATTTCGAATGATTACAAGCAGTGACAGTCCACTGGTATCCACTTGGTTATCTGGGTTGGTGCACCTTTCGGGTGACTTTTTGAACGTGTGCTGCTGGTACCGGCCGGTCCCGTGTCGGGAAGAACAGAAGGTCTGTTTACCTCGGTAGACAAGAATGCGATTGTATCTGCATTGATCACGGCCTGTCTTTAAATAACAGTTTAATAATGATTTTCAAGTAGGAATATCCAGGATGAACGATTTGTCTGCTGGTGAAGCAGGGTTGGTAAGGCAGACACGGTGTCCTTGTTGACAGGACACGCCTGTCTCCGGACAGGGTGTACAGCAGGAACAAAGCCGGATCGAAAGGTTCAGGGTATGCGGCTGCGAGGCCGGGAAAGTAGCAACTGCCTGCGTACTGTACCTGAAACCAGAAATTCCGCAAACTTGAAGACAGTGAGGTATGTTGGAGGATGCAAATAATTGCAGGTGCCGGCGGGTGTGCAGGCTTATTTTCCGCCTCTTGTCTGTTGATCTGTTTTAAGCAAAACATCCAGCTGCAGATGTGCACAACAGGCATGGCTGCATTACAACGTTCCCGCCTGTGGTATCGGCAGTCCTTCCAAGCCTGCACGCAGTGCGCAGGTTTTCGTTTTTTGCGAACTGTTGTCCCTGCTTGCGTCTTTGGTTTGTCTCCGACTATAGTGACCTGGAATCACGGGGCTATTTTTTGTGTCGGCTGGAAAGGTCAATGATCAGTTCAATCGGTGCGAACAGAGTGCAAGAGAAGGGGCGCGGAGAGCATGGCGGATTCACTGTATATTGCCAACCTGGAAAAGGACAGCGGTAAGCTGGTCGTCACCTTAGGTGTTATGGAGATACTTTCTCGCCGGATCAGCCGTATTGGTTTTTTCCGGCCGATTATTCCCGGTGACGGCAAGGGTGACAACGATATCGAACTCATCCGGAAACGCTACAATATCGGTCTGCGGTTTGATGAGATGGCAGGGGTGAGTCATGAACTGGCCCGGACCATGATAGCTGAGGGTGAGGAACTGCTTCTTTTTCGCGAGATTGTTCGCAAGTACAGTGAAGTTCGCAAAAAGTGCGACTTTCTTCTGTGTGAAGGACCCAATATCGTCAGCATGTCCGAGGCCTTTGACTATGACATCAGTATTCGGATTGCCCGGGAACTCGGTACCCCGACTCTGCACGTCACCAATGGACGTAACCATACGGTTGCCGAAATCGAGGAGGATATAGCCGTTGCGGAAAGGATTTATGAGCAGTACCAGTGCCCGCTTCTGGCGATCTTTGTCAATCGGATAGATCCTGATCTGTTGGGGAGTGCTGAGGCCGAAATACGCAGGAATCTGTGGAACAAACCGTATCGGCTCGGTTTTTTACCGGAGATGACAGGGTTCAGTATGCCGACCATGGAGGAGATCATCGAAGCCTTGGATGCCCGTCATTTCAGCGGACCGACAACCGGCCTGCAGCGTGAGGTTCATTCCATTAAGGTGGCGGCGATGAGCCCGGTCAACTACATTGATTTTTTAGAGGAAAATGATCTGATCGTTACCCCTGGAGATCGTCCGGATATTATCTTTGCCACCCTGGGGGCCATAGCCTCACGCAACTATCCTTCGCCGGCCGGCCTGATTCTGTCCGGCGGCATGGTTCCCGGTCCGTCCATGGTCAGGCTGCTTGACGGTATTGATGATCTGGCCCTGCCGATCTATCTGGTCTCCCCTGATACCTATACCGTGGCCCAGCTGGCCGGTGAGATCAAGGGTATCCTGCGACCGCATTACGAACAGAAGATCAACCGTGCCCTGGGTGTTTTTGAGAACCACATCGATACCACCGGTTTGGAGCAGCAGGTCATTGAGACCACTGCCACCACCATGTCACCGCTGATGTTTGAGTACTCGCTGTTTCAGCGGGCCCGGGCTGATCGCAAGCATATTGTTTTACCTGAAGGTGAAGAGGATCGTATTCTGCAGGCCGCTGAAATTCTACGCTCCCGGGAGGTTGTTGATCTGACTTTGCTGGGCGATGAAAAGGTTATTCGCAGTCGGGCGGCAACCCTTGGTCTGAAGGTGCAGGATGTAACCATCATCGACCCAACAACATCGCCGCTGCGGGAGGAGTTCATCGAAACGCTGTACGAACTCCGGCGACACAAAGGCGTCACCAGAGATTATGCCAACGATGCGATCAATGATGTCAGCTACTTCGGAACGCTGATGGTTCACACCGGCAGGGCAGACGGTATGGTATCCGGTGCCGTACACACCACACAGCACACGGTTCTCCCTGCTTTCCAGATCATCCGTACCCGGCCGGGGGTGCAGGTTGTTTCCAGCGTTTTTTTCATGTGCTTTGAAACCAGGATACTGGTTTATGGTGATTGCGCAGTCAATCCCAACCCGAACAGTGAAGAGCTCGCCGAGATCGCCATCCGCTCGGCTGAAACAGCCGCCATGTTCAACATTGATCCGGTTATTGCCATGCTCTCGTACTCCAGCGGTACTTCCGGGCAGGGTGAGGATGTTGAACGAGTACGGCAGGCTGTGCAGCTGGCCCGACAGCGCTGCCCGGAGTTAGTGATTGACGGCCCTATTCAGTATGATGCCGCCATTGATCTTTCTGTGGGGACGCAGAAGATGCCGAAGAGTCAGGTGGCCGGTCGGGCCACGGTGTTCATCTTTCCGGATCTCAACACCGGCAACAACACCTATAAGGCGGTTCAACGCTCTTCCGGGGCTGTGGCCATCGGCCCGATTCTTCAGGGATTGAATCGACCGGTCAACGATCTGAGTCGTGGTTGCCTGGTGGCTGACATTGTCAATACGGTTGCAATCACTGCTGTGCAGGCCCAGGCGGTTACAGTACAGTGCGCAAAATCACAGGGTGCTTGAAAGACGATTATCCGTCTGCCCTTTACCTTTCCTACAAGATCATGGAGCACAGTAATGACCAGTGAACAGCAGGATGTGGAAGCCGTTCGTGAACAGATCGCCGCGGTGTTGACAGCCGCACAGCAGAACGATGTTGATGCGCTTTATGAACATCGGGCAGCTGTTATCGCCATGTATGCCCAGGCCATGGTGGAGTTTCATTTTGAAGAATCTCAACTGCCATGGCTCAACGATCTGCTGGCAGCGGTGCAGATGGATGACAGTGGCTCCTGCCGGCGTCTGCTGGCGCAACAGGAGGATGTGGATACTGTTTTTCTTGCCACACAGTTTGCCAGTGTGATTGCCGGTTTTTTCCACCATGATGAGTGCTCAACCGTTCTGCAGGCCATCGGTCTGCAGGCGTTGCTCGATGAAATGGACGGCATGCCGGGAAACCAATAAGTGCAGCTGACGCCCGGCTGGAAGCATCTGCAGCGTTAATGCCGGTGTACTGTGTCAGCTGAAGGAGAGGCTGTATGTCTATCGTTGCTCACACCTTGCTTGCCAACGGTCTTTTGCAGCAAAGAGCTGTTGAGGCCGAACAGTTGTTGCAGAATTGCATGCTTTGCCCCCGTCAGTGCCGTGTCAACCGGCTGGCCGGAGAAACCGGCTGGTGCGGTACCGGGGCGCTGGCGCGAATTGCCGGTTATGGGCCGCATTTCGGAGAAGAGCAGCCACTGGTCGGCACAGGTGGTTCCGGTGCTGTTTTTATTGCCGGTTGCAGCCTCTGTTGCTGTTTCTGCCAGAATATGGATATCAGCCAGGGGGATGGACCGGCCGATGAGGTTGACGCCAAAGCGTTTGCCGCCATCATGCTCGAATTACAGGCCAGGGGGTGCCATAATATCAATCTGGTTACGCCCAGCCATGTGGTACCACAGATCCTGGCCGCCCTGATACCGGCCCTGGAAGCAGGACTCAATATTCCCGTTGTGTTTAACTGCAGTGGCTATGAACGGGTTGAGACGCTGGATCTGCTGGCCGGTGTGGTCGATATCTACATGCCGGATGTCAAGTTCTGGCGTGCGCAGACAGCCGAGCGCTATGCCCAGGCTGCTGACTATCCAGAACGGATGCAGGCGGCCCTGGCGACCATGCACCGCCAGGTCGGTGATCTGGTGATCGATGCGGATGGTCTGGCCCGATCCGGCCTGCTTATCCGTCATCTGCTGATGCCCGGACTCATGGAAGAGACCGAGGCCATCCTTGCCTGGATCGCCACTCAAATTTCAGCACAGACCTACGTCAATATCATGGCCCAGTATCACCCCTGTGGCCGGGCAGATGAGTATGAGGAGCTCCGGCACCAGATCAGCGGCACAGAGTACCGTCATGCCATGGAAGTGGCCGGGAAGGTCGGCCTGACTCGTCTTGACGAACCTGATCTGGTGCGGATTCTGCGCCGCCTGCACCCATAACGTCAGCAGCGTCTTCTTTTGTCATCACCAGCTGGCCGGTGAGACGATTGATTTTGACGAACGAGTGCGCTGTTGCTACCATGAAAGCATAAGATATTACCGTCAAAGCCGACATGGTAGTCCGATTATACATGGCAAACGTACTTCATCGGGTTTGACGGCCGAACAAACTGGGCCTATGAGGAAGAAATGATGGCTTTTCAAGCAACTGTAGACTCCATTCGCGCGTTTATGGAAAAAACCAACCTGCCTCAACAGGTAAAAGAGGTTGATTTCGCTGGACTCTTTTCCAACCCCTGGTTTTTGGTTCCGTTTATTGCACTGGCTGTCTACCTGATCTATAAAAAAGCGTTTCGTGATATGATCATTTTAGGGTTGATCCTGGGCGTCTGGTATGCCTCGGGTACACCGTACATGCAGACCCTGGTGGTGAACGGTGAAGTGCAGGTTGCCAAAGTGTTGCCAGTTGTTTTTGGCGGTGCCGCTGTTATGGGACTGATCATCTATCTTCTTCTGGGCCGGTCTGATTGAGCATGCTGCGATCTTTTTTTCATGCAGGCCATCCCGCAGCCGACCGTAACCTCCTGGAGGAACATGGACTATCGTAACGCCATTTTTATTGTTACCGAGGAACGGAACTGTCCGATCTACAATGTTGGTGAAGAGTTTAAAGTTGAACAGATGGCCTTAACCGTGCCTGAGGGAAAAGCCGCCTGTCTGATGATGGTACGAGAACTGATGAGGGCGGTGACGGAAAAAAAGAGTATGGAACGTTTTTCTCCGTTTGGTCAACAGCGGGTCAAATTTGAGTGCGGCGGGTGTACCGGTTTAATCCGTTTTGAATTTAAAAAAGAAAAGGACTTTGCAACCCTGCAGATGAAACTGCTGGCCGTGGCCGAACAGAGGGCGCGGATGCGGCATCTCGATCGATTTTATGATGTTCTGCGCACACTGGATATTTTTGAGCCACTGGATGAGGACAGCCTCCGTGACCTTTCCGCTCAGCTCCGGTTGAAGGAGTATGGCGCCAACAAGGTCCTGCTGAAAAAGGGTGAGCCGGGAACCAGTCTGTATATCATCCTTGAGGGTCGGGTGGCTGTGATCGGTAATGAGGGACAAACCTTATCGGAGATGGGTGTCGGTGATATTTTTGGTGAGATGAGCCTGCTGTCGGGAGAGCCGGTGACAACAACCATTCACTCCAAGGAGAAAACCAGGCTGGCCACCCTGTCCAGTAAAGATTTTAAGCATATCCTTAATCGCTATCCTGTCCTGCAGGTCTTCTTTTACCGCATGCTGGTGGAACGTGCCCAGGCCAACACCATGCGGGCCGGTACCATCAGTTCCGGCATGACCGGCCGTCTTTCTGAAATCAATTCCGTGGAACTCTTTCAGTTGATCAACTCCAGCCAGAAAAGCGGGAAGGTGCAGCTGGTACTTGATGACGGTACTGCAGAGGCTGTGTTCCATGAAGGTGAGCTGATTGATACCCGCTACAAGAACCTGGACGGGAAAGAGGCGTTCTTTGCCCTGCTGGCAAAGAATAACGGCACGTTTACCTATACAAGCAGCCTGTCTGATGAAGAAAAGAAACTACCGGTTATCGGTGGGTTCATGGGACTGATCATGGAGGGTATGCGACGTATGGACGAACTCAATGATTGATCAAAGGATTGCAAGCGCATGACGCCGGTTTTTTCCCGATCAAGAAGATGGGCCTCTCTTTGTCCGTCTGCAATCTCAGGACATGCAGCCCGCAGGCACAGTCAGAAGAATCCTTCTTTTGTCCCGACCGGCAGGAGCATGATTTTTTTGCTGTGCTGATCGTCGTTCTGGTCAGCACAGTCACCACATAGTGCAGGCAGTCCCAGTGCCTGCACATCCCCGGTCGTCAGACAGGTAGAGCACAGTCTGACTGCTTATCGCAAAACCGCGCAGCCATGGCAGTTCACTGGTTCATTCTCCACAGCCCGAACATACCACCGTATCAGGGATGATTGTATAACCGGATATTAAAGTGTGAGGTGTTCTTAATCAGGCTGGGAAGGGGTGTCCGTGACATACCGGGCGAGATAGACAGACTGCACGATAACAAAGGCCAACGTCAGGCCCAGCATACCGAAAAGCTTGAAGTTCACCCAGGTATTGCTATCAAAAAAATGCATCACATAGAGATTGATCCCGCCAAGGATGAAGAAGAAGGTGGACCAGGCAAGGTTGAGCCGACGCCAGACCGGTTGCGGCAAGGTCAGGTTGCCTCCTATCAACCGTTCAATGGCTGTTTTTTGCCCAATCCAGTGGCTCAGGAGAAAGGCCGCACCAAAGAGCCAGTTGATGGCCGTGGGTTTTATCTTGATGAACAGTTCATCACGGAGAAACAGGGTGAGGCCGCCGAAAACAAGGATAATGGCAAGGGTGACCAGTTGCATACCCGGGATCTTTCGGGTTTTCAGCCAGGAAAACGTGCACTGAACAACCGTGGCAACAATTGCTGCTCCAGTGGCAACATAGATGTCATAGAGTTTGTAGGTGATGAAAAAAAGAAGAACCGGAAAAAAATCAGCGAGAAATTTCATAAAAAAAGACGGTCATGAAGGAATACGGTTAAAAAATTCATGCAGCTGTACAGGATCAATAGAAAGAAAATCGAACAAGGACAGGCATGCTGTTCTGCGTTCATGGTACGCACGAGTCGGTGGCAGTGCAACTTAAAACATCCGGGCCGTCAACGCCAGCCTCAAACGAACAGATGTCTTGTAAAGGGTATTGAAGGCCAGAACCACAATCCTGGTGATTGTAATTTTTCTCCTGTTCTTTTACATCATCGGTATTGTCCGACCTTTGTTCTGTTCCGCCTCCCAGCTGAAAAGAAGTACAACTGCACGAACACAGACAGTGTTTTTTGCCGGTTTGCCGATATAATCCGGATGCGCATCTGAAAGATCCATGCTATCTGTTTGCCAGTGAGCCACGATCAGCGATGATTTGTCAACCTTCCCTGAGCCGGTCGCCGCATCCCGGCCAACACCTTCTGGAGACAATGTCATGGCAAGAATAACAGGACTTCTGGCAGCTGTTTTGTCTGTTGGTTTTTTTCTCACCTCATGCACTCCGCATACACAGTATCGGGACAACGGGCAGTGCGTCAGTCAAACCGCTGTGCCCAATGCCGACTGTGAGCAGCATGCTTTACAGTATCTTCCAACCGACAACGGTGCCCAGTACCTGTTGGGCTTTATAGAGTTCGATGATCAGGGACAGCTCTGGGATCGTCAGCAGATGCGCACTGTTCTTGATACTGTGTACGAACAGACGGCCAAAAAGGATATACTGCTGGTGAGTTTTGTTCATGGCTGGAAGCACAGTGCCGCCCCTGGAGACAGCAACATTGAAACCTTTCGTCGTTTCCTTGCCAAACTGAGTGATACAGAGCAATTTGTTGCCCGGACCACCGGCAGCCAACCGCGACTTGTGACGGGAATTTACCTTGGTTGGCGAGGCGGCTCTTTGACCGTCCCCTACCTGGAAAATATAACTTTCTGGGATCGGAAAAATACCGCAGAAAAGGTCGGCCATGGCAGGGTGACCGAGGTGCTCAGTCACCTTGAAGATGTAAAACGGACCAGAGACAGCATGGTTTGCCGTGCTGACGACGGGGTCGGGGGGGCAGACTGTGAAAGCAGCACCAGGCTGATCACTCTGGGCCACAGTTTTGGCGGTGCTATTGTCCATACGGCTTTAGCACAGATTCTGGAAAATCGGTTTATACAGACCAAAGGCCCTGCCGGACAGAAATCAGATGTGCAGGGATTCGGCAACCTCGTGGTGCTGATCAATCCGGCGTTTGAGGCCAATCTGTACACGCCGCTGAGTGATATGAGCACGGAACGCGGTTTTTACACCGCCGATCAACGGCCGGTACTGCTGATCCTGACTTCTGAGGCTGATCTGGCAACCAAAATAGCCTTTCCGGCCGGTCGTCGACTTTCGACCATGTTTGAGAAGAGCAACTCACAGCATGTACGTCGAAATGCGGCCTCCGGTGAGCTGGAGAGCATTGATGAACAAAGGGCGAACAGGACTGCAGTCGGCCACTTTGAACCGTATCGGACACATCACCTTGCTCCGAAAGCTGTACAAAAACGGGAAGCTGTTCAATCAGCCAGCGCAGCGGAGAGTGTACGCACGTTTGTTCAGGCAAGTGACGGCTGGAAAAACGATACCAAGGGCAGCCGGCTGGAATTCGGTGCGGTTGTGTTAGAACGCACTGCCGGCTCCGCCGCACGCAATCCATACCTGGTGACCTCTGTTGATAAGAATCTGATTGCCGGTCACAATGACATTGATGATGAGCGGATCATCGAGTTTGTTAAACAGCTGGTTTTGTTCTCCAGTTATGAGAATACTGAGCTGTTGCGCCAATCACTTTTCCATGAAAAGTAGGGCTTACTCCGCTGGGGCGGTTATCAGGTCCGCTAATCCGGTCCTTTTCATTATCATGCCTGTCGAAGTTTGGCCTGAAGCCCTGAGTAGCGAATTAATCGCCGTTGACTGATGAGCTGCAGGAGATCTGCTCGGCAGTAGAGGGTCAGTTCGGCTCGCGCCCGGGTAATTCCAGTATACAGGAGTTCCTTGCTGAGAATGGGCAGATCCTCCTGGGGCATGATCAGTAAAACCCTGGCAAACTCGGAGCCCTGCGCCTTATGCACTGTAAGAGCATAGGATGGTTGCCAGGCCGGTAACTGCCCCGGGTGGAATGGTTTAAGTTCGCCGTCTGCAAGAGGAAACCAGGCCTGGAGGACTCCCCGCTCATCGGGCCACAGCACACCGGTATCTCCGTTGAACAGGCCGATGTGGTAGGCGTTACGCAGGATCAATATCGGCATGCCACGATACCAGTACCCGCCTCCGGAGATGTGGCCAAGGCGTCGCCCCATACTTTCCGCCACGCGGTTGATGCCTTCAACGCCGGTCGGGCCTTCCCGCAGGGCACAGAGAACACGACGATCAGCCAGTTCCTGAAGGGCGATGAGCGGCGAAGTGGCCGTCAGCAACGGCAGAATAAATGGAACAAGGTGTTCCTGTAACCGGGCGGTGAAAGAGCCGTGCTTGTCACATGGCAGGTGCAGGTCTGTGAAGGAGCGCTGCTGTACTGCCTGGAGACTGTCGACAGCGCCGTCAAGAACCGCCCGGGCCAGGGTGCTGATCCCGGAATTTTCAGAGAACCGATGACTCACCTGTAGCCTGACCAGCGAGTCTGCCATGGGTTCTGCCGGTTCTCCGGCTGGAGCAGGTGGAAGCGAAGTCCCCAGAAATGGCCGCAACTGATCCCGCAATCGGCTTGACCAGTGGTTGCCGCCATCACCACAGACATCACCAAAAAAATTGCCCGCCTCCACCGAGGCTAACTGATCCTTATCTCCCAGCAGAATCAGCTGACAGGTAGCAGGCAGCGCACTCAGGGTGGCTGCCATGAGCGGTATGTCGATCATCGATGCCTCGTCAAGCAGGAGGAGGTCGAGATGAAGCGGGTTGCTCCGGTTGTGAAAGAAATCCGAGCTGTACCTCTGATATCCGAGCAGGCGATGAATGGTTTGTGTCTGGTCCGGAATGAGTTCGGTTAAGGCCTGTGGCAGTGTTGTTTTTGCACGGCGAATCGACTCCTGAAGACGAAGGGCGGCCTTCCCGGTGGGTGCAGCCAGGGCGATGCGAAGTGGTGTGGGGGCAAGAGACGTGAGAAGGGCAAGGATGCGGGTTGCGGTATGTGTTTTTCCTGTCCCGGCACCGCCGGTTATCACGACAACACGCCGGAAAAGCGCCAGGGCCGCAGAGGCGCGTTGCCAGTCGGTATCTTCTGTCTGTGCCGTATCCGGGAACAGCTGATTGAGTATCGACAAAGTATCCGGACTTGGTGTTGTCCCGGTTGGAGCTGCTCGCTCTAATAAAAGTTCGGCAACCACTTTTTCGGCATGAAAGAGTCTGTACAGGTAGAGGTTGTTGTTGTCGAGAATAAGCGGCCTGATGTCACCTGGTCGGCCGATGGCTGGAGATGCGGGCAGGGAAGCAGGTAGACTGTCAGGGTTGATGTACGATGGGATCTCCAAGTCCTGATCCATGAGAAGCCCGCGTACCCCGGAAAGAGGCAGACAGGTGTGCCCCTGACCGGCGGCCCAGCTGACCAGAGCGGTAAGGAAGGGCAGTGCATCGCACTGTTCCCGATCAATGCGGGCAACAAGAGCAGCGGCCTGAACATCAATGGGCCGGAACAGACGATGCGGCAGGACCTGTTTGTAGAAGGGAAGGGAGGTCATCGCTGTTCTCCGTGGCAGCAGGCATCCAGGGCTGCTACCAGCTGATGGTCGGCTCGTGAAAAATGGATGCCGGTTCCCTGCGGCAAGGCTGGATGCATGGCACGCAGAAACAGATAGTACACACCACCGAAGTGTTGATCGTACGCATACCCCTTTATCCGGACGTTGAGATAGCGATGAAGAGCAAGGGTGTAGATAAGAGCCTGCAGATGGTATTGATGATTTTCCATGGACGCGGCAAGGGATTGAGGATCATAGGCGGTGTAGTCAGGGCCGAGATAGTTTGACTTGTAGTCAACGATATAATATCGGCCCTCATGGCGGAACACCAGGTCGATGAATCCCTTCATCAGACCGTGCAGTGAGGTGGAGGAGATGTTCAGCGATCGCCCCCCTCCCTGGATCAGCAGGGTGTTGAACCGGTGCAGATCGACCTGGTGCAGCGGAAAAAGGAAATCCAGTTCGTGCAGCCGGTCCTGTTCGGGTAGCTGACCAAGAGAGCAGGTACCGGGCAGGGGAACTGTCAGCAGATCATCGAGCCAGCCGGCCACGGCTGTTTGCCAGTTCCGGTTGATGCCGGCCTGGAGCAAGGCCTGGTCGATCATCGCAAGCTGTTCACCGGCCGGTCGGGCATACTCCAGCTGCTCCAGAAGGGTGTGCAGACAGGTGCCTGCCACCGGACCCCGCGGGAAGGTAAAGATGGAGGTGAAATCCTCGGCCGCCTGAAAAGGGATGTCGTCTCGGCCGCCGCTCTCCCCAATGGGGTCGGTTTCTTTACCGCCACTGAGGCGGGAATAGCTGGTCATGGTCCAGCCTGGATTGATCTGTCCATGAAAAATTGCCGGCTGCAACTGTACTTTCTTCACCTTGGCAACAGCACGATGAGAGCTGAATGTTGCAGGGTAGGGTCGCAGGGCAAGCAGTGTCTCGTTGCGATTGAACTGTTCAAGAGAGTAGGTGAGCTCCGTATCGTCTGCAGGGCACAGACCGTTGTGGAGAAGATACGAAAGGGCGGTGTGCTCCATGCCCTTTACTCTTCCCCAGCAGAACAGGCAGGCGGATTTGGCGCGGGTTATGGCAACGTAGAGCAGTCGCAACTCCTCAGCCAACGCCTCCTCCTCTGCCCAGAGATCATGTTTTTCCACACCACTGCCGAGATCGGCCGTCAGACGAAGGGTATTGCGGTCATGAAAGATAATTGGTCCGGTTTTGGTTGAAGGGCGTTCAGCCCAGAGAAACGGCAGCATCACCACCGGGAATTCCAGCCCTTTTGAGCCGTGTATGGTGACAATGCGGACGACCTCTTCATCGCTTTCCAGGCGTATGAGCTGGTTTTCAGCGGTGGTGTCTGGAATGTCGATCTGGCGATGGAACCAGCGCAGCAGTGCTGTTGTACCATGTCGACCGGTATGACTCTGCTGGAGGAGTTCAACCAGATGGAGGTAGTTTGTCAAACTGCGGCTTCCACCGTGTTGTGCCGTCAGACGGCGGGTGATGCCTTCAGTGGTCAGCAGGTATTGAAACATCGACAAGATACCCTGTTCGCGCCATATCCGGCGGCAGTGAAAAAAGGTGGTCAGTCTGTGTTCCCAGGCATGTTCATCTGTGGTGAGCTGATACAGTTCTTCACCGGTCAGGCCGAACAGATCAGTGGTGAGTGCGTAACGGAGACGACCCGGATCAGATGGGTCTTCAATGGCTGTCAGGACCTCCAGCAGATTTTTGGCCTCCGGACCGGCAAAGACCGATTGCTGGTTGAGAGCCGCACACTTGAGACCGCGCTGCCGGAGTGCTTCGCGCATGACATCGGCCTGACGATGACTTCGGACCAGAATGGCTATGTCGCCGGCGCGCAGAGGCTGGTTGTTGATGGTGGTCTGCCCCTCTTGTCCTGCCTCCAGAAGCTCCAGGAGGAGGTCGGCGCAGTAGGTTGCCGCGGCCCTGGCTGCCTGTTCTTTACTGATGGTCGAAGCCTTGCCTTTTTTTAAACGCTCACTGTCCAGGAGCAGTGCGCTCAGCGGAGGCACGGTCAGGCCGGAGTGGAGAAGGGGCTGTGCAATCTGCTCGGGGGCGGCTTCTACCGGATGAAAAATGATGTCATCGGTAAAAACGAAACTGTCTTGGCGGTTGCCGAACAGGGTGTTGACCGCCTGCACCATGGGTGCTGTGGCCCGGTAGTTGGTTGTCATGGTGATGCGGTTGTTTTGCGGTGTTTCACGGCGGGCCTGCATGTAGGTGAAGATGTCGGCGCCGCGGAAGGCATAAATCGCCTGTTTGGGATCACCGATGAGGAACAGGCAGCAGGTGCGGTCACGGCGGTAGATGTGTGAGAAGATACGGTACTGGACCGGATCGGTATCCTGAAACTCATCGATCAGCGCCGCCGGGTAGCGGCTGCACATCCGTGTTGCCAGCTGTTGGCCGCTTTGCGGCTGTTCCAGGGCTTTGACGAATTGTGTCAGCAGGTCATCGTATCCCAACCAGCGCCGGAGTTGTTTGCGCCGGGTTAATGCAGACTGCAGAAAATTCCGGGCCTCGTGCAGGATTGCCACGGTTTGGAGCTCCTGAAGCTGGGCATGTGCTTGATAGAGCCGGTCAAAAATAGTGAAAAATTCATGGGTTATCATGGTCTGGCATCTTGTCTTCAGCGCCTTTGTCATGGCGGTGTTGCCGAGTTTTTCAATGCCTGGAGGGAGCCGTCGAGGCGGATTGGCCATGGCTGCTAATCCGTTCATAGCGGCCAGGAGTTCCGGCACTCTGTCTGAGAGGCGATATGTTTTTTCGTTACGCTGCAGGTCAGGATGGGTTTCGAGAATATTTTGCACTGCCTCGGCATGCAGCTGCCAGCTCCGCCGAACCTCAGCAAACAACACCTCTACCCGGGGAATCAGGTCGTTGATCTTCTGCTGATCAACCACAGGAGTCAGGTCGCAGTGCAAGGTGACGGTTCTGCCCAGTGCCCGGAGCAGACCGGCGGGGTCCTGCCATAGGGAGGCGGCCCAGCCGGCCTCATCTGAATCAGCCCCGTAGAAACGGTTCCGCCAGAAATCTTCCATAACCTGCATTCGCAGTGTCTCTTCTGTTTCCAGGAGCTCGAATTCAAAGAGCGAGCCGGCTTCAAAGGCATGCTCCTGAAGAGCACGCTGACAAAATCCATGGATGGTGTGGATGGCTGTCTCATCTATCCGCACCAGGGCATCGGCAAGCCGGACCCGACATTGTTCCGGGGGGAGCGAGTGCAGCAGGGCCACTAGCACGGGTTCTGCTACCTGTTGATGATCAAGGTATGCAAGGGCCTGGCGCAGGCGAGCACGAATGCGGTCACGCAGCTCGCTGGTAGCTGCCCGGGTAAAGGTGACCACCAGAATCTGATCAACCGCCAGACCACGCTCAAGCAGCAGACGAAGAAACAGGAGCGACAGGGTATATGTTTTGCCGGTACCGGCGCTGGCTTCAATCAGACGGGTGCCGTGCAGGGGGAGGGTCAGTGGGTCAAGCGGCTGCATCAGCATCGACCTCCAGATGGGCAAGGAGAGTGGTATACAGATCTGTTAGTTCGAGAAACTCCGTGTTCGCTGCAAAGCTCAGCTGTTCAAAGCAGAGACGGTGGGCCGGATCACTGCCTTCACCGGCCATCAGAAAGCCGTCTTCCCAGGTCTGTCGCGCTGCCTGCTCCGGATTCTTCTTGTCACGCTTTGCCCTGGCCCAGGCCAGGCTGGTTTCAGCAAAAAAGGGGAGCGGCTGCGACAGGCCCCGTTGGTAGCGCTCAAGCAGCCAGAGCAGATGCTGTTCAGGATCGGGTACGGTTCCCAGAGTTGACCGATGAACCGGACTGGTGCTGCTCTTGGGGTGACGACTTAAGTGGATAGAGACAGGAGGCATACTGTCCGGGCAGAGCAGGTTGAGGAGAAGATGCGGGATCCACAGGGCCAGGAGATCACGGCCTGCTGCATGACCGGTTCTCCAGACGACCCGGCCCCCGGCAAAACAGTTGTCGAGTCGGCCGCTCACCCGATACGAACCTATTGTGACATCTATTTCCAGGGGCAGCAGCGGCCGGGAGAGGAGTGGTTCTGCCGCGGTGCTGAAGGAGATGCTCTCCCCGGCAATCTGTTCAAAGCTGATTTGGCCGAAGTTGCCGTGGGGCAGCTGCCCGGCAGAGGTCAGGATCTCGTTGATTCTGGTAAGCGGTACACCGGCCAGCAGATCTGTTACGGTTGCTTGACGCAGATGATAGTTTTGTAAGTTGTTCAGAGAAAAAGGCTCGCTTTCTGCGATCTCCACCTCTCTGTTTCGAAGACGCAGGCCAAGGATGTGTTCGAGGAAAAAACGGCAGGGATGCTGCCAGAATCGAATCAGCTGCTGCAGGGAGACGTCATGCCACTTTGTATCCGGTTCAGGCAGAGGCGAGGTAAGAAAGGGTATGGCACCATGTTCCTCTGCAGCCGGCAACCAGGCCGGGTTGTAGCCGGCAATGGCCGGGTTGCCGGCAAAACAGTGATAACTGAACGGTTGAACCGGGTGAATGGTGGTCAGGTGGTCGGCAATCCCGGTCGATTCGGGCAGAACACAGCTCTGGTCGAGATAATCCATGAGCTCGACCAGAACTGTCGAGGGGGGCAGAAGGGTTTCATCGCGAAGGTTGCCGCCGACCCAGGAAAGGTACAGCACATGGCGAGCGGAGAGCAGTGCTTCAAGAAAAAGATAACGATCGTCCTGGCGACGATTACGATCCCCCAGGCGTGGTTCTTTGGCGATCAGGTCAAAGGCAGGGGGGTGCTGAGAACGCGGAAACGATTGGTCGTTCATGCCCAGCAGGCAGAGAACACGAAAAGGAACAGAGCGCATGGGTACCATGTTGCAGAAGGTGAGCTTGCCGCTGAGAAAGGTATGCCCGCCGCTGGTCTGGCTCAGCAGGGTTTTGAGATGCTGGGCAACAACGGCAAAGGAAAGCGGGGTATGGTACCCGGCGGCCTGACAGTCCTCATGCAGACTGCTGATGCTTGTCTGAAGCATCAACAGCCCTTCCTCGTCTTCTTCACTGGGTGCGAAGAGGGATTCGAGCAGTTTCAGGAGATCATCGGTCCACTGTGCGGCTGGACGTGGAGCATGCAGCATCCGGCGCCAGTGCGCCAGCGTTGTCACCAGGGTTGCAAAACCACCAAGATCTTCAGCATGACCGGCGGTCAGGATAGCATAGGGGAGAATACCCGCCTGGGATTCCTGACAGTTTCCCATCAGGTAGCCAAGCACCAGCCGGTCCAGCCCGAACTGCCAGCTGTGAAGGTGGCCACCCTGCACCGCAAGGTCGTGCCGGTGTGCCTCGTCCAGCCCCCAACGGATCCCCGATCCACTCACCCAGTCGTGGAAGAGGGGCAGGAGTGTTGAGTCCAGGGAGAACCGGCGGAGTAAGGCAGCAGTTTCACAGAGAGCTAAAACATCCGGAGCTGTGAAACGACCGACAAACAGATCGAGTACGTCCAGGAAACAACGGACCAGCGGGGACGCATTATCCGGCGATTGATCCGCAATCGACCAGGGAATGTGGTGTTCGCGGCCGGTCTCGTTGAAGACTCCGGCAATGGCGTCGGCGTAAAGCTGGATGTCAGGCGCGCAGACTAAAATATCACCAGGGGTGAGATCCGGATAATGCAGCATGAGATCGAGCAGACGGTCATGCAGCACCTGGATTTCACGAAAGGGTGAGGCACAGCAGTGGAACTGCAGTGAACGGTCATCAGGATCAAGGTGATACCGTCCATGTTCGCCTGACGTCCGGTCATGCAGGTCAAGAATGTCGTTGCGCAGTACAGCCAGCAGATGGCCCTGTTCATCTTCAAGGTGCAGATCTACGCTTTGTATATCGTCCAGTGCCAGGAGCTGTTCGAAAAAATCCTGCCCTGTTTTTCCAAGTGATGCCAATAACGGATGACCCTGTTCAAGGTAGGTATCGGCGGTGGAGGACAGCTGCTGACGGGCGCGCAGACCGGCCTGATGCCGCGCCGGCATTATATCCCCCCAGTACTGCCGACAGGGGCTGAGATGATAACAGTGCACCGCGGTCAGCTGACCGAGGCGGGCAAAGATATCGAGATAGACAGGGGCCAGGGAGTTGAGTCCGAACAGATGGTAACGGGGTAGAAGTTTCCGGTTTTCGTTGTCTGTCGCATTCAGAAGTTGCTGCACCTGTCTGCCCAGATACGCACGCTGAGGGAAGGTGTCGGCTGTCAGAGCCTGCCAGAGAACCGCCTGCCAGTGATCGCCTTGAACCTGTTGCCACTGATCCAGCATTTCCGGTCGGTACACCTGATACTGGTCAATGATATCACTGATCCGGCCGGCAAGCTGATAGAGTTTTTCGCCACTGTCATCATCTGTAAGATAGGTTGTGATCTCCCCGAATTTCGGATGGGTGAGAAACGATGGGAGCAAACCCGCGATTCGCCAGCGCAGTACAGACTTTTTAAACAGATCTTCAGTCGGTGTTGCGCCGGTAAGGTCCTGCAAAACTGTCCAGATCAAACGAGCAGGCAGGGGAAAGCGCAGGTTGGCAGCTATCCCGTCGGCAAAAGCCAACTGTTGGGATATCCATTGGGCCATGCCCTGGTGTTGAACAACGATAACTTCGGGTATGAATGGATCGGACGGAGTGTCCTGCAGAATGGTGCGAAGGTGCAGCGCTAAAATTTCCAGCTGGTTGGATTGGTAGAGAAACACGGATCACTCCAAAAGCGGGGAATAATGTGATAGAAACATTAATCCGCAATAATGATTTTTATTCCTAGGGATCGAGCCGGGACCTGCTGTATTATTTTATAGGGCCTTTCAAAAAAACGTTGTAATATCATAATTCTTTTGCTGAGATACTTTTCTCTGTATCTGTGGAAGACACGTGGCATTGACAGGAAAACATACTCCACCATGTATTCTAATCTAAAGTGTGATGAAAAACCGATTTGATTATCAACTCGTTGTTCTCGGGTTTTTGGCCACACTCGTTCTGGCAGGGCTTTTTTATCTTCCCTACCTTTCAGTACATACTAAAACCATGGACGCCTTTCGTCTTCAGCAAACACTTTTAGCGCAGCAGGCGGAAGTCGGACTGCAGGAGTACCTGACCACATACAGTACAGCACTTACCTACCTGGTGCAGCAGGCCGGTATCCAGCAACTCGACGAGAGCGGCAAGAGTTTACTGGGTGATTTTTTATCGATGCGTGGTGGTGATATTCTGTCGATTGAGCGGACAGATGCCGCTGGTATCCGATTGTTCATTGTCCCTGAAATACCCAATGAGGCTCAGGAAGGTGCCACTGACCATTGTCGAACTCTGCACGAACAAAATCACCCCAGGGTGAGCGATCTGTATCGTTTGAGTGACGGAGTCGGGCAGATCTTTTTTTCTGCAGCAGTCCGGCAGGAAGATGAATTTGCCGGCTGCCTGTCTTTTTCTTTACCGATTACCCGGGTGGCACAACGGATTTTTGATCAAATTTCCTTTCCCCATGAGGAAGATGTTCTGCTGGTCAACCAGAGCGGCGTTATTCTTACCGCACCGGGCGTCTCTCTCGTCGGCAACAGCATTCACCACCTGTACGTCAATAATGAAGACGATGTGAAGGTTCTGCGTACTGCTTTGGGAAGCGGCGAACAGAAGCTGGTCGTCCTCTCGGAAGACCGTTTGACCCAAAACCTGCAGAATCCCGGCAAAGTGTACGGCCTGGTTTATCCGCTGCATCTTGCTGCCGATACGAGTTGGTCACTTGTTTTGCTGACGCCTGAACACGTGGTGCTCGGGTCCATGGCCGAATTCCGTTCTCAGTGGCTGGTGGTTACAGCCGTGGCAGTGACCGTTGTTGCATTGTTGAGTCTTATTTTAAGTCGTATTGCCGTTCATAGAAAAGAAGAATCTGAACAGCGGGCTGCCCAGAAACAGTTGGCAATGTTACTCGACCTCGCTCCAATGGGTGTCTTTGTTCTGAATGCCAAAGCAGTGGTTCTCTATGCCAACCAGGAGGCTTTGCGAATGCTGGAAGCCGATGGTGAGCAGGTTGTGGGGCAGGAGTTTCTCAGTTTTTTTCACCGGGACACCAGGCATGAACTCGCAAGGCAGCTGGAAGGCGGAACAGCTGCCCGATCCCGTTACAAGTGCGGGCCAATTCGGCTCCACACCTTTTCCGGGGCAAAGCGGGAGGTTGTTGTCCATGCCACACTCTATCAGGCAGATCCGCAGCCGCAATGGATTTTGATCGTTCACGATGTGACGGATGAACGGATAAGGGCAGCGCAACAGCAACGACTTACCACAGCCGTTGACCAGGTCAAAGAGGCGGTTTTAATTGCCGATCGTCAGGGTATTATTGATTATGCAAATGCCGCCCTCGTTGAAATGACCGGTTACAGTATGGAAGAATGCCGTGGGCAATCAATCCGGATATTGTGGGCAGAGGAGCAGGACACCTCGTTTGATCTGAAGATCGAGAATGTTGTTGATGGCGGCGAAGTCTGGCGGGGACGTATTATCAACCGGCGTAAGGACGGTACTTTCTTTGTTGCTGTTGCAACAATTTCCCCGATGCGCAGTACAAACGGTGCGGTGCCCCATTTTGTTCTCGTACAGCGCGATGTCACGCAAGAACTGGAGCTGGACAGCCGCCTGCGGCAAACACAGAAGATGGAGGCCATAGGGACGCTGGCAGGGGGGATTGCCCACGACTTTAATAATATCCTCGGAGGTATCATCGGGTTCACAGACCTTGCACTCTTGCAGTCAACCCCTGGTACGGAAGCGCATACCAACCTGCTGCATATTCGGCAGGGGGGGAAACGGGCAGCCGATCTTGTACAGCAGATTCTGACATTCAGCCGTCAGTCAGTGATTGAAAAGGTACCGGTTCCCATTGCACCGCTTATTAAGGAGAGTTTGAAGCTGCTTCGTGCAAGCCTGCCGACAACCATTGACATCGTGCAAGATATGCCGGCTTCTGAAATGAAGATGATGGTGATGGCTGCTCCGGTGCAGATCCAACAGATCGTCATGAACTTATGCACCAATGCATTTTACGCTATGCGGGAAACCGGTGGCCGTCTTGTTATCCGGCTTCGGTTGGAAACGGTAACGATACCTGGTCAAAACAGTGGAAACAGTGACAAGGAGAGAGCTGTTTTAGTTGTTGAGGACACTGGGCAGGGAATTGGTGAGGAGATCTTGTCGCAGATTTTCACACCCTTTTTTACGACTAAACAACCGGGCGAGGGGACCGGTATGGGATTGAGTGTTGTTCATGGTATTGTTCAGGAGTTGGGCGGTCAAATAGATGTACAGTCAAAGGCAGGGGAAGGGACTGTTTTTACTGTTTGTCTACCGTTGGTGGATCAGGCAGGGAACAATGGATTGGTAAACGGATCAAGACCCCTGTCAACCGGAACAGAGCATATCCTGGTTGTTGATGATGAAAAAGATATCCGTGAGACCTATAAGATGATGTTGTCACATCTTGGTTATACGGTTACCACGACCGGCGATCCACAGGAGGTCACTTTTTTGCTGGAGCATGCCCAGGAGCCGATTGATCTTGTGCTTACCGATCAGACAATGCCGAGAATGACCGGCATTGATCTGACGCGGGATCTGCGCCGTAAACATCTCTCTGTACCGGTTATCCTCTGCACCGGTTATTCTGACCGGCTGAATCACGAAATCGCACTTGAAGCCGGAGCCAGTGACTTGTTGATGAAACCTATGGATTTGCAGGGTCTGAGTGCGGCTGTACGCTCAGCGCTTGATCGGATTCGTAACGGGTGATCAATTCCGCCTGTCCAAGAGGGGCAATGGCGTCAAATGGCGTCAAATGGCGTGCTCTGTACAGACAAAGAACGCATCGCCACATAATGAATTTTCATATTTTACTGATTTGATGATGTTTTTGAGCTGTACGTGCATGTATGCAAAACTACATGCCATCTGTTACCGCTGCAGCAGGCGATCTTATACTGAACAAAAAAAAAATTGTTCCATAACCTCCTGAATTTCTGTTGTCTTTTTTTGTGAAAACCTCTTTAGAAGAGCCGAAACCTTGACAACAGCAGGCGTATACATTTTAATAACTCCAATTTTTATCTACAACCGCTCGTGTGGTTGATCGTTGATGTAAATATCAAACAGATCCCCATTCAATACAAAGACCTTATGATTACAGAAAATACTACCCAACCAATAACATCCCGCCGTTCATTTCTTCTGACTGCAACCCAGGTTGTTCTGGGACTTGGACTGGTTTCAGCTCCCACCATCGCCTGCGCCAAGGCGATAAAAAAACGCTCCCTTTCTTTTGTGCATACTCGAACTCAACAGGAACTTACTTTAGTGTATGCTTCGGGATCGGCATATGATCGGCGGGCTCTTACCAAAATCAATCGGTTCCTGCGCGATTATAATACCGGGCAGGTGCATGTCATCGATCCGAAACTGCTGGATATCTTGTGGGCGGTGAAGGGAGAAATGGGCAATAAAGGTGTGTATGAGATTGTTTCCGGCTTTCGTTCACCAAAGACGAACAGGTTGCTGCGGCAAGGTCATTCCGGAGTGGCGACCAAGAGCCTGCATATGCAGGGCAAAGCAGTTGATATCCGGTTTTCCGGGGCGAGTCTTGCCCAGGTCCGACAGTGTGCCCTGGAGATGCAGTGTGGTGGTGTTGGTTATTATCCCCGGGATGGTTTTGTCCATTTAGATTCCGGGCAGTTCAGAACATGGTGAAAAGCAGTACCACCGCGTAAATTTTTTGACGAGTTGCTTTCATATCAAAAGGCTGTTGTTCAGGAGTGAATAATAGTCTTTTCTGTTCTCGTTTTAACTGGCCAGACTTCTGGCCAGTGTGAACACTTCAATCCGTTCGGCCCCCGCCTTTCGTAAAATCTTGCTGCATGCATTGACCGTGCTGCCCGTTGTATAAACATCGTCGACCAGGAGTACACGTGCGCCGGCCACCAGGTCCGGTCTGCTCAAGGAAAAGACATTGTGGACATTGCGCCGTCGTTTTGAACCGCTGAGCACTGCCTGAGGTGTTGTTGGACGGTGTCGTGTGAGGAGGTTGAGGACAATTTTTTTCCGCCATTGCAAAAAGCAACCCGAGGTAATGAGCTGAGCCTGATTAAATCCGCGCTGCCGTAATCTTTTCTTATGTAAGGGGACGGGAAGGATGATGTCTGGAGTGGTAAAGATTTCGAAAAGAGCTGATTGATCAAGCAGGGTTCGAAAGGTGGCGATACCGGTCAATCGACCGTGAAATTTCAGGGCAAGGATTAAATCGGAGATGGGCGGGCAGTATTGGCAGAGTGATCGTGCCAGATCGAAGGAATAACGACCGGCAAGGCAATCACCGCAGAGGTGATCTGCTCCTTTGGGAAAGGGCGTGCCGCACAGGGAGCAGAGTGGTGAACGGATGAAAATGAGTTTTTTTGAGCACTCAGGACACAGAAGCGGCGGGTGCGAGGATCCCAGCCGCTGTTGACATCCCAGGCAAAGGGGCGGAAAGAGCAGATCATTGAGTGTTCCAAAGATTGTTCTCGCAGCCCCGTACACAGAGGCACCCGCTCTTTACATGTTGTCGATGATGGCGTTGCCGAATCCTGAACAGGAGAGTTCCGTTGCCCCGGTCATGAGTCGGGCTAAATCATAGGTAACCGTTTTGTTGGAGATGGTTGTTTCCAAAGCCGAGGTGATACGATCGGCGGCTTCCTGCCAGCCTATGTACTCAAGCAGCATGACTCCGGAAAGGAGAACAGATCCGGGATTAACCTTGTCAAGGCCGGCATATTTTGGAGCGGTTCCATGGGTGGCTTCAAATACCGCAACACCATCCCCGATATTAGCCCCGGGAGCAATGCCCAGTCCACCCACCTGGGCAGCCAGAGCATCGGACATGTAATCGCCGTTCAGGTTGGGCATGGCCAGTACCGAGTACTCATCAGGGCGAAGTAGAATCTGCTGAAACATGGCGTCAGCGATTCGATCCTTAATGACAACTTTTCCTGCCGGTACTTTTCCGTTGAACTGCTCCCACAGAACTTTTTCAGTGATGGTGCTGTCGCCAAATTCTTCGCTAGCCAGCTCATACCCCCAGTTGCAGAAGGCCCCTTCGGTAAACTTCATGATATTTCCCTTGTGAACCAGGGTGACCGAATCACATCCGTGGTCCAGGGCATGCTGGACAGCTTTTCGTACGAGCCGCTTCGTGCCGAATTCAGAGATCGGCTTGATACCGATTCCTGAATTGTCCCGGATGTGGGCACCCATTTCATTACGCAAAAATTCTATAACCCGGTTAGCCTCTTCCGTGCCGGCCTGCCATTCAACGCCTGCATAGACATCTTCCGTATTTTCCCGGAAAATAATCATGTTCACCAGTTCAGGTGCCTTGACCGGGGAGACAACCCCACGGTAATATCGCACCGGTCGAACGCAGGCGTAGAGATCAAGCACCTGACGCAGGGTGACATTTAAACTGCGGATACCTTTGCCAATGGGGGTGGTCAAGGGACCTTTGATGCTGACCACGTATTTTTTCAAGGCATCAACCGTGTCCTGGGGCAGCCATTCGCCGGTCTGTTGAAAGGCTTTTTCACCGGCCAGGACCTCCAGCCATTCGATGGTACGTGTTCCCTTATAACTTTTGCTTATTCCCGTATCCAACACTTTCCGCACTGTTTTCCAGATATCGGGACCGGTACCGTCTCCTTCAATGAACGGAATAACAGGATGATTTGGTACAATCAGGGAGCCGTCTGGTTGTATTGTAATGTGATCTGCAGTCACAGTATACTCCTTGTCGAGCGATAACACGCTATAGGTTTGTAGAAAGAGGTCTCTGCTCAAGATAAAAAGAGACCATGAAATATATATTCGATCCGATGTCTCCCGTCAATCAGGGTGTCGTTCGTTTTGCAGTGATGTCGGCATCCGGTTTTCCAGAAGTACTTGAAGTTCTGATGCCTGCCTGCTAAGGACAAGGTTGTCGACTTTTATGATGACGTGGTTGTTTTGTCTTTACTGCGCGGTAGAGAAGAGTCAGGTGGATTGATGTCTGAACCGGGGTGTCCCCGGAAAATGCTGACAAACGGACCCTGGCTCATGCACAGGACAAATCCTTTTCGGAAAGAAGGTTAAGGTATGTCATTTTTTCATTATATTCGAGGCAGTTGTACACTGATCCTTGCGCCGTTTATAACCCTTGCCGTTTCCTTGCTCGCTCTGCTGGATATTTACTGGGGGCGGCAATCAGAAATCAAAGCCCAGGTGTTTCCCCGCTGGTGGGGCCGGATCTTGTGCCTGCTTGCCGGTGTCCGTGTCAGGGTTGAGGGGATAGAGAACATCGATCCGGAACAAATCTATATTTTTGCGGGTAATCACAGCAGTCAGTACGATATTTTTTCATTTCAGGGGTATTTTCCCCATGATTTCCGCTGGATTGCCAAAAAAGAGCTGTTCCGGATTCCGGTTTTCGGCCAGGCGATGCGCCAGGCCGGTTATATCCCCATCGATCGTTCGCACGGCCGGCAGGCTCTGAAGAGTCTTGAGCAGGCAGCAGCCCGAATTACCGGAGGCAGCTCGGTACTTATCTTTCCCGAAGGAACCCGGAGTGCGGATGGTCGGCTGCAGGAGTTCAAAACCGGTGCAGTGCTTTTGGCTATAAAGGCCCGCGTACCGGTAGTACCATTGGGATTTAACGGTTCTTACGAGGTACTGCCCAAAGGACGGCTGTTGCCACGTGGCGGGGAAATTGTCATCCGGATCGGTGAACCTATGGCTACTACACATTACAAAGCCGGCGATAAACAGATTCTGGCTATGGAGTTGCGTGATGCTGTTTCCCGCCAGCTCGAGGATCGGTATCAGGGTGCTGATACAGGGCAATAGCACAGCACGACTCTCCAATAAAGCCCATGGGTGAAAGAAAAGTTTCTGCCTTTCTCTTTAGAGGAAAGCAATAGAATTTCTTGCAAAATCAATGAAACCTGTCATAATGTTCTGGATTTTGGCAGGTGTTTTTGTCCATAAAAAAAGTGCCGCTCATCCAATCTTTTGATCAATTTTGCCTGCAAGTTCCGCATGCGGCGTTGGTCAACGAACAAGACTCGAAGAGGAATCCTTCATGTCGCCGATATTACAGCCTCGTCGCTCCCTGTGTTTTCTAGCGCTGTCTCTGCTCTTTGCCATGTTTGCCTTTAATATGGCGCCGATGTCGGCTTTGGCAGTGGAGCGCAGCACTCTTTTTCTACCGTTTAAGATCAACGCGCCGGACAGTGCAATGATTGCCGGTCCGGCGGACAGATCTTTAGAACGTGAAGCAGCGGCCAGAGGCATGAGGATGATGTCGCGAGATCAGGCGGAAAAACTGGTTGATTATCGTGGTACCTGGCCACCGCCTGCTGGGGTGTTAAACAAAGTGGTGGAGTCCGCCAACGTGGATTATGTCGTTGTCGGCAGTCTTAATAAACTTGGCAACCGCATAAGTGTTGACTGTGTGATTATCGATGTGCTGGCACCCAAGGCCCCGTACTCTGCTTTCCGCGAAGGGGATTCTCTCCAGGATCTGGACAGGGTGACCGGTGAAATCGTGAACACGATGTTAGCCTATTCCAATCGGAGTGCTTCGGTTGCGAGTGTTGCCCCTGCAGGAAACGAACGAATCGATTCCGGTGCTATTTTGCAGAAGATATCGACAAAACCAGGTGACCTCTACGATCCTGTGACGTTGAGGCAGGATCTCAAGGCTGTTTTCAGTATGGGATATTTTGAAAATGTTGAGGTCGATGCTGAAGACACAGAAGCCGGCAAGAACATCATTTTCCGGGTACAGGAAAAGCCCCTCATCGGCAACGTGGTTATCAAGGGTGCCGATGCGATCAAAGAGGAGGATGTGCGGGAGGCTGCGAACATCACCACCAATTCCATCCTCAATTCCACGAAGGTGAACGAGGCTGTCTATAAAATCAAAGACCTGTACAAGTCAAAAGGATACTACAACACAGAAGTCACAGCCAAGGTCGACACGCCGCCGGGCGGGAATGCAGAAGTTGTTTTTGATGTCAAGGAAGGTGACAAGATCACTGTCGGTGAGATCAACTTTACGGGTAATGACTCTTTTTCAGCCGGCGACCTTCGGGATGTCATTCAAACGACCACCCGCAAATGGTGGATATCTTGGCTGACCGATGCCGGTGTGCTGAAAATGGATGTGCTGCAGCAGGATGCGGAACGTCTGGCAGCGTTTTACCAGAATGAAGGTTTTCTGGAGGCCAAGGTCGGCGAGCCGATCGTGAATCAGAAGGATGATGAACTGATTGTCACCTTTCCCGTTGATGAAGGACGGCGTTATCGTGTGGGCTCCATTGACATTGAAGGCGACCTGATCAAAGATAAGGCTGAGCTGCTTGAGGTTTTGCAAATTCGTGATGAAGAGTATGTCAACCGTCAGGTTCTAAGGGATGATATCACTCGAATTACCGACCTTTATGCTGAATACGGATATGCGTTTGCCGATGTTAATCCCAAGATTAACAGGTCAGCGGATGGGGAAAGCGTCGACCTTTTGCTGCAGGTGAAAAAAGGTGAAATGGCCTACGTTAATCGAGTTGAAGTTCAGGGCAATACCCGTACCCGAGATCATGTTATCCGTCGTGACCTCAGGGTGGAAGAGGGGGGGCGCTACGATGCCAAGGCTATCCGAACTTCGACACAAAAACTGAAACGATTGGGTTTTTTTGAAGATGTGACGATTACTCCGCAGCCAACCATGGTGGAAAATCAGATGGACGTAGTGGTTGACGTTAAAGAGAAGCCCACCGGTTCTTTTCAGATCGGTGCCGGGTACTCTTCATCTGAAAGAATGCTGTTCATGGGTGAAATTTCTGAAGACAACCTCTTTGGTACTGGAAACCGATTGTCTTTTGCGGCAAGTACCAGCTATAAGAGTACCCGGTACAACTTGAGATTTGTAAATCCCAGGATCCTCGACTCCCAGGTTTCCGGCAGCGTTGATCTGTTTAATTGGGAAAGAGAGTATGATGACTTTACGAAAGATTCCACCGGCGCCTCCCTGCGCTTAGGACATCCTCTTTATGAAGAGTGGCGAATTTATTACGGATACACCATCTCTGACACTGATTTGTCGGATATCAATGAAGCGAATATTAATTCAGCCATATTGAAATCCAAAGATATCAATCTGATGAGCATGCCGGAGATCGGTCTGGTTCGTGATACCCGAGATAAATCCTTCTCACCAACTCGGGGGTCACGCAACAGTATCAACGTCAGTTATGCGGGCGGGCCGTTCGGTGGTGATGCCGAGTTTACCAAAGTTGAAGGATCCACTGCCTGGTGGTTTCCGATGATCTGGAGTACGGTTTTTCATGCCAAGCTCGCGGCTGGACAGGCTTTTGAGAATAAAACAGATAAGTTGCCTGTCTATGAAAAATTCTTTTTGGGTGGCATGAATTCAATCCGCGGTTTCAAGTCTGCCGCGATCAGCCCCATTGATCAGTATGGGGACAAGGTCGGTGGTGACAAGATGTGGTACGGAACGGTTGCCATCGTCTTTCCTCTGTTTAAAGACATGGGTATGGATGGTGAAATCTTTCACGATTTTGGTAATGTCTACGGTGAGGGAATACCCGGCGGAGACGATAAATGGGATTTTAGTGAGTACAAGAAGACCGCCGGTGTCGGCATTATGTGGGCCTCTCCGCTTGGTCCGATCCGTTTGGCCTGGGGGGCTAATCTGGACCGGAAAACCGGAGAGCAGAATTCTACCTGGGATTTCAGTATGGGGGGGACATTTTAATCCTCTTCCACCCCTCTGTCTGATCGCGTTTTATGCAGTCAATCATTGCGCGACTGCGTGAAAGCGGTCATCCTCCTGATATTTTCGGCCTTCACAGTGCTTCAGCCGCTCTGTTTCTCAGCAGAGCGGTTGAAGCACTGCAACGTTCATACTGTGTTATCCTTCCTTCCGACGATCAACTGGAAGTTCTTGCTCAGGATTTCGCTTTTTTCTCCGATACCCGGGTACTTGTCTACCCAGGTTATGAGATTCCTCCCTACAGTCCTCTTTCTCCGGATCCGGCAACCGTCTGTTCCCGATTAGCAACACTGTATCAACTGCTGGAGCACACGGCCCCCTGTATCGTTCTGGCTTCAGTGGAGGCGGTACTGCGACGAGTTCTACCGAGTCGAGTGTTGAGCCGGCATTGTGAGTTGGTGCAGATCGGCGAGGAGATTGAACAGGAACCCCTGATAGCCGCACTCATTGCGGCTGGTTATCAGATGAGCGAGATGGTGCGGCAGGAAGGAGATCTGGCTTTACGGGGTGGGATTATTGATGTCTATCCTCCGCATTTGGGGACCGCAAAAAACGGTCCGCTCCGGCTCGATTTTTTTGGTGATGTGCTGGAGTCGATTCGTGTTTTTGATCCGATCTCACAGAGATCTCTTCAGGAGATCTCGGAAGCGGTCCTGGTGCCGGCCACTGATATACTCTTCCCTCCACCAGAGCAGCGACAAGACATTGTAGCCGCAGCTGATACTGCTGCCGTACAGTATCATTGGTCGTCGGATGAACACCGTCTTGTCCGTGATCGTCTGTCCACGGGACAAACCTTTCCCGGCCTCGAATCGTTGTTGCCTCTGGTCTATGGCGGCAGATCCGGGCTGCAGACATTTTTTGATTATCTGCCGGCTCACACTGCCCTTGTTGTGTATGACCCCATTGCCGTTCACCAGCAGCAGCAGCTGGTTCGCGAGCGGATTCATGCAAATTATGAGGAGGCATTGAACCGGAATTCAGCGATCTTATCACCAGAAGACCTGTTCCTCAGTGAGGCTGAATGGGAAACAAACCATGACCAGCTCCTTGCGGCTCGACTCGCTTTTCTCCACGAACCTGATCAGGACCAGAAACTGACGCTGACCTGTGCCACAGGAGATCATGCCTTGCTCGCTCAGGAGATCGAGATTCAACGTAAGAAGCGTGGTATGCTGCCACCGCTGGTGGATCGCATGCAGCAGTGGCTGAGAAACGGTGAGCAAATCGTTTTAGCCTGTCGATCATCACGACAGGCCGGTCATCTTCAAGAAATGCTTGCTCATTACCAGCTGCGTACCGTTCTTCTGCCTGCGCCGTTTGCTTTAGAAAATATTGTTGAGAAGGATGTTATCTACTGTTTTGATCAACCGCTTTCCCGTGGTTTTGATCTGCTCACTGAACACCTGCATTTTCTTTCTGCTGAGGAACTCTTTGGTGACAAACGCTTAGGCAAGCGACAACGCCGGAGTAAGCAGGAGTATGCTGAACCGGTGCAGATCGAACACCTGCAGGAGGGTGAATTTGTCGTTCATCGCGATCATGGCATAGGGATCTTCCGAGGGCTGGTCAATATGGAGATATCCGGCCGGCATGGTGACTTCATGCTGATTGCCTATCGGGATGACAACAAACTGTATGTCCCGGTGGATCGGCTGCACTGGGTCAGCCGTTACCAGGGGTTGACGGATCAGGAGCCAAAGCTCGACAGCCTTGGTTCGCAGCGATGGCAAAGTGCAAAAAAGAAGGTAACAGAGGCTGTCTGGAAGATTGCCCAGGAGTTACTCGACATCTACGCACAACGGGAACTCCGCGAAGGGCACAGTTTTTCTGCTCCCGGTGCACTGTACGAGCAACTGGAGGAATCTTTTCCCTATGATGAGACCAGTGGACAGGCCAGGGCTATAAATGATGTGCTTGGTGATTTGCGTCGCGAACAACCTATGGACCGTCTGGTGTGCGGGGATGTTGGATACGGTAAGACAGAAGTAGCGGCACGGGCAGCGTTTAAGGTGATAGAGGACGGCTATCAGGTCGCCATTCTGGTGCCGACAACTGTATTGGCAGAACAGCATGCCGCCACATTTCGAGAGCGATTTGCATCATTTCCCGTTGAGATCGCGTGTCTCAATCGTTTTCGGAGCAGCCGGCGACAAAAGGAAATCGTCGCCCAATTAGCAGCCGGCACCATTGATTTGATTATTGGTACCCACCGTTTACTGTCAAAGGATATTCAGTTTAAAAAACTCGGGTTGCTGGTTGTTGACGAAGAGCATCGTTTTGGTGTGTCTCATAAAGAGAAAATTAAGAAGATCAAGGCAACCGTTGATGTCCTGACGCTCACCGCCACGCCCATCCCGCGGACGCTTCAGATGTCTTTATTGGGAATACGTGATCTTTCTGTAATTTCGACACCGCCTCAGCAACGCCGGTCAGTTAAAACCTTTGTAGCGAAATACGATCAGCTTGTTATTCGCGAAGCAATAGCGCGGGAACTGGGACGGGGCGGCCAGATATTTTTTGTTCATAACCGAGTGCGCTCCATTCACCGTATCGCTGCTGCCATCGCCGCCCTTGTTCCCCAGGCGCGGATTGGAGTTGCACACGGACAAATGGCCGGTACGCAGCTTGAAGACATTATGGTTCGTTTCATTAATCATGAACTTGATATACTGATGTGCACAACCATAATCGAATCAGGATTGGATATTCCAAACGCCAATACCATCATCATCAATCGGGCTGATCACCTCGGGCTTGCCGATATCTATCAGTTGCGGGGCAGAGTCGGGCGATCTTCCCGTCAAGCGTATGCCTATTTACTGGTCGCCTCACTTGATCACCTCACTCCGGACGCTCAACAGCGACTGCGGGCCCTGATGGACTGTTCAGAGTTAGGAGGCGGGTTTAAATTAGCGATGAACGATCTCCAGATTCGTGGTGGAGGTAATCTGCTGGGCGTTTCTCAGTCCGGGCACATCGCTGCTGTGGGGTATGATCTGTATTTGGAATTGCTGCAGGCCACGGTAACAGATTTGAAGCGTAAGGTGCAGGCCGGGGAGATGTTGCCGGTGGCGGAAGATACGATTGATCCGGAAATTAAGCTCCGTGTTGCCGCCTACTTGCCGGACACCTATATTCAGGATGCCAGTCAGCGCTACCATGTCTACCGGCGGTTGTCAGTCGCTGGTAATGGCTCAAACGCAGATCTGGATGACGCGGAGGAAGAGGTGGTGGACAGGTATGGCCCCCTGCCTCCGGAAGGACGGACCCTGATAACAGCGATCAGACTGAAGCAGCGGCTACGCACCCTGGGTATCAACAAGCTGGAGCAGGGAGAAGGTTGTCTGATTGTTTCTTTTGCTGCTACGACCACGGTTGAACCGAGCCGGATCGTACATCTTATTGAACAGCAATCGAATAAAAAACAGCGCACGTCATCGATCCGTTTGACATCAGATCAACGGCTGGTGGTCTCTCTCGGTCAACAGGAAGACCCTTTTACTCAAATCGACTCGTTGTTAAACACCCTGGCAGAGCCTGTTAGCATTGTCTCTTGATAGAAAAACGCCCATTGTGTCAACAGTGTTTTCAGCACAGAGTTGCTCTTAAGTATGACGCCGTGTTGTCGGCTTTTCTTGTAAAGTTGTGTGATACGTCCTTCGAATCAGCGGCAAAGAAGTGTGTGCGGAGAGGATCATTCTACTGAACAGGCCATAGCACCAAACGGTACTATGGCCTGTGCTGTCTATCAGGGTAGGGCCGGTTTACGCTTTCTTTTTCGTTTTAGTCGTCCGTGCCTTGGCAGGTGAAGTCTTCTGTTTTTTGAGGTCCCCCACAGCGGCTTCCAGTGCTTCAATCGAGGCAACCAGTGGAGCGGGATCAAATGCAGGGGCATCTTCTTTTGTTTCCAGATGCTGCAATCGCTCCGGAATGTTACCGAGGATCTTTTCCGGGGTAATGGTCGTCACCTGCTGCAGAGTCTGACTGATTTTCTGTTCCAGCACGGTTGCATCCGCCTGCAGCGCCCCAAGATTTTTACCGGTCGTGGCCAGTTCGGCGGTCACCGTTTCCAGATGGCCGGCAGTCAGAAAATCCGAACTTCTTTCTTCCAAAACCTGCAGTTTACTGGTCAGGTTGGAGAGTTGGCTGCTCAGTGCCTGCTGACTTTCGGCCATTTTCTGGATGTCACCGGCAATTTGAGCGGAGAGTGTATCGGAAGAAGACGACTCGTGGACAGGTGATTGCTGGACAGGAGCTGCCGGTATGTCCCGGGTGGGAATTTCCTCTGGACGGACAGTCTCCGCAGTGGCGACTGTTGGACGATATCGGCTGATAAATGATTGTGAAAGATCGATCACTGCAACTCTGATCGCCTGGTACATTGAGGCAGCTGCCGCTTTATTGGTGAGTGAAACTGCAAACAGGAAGATGGCAATGAGAACGGCGATGGAGAGGGTCACTCCGATGATCATTGCAATGCTCCACTGTATAAAGCGAAAGACACCGATAATCATCTGACCGATGGAGCTGAAAACGCCTCCATCAGGTGTGGAACTGACGAGATAGGCCAATATGACAAAAAATAGAAGCACAGCTGCCGCCTTGTAAAGCGAGGCACGTGTTATGTTTGCATGCATGGTTTACTCCTTCCTGGAAAGCCGTTGTTCAGGTTGTCATCCTGAAAATGGGTCTGTTCAATCATTGCCGATTGTCAAAGGGGTATCAAAGGACGATTTGATATATTTTCTAGTGTATTTAAAGACGAACAGCAAGGGAAATATTGTGATCTGTGGCCCGCAGGCGTCAGGTTGCACTCATGGAGAGCCGGCATTTTATCCGGGTGAAGGGTTATTCAGTTTCGACCAGTGTTTGCCTGATCTGGTTAAATTCTTCCTGGACAGTGAGAAAGGCGTCAATAAGCATTGGATCGAAATGACGGCCGGCGTTGTTCACAATCGAGTCAACAGCCTGCCGGTGCGTCAGGCACCTGTCTTGAAGCATGGCGACGGTTGCCTCCTCATAGGCATCGGCAACAGCTATAATCCGGGCTTCGAGGGGAATTTCATTTCCTTGCAGCCCGTAGGGGTACCCTGTACCATCCCAGCGCTCATGGTGAAAGTATGCCATATTTTTGGCAAGGGATAAAAAATTGCTGCCCGGCGTGTCCTGTTCCATTGCCTTGATGACATCTCCGCCGGTCAAGGTATGATTGCGTAAAGTCTCTTGCTCTGAAACAGTTAACGGCTCAGTCTTGTTGAGAATTTCATTAGAAACAGCAACCTTGCCGATATCGTGGAGAATCGAGCCCTGATAGAGGTTTTGAACATATGTCGGGGTAATTATTTCAGCGTACAGTCCATGGTCACGGGCTGCAGTCGCAAGGGTTTTACAGTACTCCCTGATTCGTTCGAGATGACGGCCCGGGGTAATGTCACGGTATTCGGAAAGCTTGGCAAGTGCGAGGATGGTGGCATTCTCTGTCTGGCGGAGTTTGTGCAGCGAAGAGGCGAGGACTTTTTCCAGATGCTTGCGCTCACTGATGTCCCGGATAATTAACTGTACACCGGGAATTTTATTTTCTCTTTGCAGGAGAGCGCCGCTGATTTCGGTCAGAAGCGGAGTACCCTCAACAGTTGTAAGGGTGACCTGGAGATCGGAAATGGGGGTACTGTCGGTGATGAGCGTGGAGACAGCGGAGCGTAAGATACGCTGGTCCTCAGAGTCCGCAAGGTCGTAGAAGATCGTGCCGGGCGACAATGTTCCCGGGGTGAAGTGATGCAGAAAGGATGTGTTTGCCTGCAGGACCATACCATCTGTATCAATGAGGGCAACATTGTCGGCAATGGTTTCAAAGAGCAGTTGATAATGTTCTTCCGTTGCCTGTTGAGCGTCGGCCCGTCGCGCAACCTCCAGCTCCAGGCGCCGAGCTTGTCCGGCTAACGCCTCGGCTGCCGCGTGTTCAGAGGTGCGCAACAGGTGCTCTCGTTTTCGAGCATTGATGTCTGTCCAGTTTCGTGTGGCAGCGATGAAAATAAACCCGATCATGAAAAAGAGATTGCTGAACAGGCCCAGCTGTTGTCCCGGACCAAAGGATGTTGGTATGAAAAAGATCGTGATGACAAAAAGAACGGCCAGCGCAAATCCGCTGGCAATTGTCTGGAAGACGGAAAGGGGAGCAAGAGTCGTGTAGATCGTCATGGCAACCATAAGGCCGACATAGTAGGGAGTCGCTGCGTCACCTTGCCGGTATATGCTGAAAAGAATGGCCAGGCTGACAGCACTGTATCCGAAAAAACCGATAAGCCATGTCCACCGGTAGGATCGGCTGGTGTGGTTGATATACAGCAGGAGCACACAGGCGCCGATTGCCAGAAGCCGGTACTGTAAAAATTCGGAGCGCAACCCGGGCTCCACAAGCGTATCAAGCAGTGTCAGCAGGAGAAGGGTCCCTATGCCTGCCAGCAGAATATAGTACACCCGTTGATGATGAAGTTGTCGGGACTCCTGCCGAAAGGGATCAGGGTTGCCCATGGGTGTCTGTTGTGATGGATGACGGGTGCGTATGGAGAAGCAGATCGCGTCGTGCTGCTTTAAATTCCTGTTCTCTTTTCAAAAAGGCACTGACAATCATTGGGTCAAACTGACGTCCGCTCTCCTTGATGATGTACATGCGTGCCTGTTCATGGTTGTATGCAGGTTTATATGGTCTGCTGGAGGTTAAGGCGTCATAGACATCGGCAAGAGCGGTAATGCGTGCCGTAAGAGGGATCTGCATTCCGGACAGCCCGTTGGGGTATCCGCTTCCATCCCAGCATTCATGGTGATTGAGAGCTATTTCTTGCCCCATCTTCAGGAAACCGAGTTCCTCCTCCTCATAATCATCGAGAGTGAGTGCTTCACTCCCGTACAAACAGTGCTGCTGCATAATGCTGAACTCTTCGGCAGACAGGTGATCCGGTTTGAGTAAAATTGCATCCGGTATGCCGATCTTGCCAATATCATGCAGGATAGAGGAAAGGCAAAGGTCTTCGATGAACTGTGCCGTGATTATTCCTTTTATTTCAGGAAAGCCGGACAGTTCAACGGCAAGGATACGTGTGTATTCCCGAATTCTGAGCAGATGGCTGCCGGTGCAATCGTCTCGGCATTCAGCAAGGCGAGCCAGTCCGAAAATGGCGGCCTGGCGTGAGGTATCAAGGAGTTGGGACGATTTCAGGACTTCACGTTCCATTTTTTTTGTTGCAGTGATGTCACGGATGACCAGGTGATAATGCATGCCGGCCTGCGACAAGGCTATGTGGTTGCCACTGATTTCCACCTCGAGCCGGCGTCCCCGGGGTGTGATCATCTGTAACTGCACATCTCTGATTGCTCCTTCCTCGTTTATCCGATCAATGACACGTTTGACAAAAACATCCGGATCAGTTTCAAAAAGATAATCAAAGATCATCGTTTCTTCCAGGTTTTCAACGGTCTGGTTAAGCATGGCTGCGCCGAGCCGGTTGACCATACGGATGACACCCTTATCGTCGATCAGTACAACGAGGTCAGGCAGGGCGTTGTAGAGGTCAAAAAACTTCAGATCAGATTCTTCGAGCATTTCTAACCGTTTACACACTAATTGCTCTAGATTGTCCGTGTAGAGACGCAGCTCGGTTAAAATTGCACGTAAACTTGCTTTTGCTCGCAACGATTTGACGGTGATCTGGATTTCATCATAACATTGCACCGATGTGATAAGGATAATTGCAAAAAAGAAAAAGCTGTTGTTGGCAAGGGCAGGGACGGATATTGAGCCATGGCTCAGGGAGATGAGGGAAACGGTGACGGTGTACACCAGGTACATGAGCCCGCCCAGGATGAGAGATTGGGGAACGGTGAGCGGGAGAACGGAAAAACCGCCGGCTATCATCAGGAGGATGCCCACATAATATCCGGATGCAAATCCGCCTAAATGAACAGTCATTACGGTGATGACGATGGTTCCGAGGAGCATGGCGGACCACATGACGCTGTGCGAATATTGGCGGACCGGTGGATAGCGCAGCAGCAACAGCAGAAAAACCAGCAGGGCGACAAAACCTAACCGATAACCAAGGAACAACCAGAAAAAAGAGCGGCAATAAATAAAATCAAGCAGGGAGAAGAGGGAGAAAAAGACGACGCCCAGCCATAAGCAGACATGCGTACGCTGAATGAACAGTTCGTGCAGCTCCTTGGCACTATCGAACGGCTCAGTACCGGCTATGGACGGCATGGCTTTCCTATTCTTTGGTGGCAACAGCAAAGAGGTTCACCTGTGCCGGCTCAGTAATGATTGTTACCTTGTCACCAAATGGAGTCGGGGCAAACAGCTCCAGCAGGTCTGTTTCAGTTCGATATATCAACTCCCATTTCAACAGTTTGTCGAGGAAAAGTGAATCCGGATAATGCGTGAAGTTGCCAAGGAGCAGGGTGCCGCCGGGTTTGAGATGATGGTGACATTGGGTGATGAGAGCACGAAACAACCGGGTGTCGAGATAATCACAGAGACCGGCAGAGTAGATGATATCCAGCGGCTGGATATGGTGAGTTGCCCGTCCCAGAGCCCATTTGATCACATTTTCACTCATAAGTTTGATTGAGGCACGGTGAGGGAAGATGTTGACATACTGGTTCGTGTACTGGAGCGCTTCTGGATCAATATCAACGCACAGCGCCTCAATGTCTTCACTGTGGTCACAGACCGTCAGGAAATCGAACAGCTCACGGTTCGGACCGCACGCCAGGTTCATGATTCTTGTTGTTGTCCCATACCCCCTGGTGGAGCTGAGCTGCAGCAGCTGATCGCGCAGCAGAACACGCCGGCCCCGAATGGCCAGAGAGCCGGGACGCTGCAGGCAGAAAGCATCAACTATTTCACCGAGTTTACCTTCCCCTTTCGGCGTGTCTGCATATATGTGCTCCATCATGAGGAAATCACCGGCATACCCTTTGGGTTTGAAGTAGGCCCGTTCGGCAAAGTTGCTCCTCATAAAGTAGGGGAAAATTTCCTTGAAGACATATCCCCACATAACCTCTTCATAGCCGCTGCCGGCCATGGTTTGCTGAAAGAGTGGCAGGGAGCTGTTCAGTTCAGCCAACACATCGTGACAACGATTTTCACTTGCATCGTCTTTTTTGCCCTCTGCTTCTGCTTTTTGCAGTTTATGTGACAGGTTGAACAACTCTGATTTAAAGGCCTCCATGCGGCTGCCGATACTGTGCCACTGCGACGAACGCAGTAAAGGTGCGGGCAGAGGCTTGGCTTCGGTGTAGCGGCTGGCATGTCGGGTGGAAAGCGATTGGGCATAGCCGGTGATCGGTTCCCGTTCACCGGCGATCCGGCGGAATTTTCCACAGATGTTCTGGGTGAGATAGAGCAGAAAGTCGATATAGAGTTCGGGCTGATCGGCACGAAGCGTTGTCATTACTTCGGTATTAAAGATGGCGATGTGCGTATCTCCTGCAGCCTGGATATTCCGGACCCGGGATTCACCATCGAAAAAACCAATCTCACCGAAGAAGTCACCGGCCCCGATTAAGGCAACGGTGATTTTAGTGTCGGACCGGTCATTGTAACTTACTTCAACCGCCCCGTTTATCAGGTAATAGAAAGACTCTGCTGTTGATTCAGGGGTCAAAACCGATTCATCGGTCTGAAACGAACGGATTGTGGCAAAGGGCAGAACGCGTTCTAGCAGTGCTTCGTTACCGGGGCCGGGGAGATTGATTGGTGCGGAAGAGGGAGAGAGAGACATGCTGAACTCCTTGTGTAGAAAGTTGCGTGGCAAGCCGAAGAAAATCGATGGGTGTCGATATCTTTGCCGGTCATGGAATTTCCTGTCCTCTGAACAGGGGGTGAGGCTCAGCCGATGAATCTGTTCCCCCCCGGATATATCCGGGGTTGATTCTGAACCGCTGTTTCATTTCACAGACTGAGTTGACTGTAGAAATATTGTGCCGCAATAAAGAGGGAATATCAAGGACACAGCGGCTCTGATCTCTGTTGTTGCAGTGGGTTGAGCAACAAAGAAGACAGAAGAATCAGAAAAACGTAGAAGGACACCTTTTGGTCGGTTGTCAGTGGGTCTCAATTTCTCTGCCGAAAAGATTTGACAGCGTGGAAAGTTTCAGGATATACAAATCGCGCTGGAAAGACTCGTCCGACTTGAAAATGGCGGAAGTGCATGGGAATCGAACCCACCTGCCGAGTTACTCACTCGACACACCGGATTTGAAGTCCGGGAGAGCCACCAGTGCCCTTTCCACTTCCGATCCGGTATAAATCTACTCTTAGTCGGCTGGAAAAACAACTTTTATTGCTGCATGAACCGTAAGTGAACCAGCTTTAGATCCTGAAACTGTATAGCGCGAATTTTTTCAATGGAATGTGAACAACTCATACGCCTCATTAAGGATTGGTATCTTCAGGTTAAACAAGAGGTCATGGCTCCTGCGCGGATGATGCAGTTTGTCGATCAGCACGTCAAGAACTGCCGAGTATGTAAAACCGACCTGTTACTCCCTGACGAGATTGAACAGATACGGATGTTTGTTTTACCGGATGCCAGGATGCTCAAACCTTCCAGAACGTCTGGTCACGACGCCACGCCGGAAATTTCACCTGACGATGATGATGATTTTGAGACAGATGATCAGTATGAAGATGAAGATGGCCAGGATATCGAAGAAGATGAAGACGATATCGAAGAGGATGAAGACGACATTGATGTCGAAGACGATTTGACCGATGACGATATGATTTAAAATCGTCCCGGGAGCCGTAGCCGCAGGATAGGCTGCGTACCTTGACGAATGCCTGGTGCATCAGGGGACTCCCTGCAGGGGAAAGGGTGACAGATGCGCTGTAAGTGTTGCCGTGTGTCTGCCTTTACTGCGAAGCGACTGACAGATAAGCTTGCTGCCACCCTTTGGGCGAGGTCCGTGATGACTGTTGTTTAACGGACGACGGCAGGCTGCTGATCAGCGAGACGTCCTTTCTGTTTCGTATGTTCAAGAGTTGTCAGGGCAGTGGCAACCATGGATGAGACGTCGGTCAGATTGGCCGGCAGAATCATTGTGGTGTTTTCTTTGGCGAGTTTGCCGAACTGCTCAATGTATTTTTTTGCCACCTCCAGGTTTGCAGCATCCTGACCACCCGGCGCACTCAGGGCTTCAGCCACCTGTCGGATACCTTCGGCAGTAGCTTCGGCCACTTTGAGGATCTCCTGCGCCTGCCCTTCAGCTTCGTTGATGCGGCGCATTTTCTCCCCTTCCGAGCGTGCAATGGCCTCAGCCCGTTCGCCCTCCGCCCGATTAATCATAGCTTGCCGTTCTCCTTCGGACTTAGCGATTTCCGCTCGCTTTTCGCGCTCAGCCTTCATCTGTTTTTCCATGGCCTCAAGGACACTGCGTGGTGGCTGGATATCCTTTATCTCATAACGGAGTACCTTGACGCCCCAGTTTTCAGAAGCCTCATCCAGCGCCTCAACAACCTGCTGGTTTAAAATTTCCCGGGCTTCAAACGTATTGTCCAGAGTGATTTTACCGATGGCGGACCGCAGGCTGGTCTGTGCCAGTTGAGCCACGGCAATATGATAGTTATCGATACCGTAGGCAGAAAGACGCGAGTTAACGACCTGCACGTAGAGACAACCGTCAATCTCCATGGAAACATTATCTGCAGTGATACAGGTTTGGGCCGGTATGTCGATGGATTCTTCTTTAAGGCTCCGTTTATAGGCCACTCTGTCGAAAAAGGGGATCAGGATATGGAAACCGGCTTCTAAGGTGGTTCGATATTTGCCCAGCCGTTCAATAACATATTCGAACTGCTGATCGACCACCACCGCTGTTTTGATAAGAATAACGACAACAAAGACAACAAAAACCACGATGCCGACAAGTAAGTTGTCCATCAGATATCTCCTTTGGCAGCCATGGGGGCTACCTGTACTGTTAAGTTGTTTTTGCCTGTTATGCGGACGACTGTCCCCCTGGTCAATGTTACCTCGGCTGTTGCCTGCCAGAATGAGCCTGCATACTTAACAGTCCCGCTTGCAGGCGGAACAATATCTTCAACAACCTCGCCTGTCGCATTCGACGGCAAACCGTTTTCCATGGCGTCAATTTCCCGGCTTCGGCCGAGGAATATTTTTTTCAACGTGGAGCGGAGCAGGAGAAGTGTCGATATACTGGTGATCAGAAAAATCAGCAGCTGGCCGGCAGGAGAGAATGGATACAGATATACAGCAAGAGCTGTGCACCAGGCACCGATCCCAAAAAAGAAACCAATAAAACCAGGGGTCAGCAGTTCAAGAGACAGTGTTGCTATGCCAATCAAAAACCACAGCAACACTGGGGAAAGAGAAAAAAATGACATAAGTGAGAGGCTCCGGAAGAAATCAGTTTCTCTAAAAATAGCATGAGAATACAGGCGGGTCAAATAAGAAGGGTATCAGATTCTGCTCTTAATCGGCAGTGATATTCTGTGTTTTAACAGGGGGCGGCGACGATGCGTGCTGGAGGCTCAATCTGGCAGGATAGTTCAGTCCTGACTCTGTGCTTCAGTTGGCCTGATCTGCAGCACAAAACGGTTCGTACCTCAAATCACAGCAGTATACCGGTGACCTAAACAGAGTCTTTTTCAAAAGAGGCTGTTTGAGAAAAGAGAGGGAAAAGAGCAGGTGGGACAAATTTTTTCACCTTGGGAGCTGAAAAGGACAGTTTTTTGTACTTTTTTTGCTTTAATTCCTTGTCAATATCGATGTTCTTCCTTATGAGTACACGATAGTTTCGGAGCAAAAGAATACGCATTTTATGCCACATTGTCGTTTTGCACCTCTTTTTTATTCAAACCTCGTTTCGTGTCCAGGATCTTCTATGCTCTTTTTTTTACAACTGTTTTCCCATCGTTTTTGTCTTGACAGCCGGATATATCTGTACACTGTCTCCTGTCTCCTGCTCGTGCAGTTCACAGGAGCCCCGGTTTTCGCTGATCCACTGGAAGTACCGTCATCAGCCGATGCTTTGCGCGTTCAGATGACATCAGTTGAGCAAAAACCCGAGTCAGAGACTGCTGCAATGCCGTCAGACACGAATAATGAGACTGCCGAAGCGCAGCAGCAGCTGCAGCTGCAGCTGGAGCAACTGTACTTTGAGACCGAGGATAAAATAGGCGGTGAACCGATTTATACTGCCGGTTATCTCCTTGATCTGTACAGGAAGAATCAGTTCAGTCTTTTATGGGATAATCCGAAGAGCATTGTGCAGCTTTTGAAGGCTATTCATGCCAGTGCCGATGACGGTTTGACTCCTGAAGACTATCACCTTGAAGCTCTGATCCGCTACGGTCATGACGTCGCAGGGGGCGCATCGGTGCAAAAGCAGGTTGAATATGATCTGTTGCTCTCTGATGCCATGCTTTTATTGGCCCACCATAAGCGCGATGGTAAAGTAGATCCCCGCAAAGTTGAGGATAAAAAGAACCTTGAACCAGCCACCCCCCGGCCGTGGCCTGCTGACGCATATCTGACTGCTATTAAAGGCGGCACTGTGCAGGCGGTGTTGGATAAATTCTCCCCGCATCATCCATCGTACCTCAATTTGAAGAAGGCATTGCATGACTACAGACAGTTTGCCGCCAGGAGTGTTTGGCAGCAAATCCCCGGCGGCCAGAGCCTGAAACCAGGTATGACAGATCCCCGGGTTACGCTGATTCGAAATCGCCTGGCAGTTACCGGCGAACTGGCAGGCCGGTCGCTCGATTCCACCTTTTTTGACCATCAGCTGGAGACCGCTGTTAAAGTTTTTCAGACTCGGCATCATTTAGAGCCGGACGGGATTATCGGCAAGGCCACTCTCAGGGCCATGAACATCACAGCTGCAGAACGGATCGATCAGATACGGGCAAATCTGGAGCGGACCCGCTGGGTTGTCAACGACCTGCCTCATTCCAGCCTGATTGTCGATATTGCAGGCTTTATGCTGCAGTACTACCATAACAACGAAATGATATGGACAAGTAAGGTTATGGTCGGCAGGCCGTATCACCAGACGCCGGTGTTTCGTTCTGCTGTCACCTATCTTGTACTGAATCCAACATGGACTCCAACCCCGGATATCGTTAAAAACGAGACCGTTCCCAGTATTATCAACGATCCTGAATATCTGGCCAAGCAACGCCTGCGTGTTCTCGACAGCAGCGGGAATGAAATCGATCCGGAGACTATTCCCTGGCGGCAGTACTACGGAAAGGTACTCCCCTACACACTGCGTCAGGATCCTGGTCGCGACAACTCGCTGGGTTTGATCAAATTTCTTTTTCCGAACCCGTACCATGTGTACCTGCACGATACACCGAGTAAGTTTTTGTTTGGACGGACACAGCGGGCCTTCAGTCATGGCTGCATTCGTGTGCAGAATCCCATGGAGCTGGCCCGGCTGATGCTGGCCAACGATCCCGGCAATCCGACAACAGTCAAGAAAATCGACCAGATCCTGGCTTCAGGAAAGACCACCACGGTGATCTTAAAGCAGCCTCTGCCCGTGTATCTCATGTATCTGACCACAAACGTTCAGGATGGACAGGTGCTGTTCAAGCCTGATCTGTACAATCGTGACGAGGGGGTTGTTGCCGCATTGAATGCACCGCCGTCTCCTCTGAGTTTAACGGTGCAGCTTCCTGAGACGAAAGCCGGGCTGTCATTGTCCGGTCAACAGGTACGGACAGGGAAAAATGTCAGGTACGTGCAGAACGAGTCCCGGAAGGGTGCAGAATCCTCCGGGCAGGAGGCTCTGTAGTCGGGACAGAGATGGGTAGCTCCGGGGCGGGAACAAGCTCCATGCAAATACGCCTGTGCGCCCGGTATTATGACAGCAGCAGGACGGGACGCTGTCGTGTCACGGAGTCAGCCGCTGTGACCGCAATGGTTGCACAAAGAGCGACAGCGCTCAAGAGGAGAAGGAGCGCCTGGCCCCACTGTACAGACCACAGATGGTCAAACAACAGCCAGGAGATCGTGTAGGAACAGAGCAGGCTGCAGAAAAAAGCGATCACTGCCGCCGCAGTGGCAAGAGAGCAGAGTTCCAGTGTAAGCAGCAGCCTGATGGTGTTTCGACCGGCGCCCAGAACCCGCATCAGGTTGATTTCCCGTTCGCGCCGCAGTACATCCTGCCCGGTGACGGCAATCACCGCAATCAGCCCTGTGACCATAACGAGTGCAGCCAGGAAGCGAACGGCTCGAGTCAGCTGCTCGGTTATGTGCATTAACCGGGTAACCAGGCCATTGACATCAAGCACTGAGATGTTGGGAAAGCTTATGGCCAGTTGTTTGACCAGGTCAGGCTGCATCGTCTTGTCAACCCGGCTGACTGAAGCCAGAAAGGTTTTAGGGGCATCATCCAGAACTCCGGGTTGCAGCAACATAAAAAAATTCGGTTGAAAACTGGCCCATCGTACCCGGCGCAGATTGACAATCTCGCCTTCCATCTCAATCCCCTGAATATCCACGACTATCCGGTCTCCTCTCTTCACCTGTAAACGTTTACTGAACTCCTTTTCCATTGAGATCGCAAAAGGCTGTTGAGTTGCCATTTGCCAGGGCTCTGCAGGAAGGGGAGCTCCCTCGACGATGGTTTCCGAAGGATCAGGATGCAGACGACTGGAGAAGTTGAATTCTGTTCGTCGCAGGCCCTGTTCACCCTCAAGCCGGTGCTGTTGACGCCAAAGTGAGAAGGGGACATTGTTGATACGGGTAATTCGACCCTGTACCATTGGTGCCGGTGATGACAGTACGCCTTCGTGTTTGTGAAAAAAGTGGATGAGAGGTTGTTTCTGCTCTTCCTGGATATCGATGAGGAAGAGATTGGGCAGTGTCAGGCCTTTTGGGTGGGAGATTTCAGCGGCTAATCCTTTCTCTATCTGTGGGATGATGTTGGTGAGCAGGAGGACGATACCCAGGGCAACAAAAACTGCTGTTGCTGTGCGACGGCGGCGGTACAGGTTGCGCAAGGCTATCCGTGCCAGAAGTGGGCCGGTGGCCGACCAGCGTTGGCAGCAGCGGAAGAAAAAAGAGGCGATCAGGGCAAAGAGGGCAACCAGAAGGAACAGACCAACAACAAAGAGCAGACCGAATGATGGCGTATGGCTGAGAAAAATGGTCAGCAGGAGCAGGAGGGCTATGCCCGGCAACATGGCGATGATGGTCTGTTTTTGAGGGAGAGTCGGTAACGGGAAGGGACTTTCCTGTTCTCGCCATAACAGCAGGGGGTGTATTGTCTGTATGCGCAGAAGTGCGGGTAGGCAAAACAGAATACTGCCGCAGGTGGCGATGAGAAGAGCGAGGGCCATGGTCAGCGGATCCAGGTGCGGTGTCAGTCCTGAGGGAAGAATTCCGGTGAAGAGGCCTGTAAACAGGGGGAGCAGAAGCCAGGCAGCCATAACTGCCCCCAGAACAGCGATCAGGCCAAGCAGGATCAGTTTGCCTGTGGCGAGAAGCAGGCAGTGGGAATGACGTGCTCCCAACGTCAAAAGGATGAACAGCTCTTTGGCACTATGGTCAAGGTGAGTCTGGAAGAGATGGGCTGCGGTTATGGCGGCGAGTGCCAGGGCAACCAGAGAGGTCACGGCAAGGAAGGAGTGGAACTGACTGAACAGGCGCTGCAGAGTGCGGTTGCTGTCCGCCGCTGTAACCACTCTGATGGATGGAGATTGATCGGCCGGGTGCGTAAAAGATTGAGATAATTTTGAAGCTATGGCAGTACTGTTCGTGCCTTCCGGCAGCCGGATAAACGTTGTGTAGCTGATGCGACTGCCGAAACGAACGAGGCCTGTCTGCTCCAGATGTTCCAAACCGAGATACACCTTAGGGGCAAAGTTGAGGGCGGAGAGATCTCCACCAGGTTCATTTTCAAAGAACACGGTCGCAGAAAATGGAGTCTGACCGATGTCCAGCGCATCTCCAGGTGACAGACCGAAGAAACGGGCTGTCTCCCGACTCAGCATGATATGATGCTGTTGTTGCAGGCCGGTGATTGCCTGGTGTGTTCGGGTGTTTTGGTCAGCAAACCGGAAGTGACCGTACAGGGGATAGGCAGCATCAACAGCAATGATCTGGGTCAATCTGGTGCCGTTCTTCCCTTGGATCATCGTATACAATGAGATCTGTCGGGAAAAGTGGCTTTTGTCGTCGGTGATCGATCGGACAGTCTCCAGCTCTTCCGGTGTCAATGGGCGGCTGGATTGAAGGGTCAGATCAGCGGTGAGCATGTCACGGAGGTGGGTGCTGAGGTGACGGTCAACCGAAGCACCAAAAGAACCCACGAGAAGGAAACCGATGAGACTGATGCCGAGGTTGATGATAAAGAGCAGGGTGAATCGTCGGTGACCGAGCAGATCGCGCCAGGCAAGACGAACAAGGGCCATCATTGCAGCACTCCGTGCGTGAGGTGTAGTTGGCGGGAGCAGCGGGCTGCCAGCTCCTGATTGTGGGTGACCACAATCAGGGTCATCTGTTCCTGCTGCACCAGGGTAAACAGCAGATCGGCAACGTCCCTGCCGGTGGTCAGGTCAAGGTTACCTGTGGGCTCATCCGCCAGGAGCAGTAACGGTTTAACAGCAAGAGCCCGGGCGATGGCCACTCGCTGGCATTCACCACCGCTGAGCTGGCCGGGCAGATGCTCGCTGCGGGCGGTAAGTCCAACGCGCGCAAGTAAAGAGTGCCGGATGTCGGGAGAGCAGGAGCGGCCTTGTAGTTCAAGCGGCAGGCAGATGTTCTCTCCGGCTGTCAGGTGCGGAAGAAGATGGAACTGCTGAAAAACGATGCCGAGATGGGTGGTGCGAAATCGGTGCAGGCTCCTTGCGTCCATATCGGTCAGCACGGCATTGTTGATGACGATACGGCCGTGATCAGCACTGTCCAGCCCGGCAAGCAGCGTCAGAAGAGTTGATTTACCGCTGCCGGAATGACCGGTAATCGCCAGGGTGGAACCGGCTTCAAGGGAAAAGGTAACCCCGTTGAGGACATTGATCCGACCAGACTCCGGAAGCAGGTAGGACTTGTGCAGATTCTCCACCTCAATAAATCGTGTCGTTGTGGTCATGTTCATGGCCCGTTGCTGCCAACGGGCGGGAGTTGTTGCAGGTGCTGTCTGAGTGTGGGATAGACATGACGGGCGATTATCCGGTGGCCTTCAACATTGGGATGGATTCCGTCTACCTGGTTGAGCGAGGGAACACCACCGACTCCTTCGAGCAGAAAGGGGATGAAGTCCAGTTGATAGCGAGTAGCCAGCTCCCGATACATTCGACGAAAATCATCGGTGTACTGCTTCCCGTAGTTGGGCGGCAGTTCCATGCCGGCAAGCAGTATGCTCATTTCTTGTGCTTGGGCGGCAGCAATAGCAGCGGCCAGGTTGTGTTGTGTCTCTTCGATGTTGACCCCCCGCAAGCCGTCGTTAGCCCCCAAGGCCAGAAAGAGCACCGTTGGTTTGATCTTGGCGTACCACTGCAGCCGCGACAGGGCGCTTGCCGAGGTTGAGCCGCTGATACCGGCGTTAACGATGCGGAAGTCGGTTATACCGTCTTTTTGTAACATTTCGCCGAGGAGATGAGGGTAGGCCTCATCCGTTTCCACGCCGAGTCCGGCGGTGAGGGAATCGCCAAGAAAGAGAATAACCTGCTCAGCGAGTACGGCACAGGGTGAAAAGCACACCAAAAGGAGTGCTGCAAGAGACCAGCGGAGAATCAGTGGCATGATATCAGGATATGGAGTCTGGGGCTGTGTTGTTTTTCTGTCGGGCATGCTTGTCTCTTTATAGTCACGACTCCGTTGTGATGCAAAAGGTTTTGTAAATCCGATTGACGAGCACCATGACAGCGATATAATGTTATCTATTTGTTTGGATACACTTAAGTAAACGACCACAAGATATGAAATATACTGCAACTGTACTGTGTTTTGTCGGGATTCTGTTCCTGCTGCTGTCGCCTGTTGTGACACAATCTGCGGAAAAGCGACTGACTGTCCTGACAACGACGTTTCCCCTGTATCAGTTCACACGCAATATCACCAGGGGTGTTGCCGGCGTTACGGTCGAATTGATGATTCCAGCCCAGACCGGATGTCCCCATGACTATTTTTTAACTCCCCAGGATATGCGTAAGTTGAGCCGGGCTGATGTACTGGTTGTCAACGGTCTCGGCCTGGAAGACTTTCTCAGCGGGCCGATACAAAAGGCCGGTCCCGGATTGAGGGTGATCGACAGTTCCGCGGGAATAGAGGAGGTCATATCCTATAAAGAGACGGATTTTGATGCTTCCGACAAGCATGACCACCATCCCGAAGGCAGAGAGCAGCAGTTTGAGCAACATGCGCTCAATCATACTCTTAATCCACATCTTTTTGCCAGTCCCCGAATGGCTGCCCTTCTGGTCAATAACATCGGCCGGGCCATGGCTCGCCTTGATTCCTCTCATGCTGCTCAATATGCTGCCAACACCAGACAGTACGGCCGGCAGCTCGGTGAGCTGGACCGGGCCTTTGCTGACCTGGGAAAACGACTGAAGAACAACCGGATTGTCACCCAGCACGGTGTTTTTGATTATCTTGCCCGGGACATGGGGCTGCAGGTCGTGGCGGTTGTTCAGGCGCATGCCGGTCAGCAGCCGTCAGCAGCCGAAATACTGCATATCACCCGGATCATAAAAAATCGTCATGCTGGTGCGGTCTTCACGGAACCCCAGTATCCGGAGGCCGTCGGGGCAGCCATTGCCAGGGAGACAGCTCTTCCCGTTGCCCGGCTGGACCCTGTGGCAAGCGGTCCCCAGCAGGCACCACTGGACTATTACGAGCAGGTTATGCAGCAGAACTATCTTACTCTGGAGCAGACTCTTGGCAGCAACTGAAGATCTCCTGATTGCTCCTTCTGTTGAGGCTGCGGTCCGGTTTGAAGGGGTCACCGTTGAACGTGGTGGTGTTCTGATACTGGACCAGGTGAGTGCTACTGTCCCGAAAGGGAGTTGTACGGCGATCATCGGTCCAAACGGCTCCGGTAAAACCACCCTGCTGCTCGCACTGCTGGGAGAAATTGATTATCAGGGGCACATTATCGTCAGGTGCAACGAATCTACACCTCGAATCGGTTACGTTCCCCAGCGGTTACATTTTGATCGGGGCATGCCGTTGACGGTCAGCGAATTTCTGGCCATGGGGTTTCAGAAGCATCCGCTTTGGTTTGGTGTTGCCGGTGTTTTTCGACAGCAGGCCCGGGAAAGGTTGGCCCAGGTCAAGGCTGAGCATGTACTGGATCGCCAGATTGGTGCGCTCTCCGGTGGTGAGTTGCAACGTGTGCTTCTGGCTTTGGCGCTCCAGCAGGAACCTGATCTGCTGGTTCTTGACGAACCCTCCGCAGGAGTCGATTTTCAGGGTGAGCTGGTTTTTTGTGAAGTGCTTGATGACCTGCGCCGACAAAAAGGATTTACTCTGCTGATGGTGAGTCATGACCTGGCGACCGTTACCCACCATGCAACCCATGTGATCTGTCTGAATCGCAGGGTCGCGGCGGAAGGTCCACCGCGGCACACGCTGACCAATGAAAATCTTACCGCAATTTTCGGGATGCACATGGGACTGGTAAATTCCCGCTCCATGCCTGATGACCGGGCGCAATGTTCCGCACCCTGCTGTCAGGAGCATGTTGATGCCTGATTTAACCGCACTGTATGGTGTGCTGGCCCTGCTCTTTCCCTGTGAGGCCATGCAGGCGCGGTTCATGCAGCAGGCTTTGCTGGGCCTGTTGCTGTTAACACCGATGACAGCGGTCATGGGTATTCTTGTGGTTAACTTTCGCATGTCCTTTTTTGCGGATGCCATCAGCCACTCGGCTTTTGCCGGTGTTGCCCTGGGCCTGATCTTCTCGCTGAATCCTGATTGGACCATGCCTGTTTTCGGCCTGATGGTCGGGTTGGGCATTATGTGTATGCAGCGGCACTCCACCTTATCTTCGGACACGGTCATCGGGGTGTTTTTTTCCGCTGTGGTTGCCTTTGGTCTGGCCATTGTCAGTCGCGACAGCTCCCTGGCCCGTGACCTGCAAAGGTTTCTGTACGGTGATATTCTGACCATCAGTGATCTGCAGCTCTGCGCTCTTTTCGGCCTGTTCGTTGTTGTGCTATGTTTTCAGGTGATCAGTTATAATCACCTGCTTTATATCGGACTGAATCCCACCCTGGCCCAGGCCCACCGTGTTCGTGTTGCGATCCATCAGTATCTTTTCACCGGTCTGCTGGCACTGATCGTCATGTTTGCCGTCCAGGCGGTCGGCGTTTTGCTGGTAACCGCTCTTCTGATTGTGCCGGCAGCCGCAGCCCGCAACTTTGCCCGGTCGGCGGGTGGGATGTTCTGGTGGTCACAGCTCATCAGCCTCAGTTCGGCGATTGCAGGTCTTCTTATCTCTGCACAGGACTGGGCGCGTACCGCTACCGGGGCTACGATCATCTTGTTTGCCTGTCTTTGGTTTATCTGCAGTCTTGGAGTCAGCTCTCTTCGAAAAACCCAACGGTTTTGATGGTGCTCCAGCAGGAGGTCAGCTGTATTTCCGCACGTCTGTTCTCCCTTCATCGTGTTCTCTTGTGTTTATGGATATCTTTTTTGCTCCGGCTTCTCTGGCTGTTTACGGAATTTCATCAAAGAACCACAACGTTGCCCGCATAATCGTTGAAAACTGCCGGCGCTGGGGCTATCGCGGTCAGGTCTTCGGCGTTAATCCCACCACGCAGGAAAGAAGCGTCAACGGTGTCCGGGTCGTTCGTAGTGCCGCGGAATTGCCGGTTGTCCCTGAATTGGCGGTTTTACTTGTGCCGGCACGATATGTGGCAGAGGCGATGGAGGACTGCGCCCGGGCAGGGATCAGGCGGTTGGCGATTCAGACGGGTGGTTTTAATGAATCAGATCAGGAAGGCAAAGCGCATGCCCGCCGGATAATACAGATCGCCAGGGACAATGCCCTTCGGTTTGTTGGGCCCAACAGCCTGGCTCTGGCTGATACCGGCAGTGGACTTTGTCTGCCCTTTGTCCCGTCCTATCCGGTACGGCAGGGTGGTTTTTCACTTGTCACCCAAAGCGGCGGGCTTGGAATTTTTCTGTGGAACCTGCTGAACAGTGAGCAGGTGGGCATGGCGAAGTTCAGCAGTATCGGCAACAAGCTGGATCTGGATGAATGTGATTTTCTTGAATACCTCGGTTCTGATCCTGCAACCACGGTCATCGGTCTCTACCTTGAGAGCGTCAACAGAGGAAGACAGCTTCTTGCCTTGGCCGAGCAGATGGATAAACCCGTGATTGTGTATAAGGCCAATGTGACGCAAGCCGGCGGTCGTGCCGCCATGAGCCATACCGCATCGTTAAGCAATGATGATGCAGTCCTGGATGCGGCATTCGAGCGGGCAGGCATTATCCGTATCCGTCACCTCCATGATTTTATCACCACGGCCAAGGCCTTTAACCTGCCGCCGATGCGGGGAAAGCGGATCATGGTCATGACTCCGGCAGGTGGCCTGGGGGTAGCGATGGCTGATCTTTGCGAACAGCATGCCTTCAGTTTTGCTGATCCCGGGCCGGATTTTTATGCAGAGCTGGCAGGGATCTCCAATGCAGGGGTCATTGACCTGAACAACCCGCTTGATATGGGAGATCTCTACCAGGTTGACAGGTATTCTTCGATCTTCAGCCATGTCCTTGCCAGCGACAGTGTTGACGGTGCGGTTTTTGCCAGTCAGCAGCCGCATATGCCGCCCGGCGGTACCGATGTATTCACAGCCATGTTCAACACAGATCTGACACTGGGGATTGCCGGTGCCATCCGTTCATCCGGCAAGCCCCTGGCTTTGGCACTGTATGGTGACGATACCCGGCTGCGTGCAATCAAACAGCAGACGACTGTCCCGGTATTCAACGGTCCTGAGGAGGCTGTCGGCGCCCTCTACCGGCAGATGCGGTTTTACGGTCACAAAACAGCCGGAGTGTTTGTCCCTGATCCCGATCTTCGGGGCCTGCAGCCTGAGTCGGCACAGATGTGGCTGCATGAGCATTGCGGGGTTGTCGGAGAAGAGGCTCTGCAACTTCTCGGCGACTACGGTATTCCCATCTTACCGGCAACCATTGCGACAACTCCGGAAGAGGCTGTCCGCGTTGCTGTTCGTCTTGGTTTTCCGGTTGTCCTCAAGGTGGTATCACCTCAGGTTGTTCATAAAACCGAGGTCAATGGCGTCCTTATCAATGTGGCGGATGAGGATGGTGTTGTCAATGGCTTTGCCGACATCCGGGAACATCTACTTCTGCATCGTCCTGAGGCGCGATTTGATGGGGTACGGGTGACAGCAATGGCTCCGTCCGGGCACGATCTGTTTATCGGCGGATTACAGGACCCTTCCTTCGGGCCTATAGTGATGTTTGGTGACGGTGGTATTCTGGTTGAGCTGTACCAGGATGTTGAGCGAGTACTCTGTCCAACATCACTGGAGGAGGTCAGGAGAAAAATAGATAGACTTAAAGTTGCGAAAATATTTGCCGGCATACGGGGCCGACAACCATTTGATCCGGCACCCTTTGCCCAGAGCATTCTGACTCTCTCGCATGTACTGGTCAATCATCCGGAAATCCGTGAAATAGATGTCAACCCGATCCGTCTCACTGCTTCAGGCGGAGTGTATGCCCTGGATGCACGTTTATACATCGCAGACCAGCTGCAAAGCTTCCAGCATGAGGAGCAGTGATGTGTGCACGGCTGTCCTGCTTTCGGCAGACAGGTCTTGCATTTTGTTTTTCCATGATCAGGCCGGCAGATTTTTTTTGTCTTACCCCGGGTGGATGCGCTACACTATTTTGCAGTTATGAGGGTTTGACTTTGAGTTTGTGCTGCGCAGTATCCCCTGGTTCACTGTTTACATTCTTGTCAGATGAGATGTCCGCACTATGGAATTGATGTCAGGGATTGATCGCTTCATGGGAAGAAGACAGTGGTCTGTCCGGCAAAAGCTGCTGTTTGGCAACCTGTTTGTTGTTGGCAGCCTGTTCGTTCTCTGCACAGTTATCCTGTATCTGAGTCTGAGACAGTGGCAGCGGACCATTGAGCAGGATCTGGAAGCAGCGGGAGCGAGCGTTGCAGAGTCCGTCGAAACGGCATTAAACGAAGCCGTTCGCCGGTATATGTCTGACCTGATGGAGAAAACTTTGCATCAGGCGACCCGGACTCTGGCACAGGACAAAAAGGATAATCCAGTGATAGCTGCAGCCGGTAAACAGTTGCTTGGCAAGGACTTTGAGACACGTCACATCGGCAGAACCGGTTACCTGATGGGATTTGACAGCAAGGGGATCGTGCAGTTTCATCCTGATGAAACCTTTGTGGGTAAACATATTTTAAAAGAACAGACGTACCGGGAGTTCTGGCCGTTGTTCAAACAGCAGATGGGAGAAAAACAGCAACAGGTTGTCAGCCATCAGCAGCCTGAAAACAGTCGGCAGGGACGGTCCAGAAGGCTTGTTCTCTCCTATTTCGAACCCTGTGATTGGATTGTTGTCGGGATCTGGTATCCGGAAGAAATTGTACGATTCATCGATTTTCTTTCTCTGAAGCAGTGGATGGGTAATGTTCGTTACGGACGATCCGGTGTTGCCTTTTTACTCGATACGCAAGGCAAGGTGCTGTTGCACCCTGTCTTAAAGGAACAGGCAGCCGCAGTTTTGACTGCACACATTGCGGCTCTTCCCGGCTGGAGGTCCTTGGGAAAGACACAGACTGTCTGTGTGCAATGGCAGGAACCGCCGGAGCAGGCTGATCTGAAACAGTTTCTCTATTTAGGCCGTCTGCCGCGTTACGACATGATTGTCGGTATCACCACAGAGGCGAGATCTGTTTTTGCCGATTTCAAGACAGTTCGTCTGGTGACGATTATACTCCTGGTGACCGGCGCAGCCTGTGCGATAACGGGTACGGTTATGCTGAATACCAGGATTGCCGCACCGCTATGGCGGGTGTTGCAACGGGTGTCTCCATCCGGATATGATCCGGACGGGGGCGACGGTAACGAGATCAGTGCCCTTAGCCGCGCACTGACCGAGCTGGAAAGGTGTGCACTGCAATCTAAGCAGGGAAAAGAAAAACTCACTGTCGAGACGCAGCGACGGAAGAGCGCCGAGGCCTTCCTGCAAATATATAAACGCATTTTTGACAGTGCCGGCGAAGGCATGATGATTACTGATGGTACCGGTCGAATTTTGGCGGTCAATGAGTCTTTTACGAACATTACCGGGTATCAGCAGGCGGAAGTCATCAGCCGAAACCCCAGAAGTCTTCAGTCCGGACAGCATGGTGCTGAGTTTTATGAACAGATGTGGCAATCGCTTGACGAAAAGGGGGTGTGGGAAGGGGAGATCTGGAACCGGAAAAAGGATGGCACCATCTACCCGCAATGGCTGACAATCAACAGATTGCAGAGCGGTGATATCGGGACTATCCATTATTTTGCCTCGTTTTACGAGATCGGCGAACTGAAAAAACGGGAAAAGCAGATCGCCTTCATGGCAAACTATGACATCTTGACCAGGTTGCCGAACCGGTTGTATTTTGAACAAAAACTGACGAGGAGCCTTGCCCGGGTCAGGCGTGACGGCGGCAAGTTAGCCCTTCTGTATATTGACCTGGATAATTTTAAAAATATAAACGACGTCTTTGGCCACAGTCACGGTGACGATCTGCTGCAGCAGGCCAGCCAACGCTTCTCTTCTCTTTTGGACGGCAACGATGTACTCTGCCGTATCGGCGGCGATGAATTCATCCTGCTTCTGGAGCGGGTGGAGAACGACTCACTGATCTTTTTAACGGCCAGCCGGATATCTGCCGTGTTAAAGGAGCCGTTCATTCTTGATTTTAAAAAGATGTATATCAACGCCAGTATCGGCATCGCTGTGTATCCCGGTGACGGAGAAATTGCCCAGGATCTGATCAGAAGTGCCGACATGGCCATGTATCAGGCCAAACGGGAAGGAAAAAATCGTTATGCCCGGTTCAGCAAGGATATGCATAATGAGTTATATGAAAAGCTCCGGATGGAAACCGGAATACGGTACGGGCTTCTCAACCGGGAGTTTGTCGTCCACTATCAGCCGAAGGTCAAGATTGCCACCCGGCGCACTTCATCGCTGGAAGCCCTGGTTCGTTGGCAGAAAGCCGGGAAAATGATCAGCCCCGGTGCCTTTATCCCGATTGCTGAAGAGTCAAATCTGATCGATGAGATCTGTTTATTTGTCCTGCAGGAAACCTGCGCCTTTTACACCACTATGCAGCAGCAGGGTGTGGCCGTTCCTGTCAGCGTCAACATCTCTCCACGGCAGTTTCATAACCTTGATTTTGTCGACATTGTTGAGGACCTTATCCGACGATTTCAGATTGATCCCCGGTATCTGGAATTTGAAATTACGGAAACAACAGCAATGCATGATGTTGCCTATACGCTCAAGATCATGCATCGTCTGCGTGATCTGGGCATTTACTTTTCAATCGATGATTTTGGTACAGGATATTCTTCGCTTGGCTCTCTGAGCAAAATGCCGGTGAATACCCTGAAGATTGATAAGCAGTTTATTGATGATCTTGAGACGAACAGCGGTATTATCTCCACCATCATTGCGATCAGTCAGCAGATGCGTCTGAATGTTGTTGCTGAGGGAGTGGAGACTGAAGAACAGCTGCTCCGGCTCGATGCCATGGGCTGCCATGAGGTTCAGGGGTACTATTTTTCCCGGCCCATGCCCAGTAACAGCATCCTCGAATATCTGCTTGCCGAACGAAACCGTCCCGCCCAGTGAGAGACATAAGCCGTGCAGCAAACAGCCTCTTCTCTGTTTTTTGATAGCGATGATTACAAGTTGCTCGATATTGTCAACGACGTCCTCAAACGTGATTTTCGGGTACAGTATGCCGACTCGTTGATGACTCCCTACATGCATCCCCGCGGTATCAAGGAGATGGCAGCTCCCAGCGGCTTGCGAATCGCTTACGCCATTGTCAGTCTGCTGGGCTCTCTTGAAACAGGCAAGGCCAATGATCGGATTACGGCTTTGCGTATCCTGCGTGACGAAGTTTTCAGTTCCGCCACCTCCTATTACCATAAAAACACTGCCCGCGTCCTGATGCAGATCATGAAGGAGCTGGTCCGCAGTCAGGACGATCCTCTGCGGCAGTTGGAGCTGGCCCACGATTTTCATAGGGTGTACACAGGCAAGCCCTTGCGGGTGCGTGAAGAGCTGGCAAAATACCATCTTCTGGAGATGCCTGAAGACTGGAACCAGTTTGCCTTTGATGACCGCGTCCATGATGCGAATACCAAGGGGCGCAAGTCACCGACCCATCTGTTGATGGACGCATGGATCAAAGGTATCCGAAGACTGACGGTCGTGTACTACAACCATGTGGATGAGGAGGTGGTGGAAGAGTTACTGGAAGCCGCTGCCATCCTTGATATCCATGTCCGTATCGGTATTGAGTTTTCCGCGAGGTTTCGTAACAAGTTCGTGCGGTTTCTCTGGGAACTCGAGGGTTTTTTTGATCGTCAGAGTGTGCTGCAGTTTCTCCGTGAAGGCCCGGTTCAGGAGTTAATGACCTTGGGACGGGATGTGTCCTGCTATCAGCAGCGCTATGTGTTTGAGGTGCTCGCCGCCTTTAACAGGACGCATCGACCGGCACTTGATCAGGAGCTGGAGACAGAGAGCCAACCTCTGGATGAGGCAGCTTTTCTCCATTTTGTCGGGGCTGGCCAGCCGTCCTTATTGCATCTCACCAGATATATCTACCGGACGTATGCCGACCTGCTCAGGGAGGAGATGCAACGGGCTCAGGACGATATCTCCACTGCGGATCGCCGGCAGCGTGAGGAAGCCTTGCAGGCCTATACCCGTAAAATGGCGAAGTTGAGCCAGCAGGACAGTATCGCCCGGTTGCTGCAGCCTTCGAACAACCCGGAGCTTCGAAATCCGGCGGTCCCGTATGATGACAGTATGCCGGCATTACTCTATCTGACACCTCCCGAGTTGCTCACCCGCCTTGCCTCCATGCACTCAAGTTCACGTTTCACGTTGAATTTAAGTAACTGCACAGTACAGGACGCACTGGAGTTACTGTACGACTGCCAGGGGAAAATAACGCATGTCGAGGTGTTCAATCTCAAGGATTCGGTTTACGGCATGACGGCGCTTGCCTCAATACGAGATAGTGGTTTCTCGGGTGAGGCTGTGGATATTGTCAGTCCGGAACGAAATTACAGGTTGATCTACGAACTGCAAAAAGCACTCAACGAAGACAATGTCATTGCTCTTAAGCGTGTGATCCGTACCATTATCTGGAATTATGAACAGGCTCGCCTGGCAGTGGAAAAGCGATGTGAAGAGCTGGACGGGCAATCGGACGAGACAGCACTCTCTGCCAGGATCCGGGAAGAACTGACCGATATGAACGAGCGCAAGGATGCTTTGCTTGCCATTCTGTTTGATATCGCCTCCTTTCACAGCCTGTACGGCAAACGTTATCTTGGTTCCCGCATCGGGTCAGGCTCCACCGGTCAAACCAGATTGCACCATGGTATGGGGTTGATCGTGCTTGACACGCTCCCAAAGCGAGCATTGCGGCAGGTTGTTCAAAAACATACCCAGGGAACACCCAAGCTCCTGCCGGTCAGTGCCGGGATGATTCACCATTATCATCTTCGCTGTAACCCGAAAAAGACGTTTCCCTGGTACAGGCGATTGGTTGGAGCCGAACAGCAAAGCTATCGAAACGGGGAGCATCGGTGGGACACCTGGAGTCTGGATCGGTTTGAGGTGCATCCCGGATTTGACGGCAATGTTGCCACCCTTGGCGGAATTCGTTCTGAGACGGTTGCTGATACCCGGTTGCCTGCAAAAAGAACATTCAACCGTAAAGGGCCGTCACATCGTTATCTGAACACCCACCTCTGTAATGTCCTGAAGATTACTGTTGGTTTCATCCCCGCCTTTTTAACATTCTTCCTGATTCAAGACTGGTGGGTGCTTGCCTACCTTGGTGCTTTTATCTGGTTTGGTATCACCGGCACCCGGAATATCATCCAGTCTATTTTAGGTGGAGGCGGTCTGAGACGCTCGCCGCTGTTACCATGGGATTCTCTGGTCAGCTGGAGTCGTGTTGCCGACTCGTTGTTTTTTACAGGCTTTTCAGTCCCTCTGCTTGATTACCTGGTCAAAACCGTGCTGTTGCAGCAGGCTTTAGGTATCACGACCACCACCAATCCGGTGGCGTTGTACTCGATAATAGCACTTGCCAATGGTGTCTATATTTCAGCGCATAATGTTCTCCGCGGTTTACCGCGCAGTGCCATCATCGGTAATTTTTTCCGGTCAGTCCTGTCGATTCCCCTTGCTCTTCTCTTCAATTTCGGCCTGGCATCGGTTCTCCATTTGGCCATGATTCCCGGTGTCGAGGAGGGCCTGCAGAAGTGGGCCGCTATTATCTCTAAACTGGCCTCTGACTGTGTGGCCGCTGTGATCGAAGGGTTTGCCGATCGGGAGAACAACGTCCGGATTCGTCTGGCTGACTACCATAACAAGCTTTCGCAGTTGTTTTCCGCCTATGCCCGGCTGGATGTTCTGTTTCCGGATGCGGATGCCCTCGATTTACTCCAGTCGCCGAAATCACTGATCTCTGCCATACAAAAAGAAGCAGGTGACCTGACAAACGTGTTCATGGTCAATGCGCTGGACCTGATGTATATCTGGTTGCACCAACCCAGGGCGCGTAAGGCGTTGCAGCAGATCGTTGTCACGATGTCTGCGGAGGAGTGGCTGATTTTTTACCGTTCGCAATTAATTCTCCAGCGACACCGGGAGATCAGCCAGGTTATTGTTGACGGTCTGTTCGGTCGGAATTTTGCTAAAACCCTTGCCTTTTACCTTGACCGTTCGGATGTCTATCTCAAGGATATGCTTGAGCTGGGTGTGTTTCGTGAAAAGTATCTTCGTAAACACCGAACAGTTGCCATGGCCTGATCCGGCTCTCTCTTCTACGGTTCAGCAAACGCCGACCGTTCCTCGTTAAAAAAGCTGTCAGTCGTGTCCGGCCGATTCTGCAGGTGAGGAAATCGTGTTGACAGTACACGGCGGATTGGGTAATCGGGAATAAAAAGAACGAGTCCCTGCTCAACAGCGATTGGCTGCAAAACTGTCCCGCTGACTGCTCAATCAACCTCTGGTTCTCTTGACTGTCAGGAATACCGGCTCTGAATGGTTGACAGAAAATCTTGGGAAGGTCATTATCCTGAGATATACCTGCTTAGATTTCCGGGGCTCTGCTCTGGATGAGCATGTTGAGGTTTGACCGAAGGTGTAAGGCAGGCATGTTTTGAGCAGAGATTTGATTTTCTTCCGGCCTGTGCAGGGAAAGAAGAACGGTAATTGCCGCCTGCTGAACAACCATGCACCATATTGGTTCTGAGCCGTTAAGCACGAAACATGTGCAGTCAGTCCGTACCGAAGTCCACACATACCGAAGGACCTGTAACAACCAGCAACCTACCAGCCATCCGGCAATGACCCAATCCTCACCACCCCGATTCCGGTTTTTATATCGTATCTATCGTTTTTATCGAGATGGGTTTAGCGAGATGACTGTTGGCTATACTCTCTGGAAAATTATTTTTCTCAAACTGTTTATATTATTTGCAGTTTTTAAAGTTTTTTTCTTTCCTGATTTTCTGGCGGTCAACTTTGCAACTGATGCGCAGCGAGCGGATCATGTGCTTGAACAGTTGACCCGGGAAGTTCTTGGCAGCACTAACCTTGGTAAAGGAGAGGCACCATGATTGAAAATCTCGACCTGGGAATGGTCAACTGGGCACGGGCACAGTTTGCTCTGACCGCAATGTATCATTGGCTCTTTGTCCCGCTGACCCTGGGGCTCAGCTGGATCATTGCGTTTTATCACACCATCTATGTAAAAACCGGCAGCGAAGACTGGAAGCGACTGACCAGATTCTGGATGAAGCTGTTTGGTATCAACTTCGCCATTGGTGTGGCTACCGGCATTATTTTAGAGTTTGAGTTCGGGACAAACTGGTCGAACTATTCCTGGATGGTTGGTGACATCTTCGGTGCACCGCTGGCCCTTGAGGGGATCTTTGCTTTTTTCCTTGAGGCCACCTTTTTTGCAGTGATGTTTTTCGGCTGGAATCGTGTTTCCAAAGGATTTCACCTCTTTTCCACATGGATGGTGGCGCTCGGGTCCAGTCTTTCCGCAGTGTGGATTCTGGTTGCCAATGCATGGATGCAGTATCCGATCGGGCAGGCATTCAATCCGGATACGGCCCGCTTCGAGATGCAGAACTTCTTTGAGGTCGCTTTTTCCCCCTATGCGGTGAATAAATTTACACATGCCACCAGCTCTTCCATGATCGTCGGGGCGCTGTTCGTGGTTTCGATTTCATCCTGGTATCTGCTGCGTGGCCGCCATGTCCTCATGGCCAGACGTTCGATTATGGTTGCCGCCACCTTGGGGCTTCTTGCCTCAATTTTTACAATATTCAACGGTGACGAGTCGGCGTATGAGATCGCACAGGTACAGCCGATGAAGCTGGCCGCTTTTGAGGGCCTGTATGAAGGTGAGACAAACGCCGGTGTTGTGGCAATCGGTCTCATCAACACGGCAAAAAAGGTGTATGATAACCAGGATCCTTTCATCGGTTTTAATCTCCATATTCCCGGTATTCTGTCCTTGATGGCAAATCGATCGTTTAATTCGTACGTGCCGGGGATGAAAGATCTGGTCTATGGCAACACTGAGCATAATATCCTTGGTACGGCGCAGAAGATGGAGCTCGGTAAACAGGCTGTGGCCAGTCTTGATGCCTACAAACAGGCCAGGAAAGCAGACGATACGGCTGCAGCAGAGGTGCACCTGGCGGCATTCAACGAGAACAAGGAGTTTTTGGGGTACGGGTATCTGAAAAAACCCGAAGAAGCCGTGCCTCCAGTGGCCCTTTCTTTTAATGCTTTTCATATCATGGTCGGGCTCGGAACTCTTTTCCCCCTGCTTTTTATTGGTTTTCTCTACTACTCTTTTAAGAAGACGCTGGCTGAGAAGAAATGGCTGCTTGGTCTGGGGACCATCACCTACATCCTCGGACTGATTGCTTCCCAGTCCGGATGGGTTGTGGCAGAGGTGGGACGTCAGCCCTGGGCGATTCAGGGGCTCTTGCCTGTTACTGTGGCCCGAACCAACCTGAGCGTCGGCACTGTACAGACCACCTTTGCTATGTTCCTGGTTCTTTTTACCCTGCTGCTCGTAGCAGAGATCGCCATCATGGTCAAACAGGTCAACATCGGACCGGAGGAGGATTGATATGATCGAGCAACTTGAATATTCGACTTTACAGCATCTTTGGTGGCTACTCTGTTCTGTTACCGGTGCCCTGTTTCTTTTTCTGACCTTTGTTCAGGGGGGACAGAGTCTGCTGTGGCAGGTTGCAAAAAACCAGACTGAAAAAGATCTGATCATCAACTCTTTGGGACGAAAGTGGGAGTTGACCTTTACAACGCTGGTCGTTTTCGGCGGCTGCCTGTTTGCCTCGTTCCCAAAATTTTATTCCACATCTTTCGGTGGTGCCTACTGGGTGTGGATTCTGATTCTTTTCACCTTCATCATCCAGGCGGTCAGCTACGAATTCAGAAGAAAACGGTGGAACATCTACGGTAGCCTGACCTATGAAGGATTTCTCTTCATAAACGGAACAGCCAGCCTGCTCCTGATCGGTGCGGCTGTCGGCACTTTTTATACCGGTGCAAACTTTACACTGGATTCCAATAACTTCGTTACCTGGACCCATCCGCTGCGTGGTCTTGAGGCTGCTCTCAGCCTTTCAGTTGCCTCGGTGTTCAACATCGCCCTGGGCCTGTTTCTGGTCTTCAATGCCCGCACCCTGGGAGCAATGTACCTGGTGAATAATCTGGAGCTTGGCGAGGTGCCGGAAATGGAAGGTCGGTTGCGCAGGGCGAGTTTGCAGAACTTTTCGGTCGCGCTGGCTCTCTGCCTTCTTATTGTTGTTTCTCTTCTGTTTATGCGTGGGTACGGCATTGTTGATGCCAAGGGTACGATTGAGATCGTGAGTTTTAAGTTCCTGCGTAATCTACTGGCCAATCCATGGTTACTGGTGATGTTAGTGGCAGGATTGGGTCTGTTGATTGTCGGTGTTTGGAAAACCGCTAAAACGCAGCAAACCGGTGGCATATGGTATGGTGGCCTGGGAACCGTATTGATCGGCCTGACGGTTCTGCTCCTGCCGGCCTATAACAACACCTCCTTTTATCCGTCGAAGGTTGACCTGCAATCCAGTCTGACGATATACAATGCCTCGTCCAGCCCGTATACGCTGAAGGTGATGACCTACGTTGCCTTGGCAATCCCTTTTGTGCTTGGGTACATTATCTACGTTTGGTGGCTTTTGAATCGCGAAAAGGTGAAGATCGAGGATATCAGTGACCATGCTGCCTATTAAATGGTATTCTCTGCTGTTGTAGAAAATCTACGAGAGGTTTGACCAATCTGTTTGCCTGTTCAGGAGGTATGGCATGATGAGCATCGTTTTATCTGTTACCTGGGTAATGGTACTGGCTGCCGGTTACTTGCTGGCTGTTCGTTTTCTGAAAAAGACAGATCTGTTGTGATCGCCCTCAAAACGTATCTGAGCGTGACCGGCCTTGTCGGCTGTGGTCACCAGTGGGCAGGTGCGGAGTATAGCGGCACATGATACCGTGTTGAAAATTACTGTTGATCCGGCGGCACTGAACATGTGCCGACAGGCGAGTCATTTTTCAGGGCGTGCATAAAACCAGACAGGGGCAATGGGGTTGGAGAAATATATGCAACGGATGGTCGGCGTAATTTTGGTGGTGTTCTTCAGTTTGACCGGGACTGCCCTGGCAGTGAAACAACCGGTCGTGGCTGACTTGTCTACCACCAAAGTGTTGGATTTGAAGACAGCGCAGGCCCTGGCTCTGGCTGGTAATCCTGATATGGCGGCGGCACTGACGCGGATTGAACAGGCCAGGGCCAGGGTTCAACAGGCGATGGCTGCCTGGTGGCCGAGTCTTGATGTCAGCGCCTCCGGCTCCAGACAGCGGTTATCCGACAGAGCATATGATAACAACAGGCTCTTCGCTCGACAGTTGGGCATGACGGTCGATCAGACTGATTCGATCTATCAGTCGGGAGTTGAGGCAACATGGCTGTTGTTTGACGGGTTTTATCGAACGTTTAAGGAACAGCAGGCGCAGTATGATGAACAGGCGGCAGATGCCGGTATGATTGACAGTCAGCGTCTGCTGGTCGCAGCAACAGCCGAGGCCTTTCTCAATGCCCAGCTTGCCCAGACCTTTATTGACATTAACCGTGCTGATGAAACCTTTTACACCCAGCAGCTTGAGGATGCTCAGAACCGTTTCAAGATCGGCGCCGGGCCCTGGGGAGATGTTTTAAACATCCGGGTGCAGGTCAACTCAGCAAAGAACAGTCTGATCCGATCTCAGCGCGAATTTGAGGCTGCGGGGTATGGACTGGCGGCACTGTTAGGATTGCCGGAAGCCACCTTGCCGCCGCAGCTTCGTTTGGCTGCTCTGGATCAGGGCGCGACCCCTCCGGCCGTGACCCAGAGTCCGGAAGTGCTGATACAGGAGGCTTTAGCCAAACGTCCTGATGTCCGGCGTCTGGAGATGGTGGTGAAACAGACGGAGGCCTCCATGGGCATGTCCAGGGCACCTTTGTATCCCAAGGTCCGGCTGGCCGGTTCGGTTCAAGGTGCCCGTGAAGGGAGTGCCGGCTTATCCAGCCACGACTTTGGAAGCACTGTGGGGATGAATATGAGTTGGAATCTCTATGCAGGCGGTGCTGATAAAGCGCGGATGATTGAGGCCGAAGAGGCGAAGAGAGAGGCAGTGTATACCCTTGCAGGTGTGCGCAATACAGTCGCATCAGAGATCAGGCAGGAGCTGGCGATGCTGGCTGCTGCCGATGAGCAGTTACGTTTGCAGCGGGAGACGGTGAAACTCGTTGAAGAAAATCGAGATCTGGCAAGAAATGAGTATGAGGCCGGAGAGTCCCCGCTGATACGGTTAAACGAGGCCCAGCGCGATCTGGTCGCCACCCACAGCCGTCTGGCTCAGGCTCTGGTCGCCTGTCAGCTGGCAGAACAGCGTTTGGCGGCGGTTACCGGTCGCAACCTGGAGGAATTCGCACGTAGCAGCAGGGCGGGCAATGACGAAGATCGGTAGACTTGACGTGGTGGTGGAGCCGGCGGTTATTGATGCCAACGGGCACGTTAATAACGTGCAGTACGTGCAATGGATCCAGGACGCAGCTTTGGCCCATTCCGCTCAACTTGGGTGGCCCTATGAACGATATACTTCAATTGGCCGCACCTGGATTGTTCGTTCACATACCATTGAGTACTATCATTCAGCCTATGTTGGCGATGAACTCACCATTCTGACCTGGGTCAGCAGCCTGCACAAAATCCGATCGTTACGCAAATACAAGTTCTTCCGGCCTGCAGACGGCAGCCTTTTGGCTGTCGCCTCCACGCTTTTTATATTCTGCGATCTGCAGACCGGCAAGCCGGTTTCCATACCCCAGGAGATTCAGGCGGTGTATACGGTGCTTGACGTTGCCGATGAACCCTGATCCTTTCACTTCTCTGCTGATAACTGCACAAACGAAGAGTCCGGAATATTTGGTGCAAAGAAATTACGGAACTGAATAATCCCCTGACGATCGGCAATGATGATGGTTGGTACGCCCTGGAGGCCGTATTTACCCGCAATGGTGCCGGAACCGTCGAAATATGCTCTGTAGGTCATACCGGTTTTGCGGACAAAGTTTTGTGCCCGCTCAACAGTGTCATTGAAACCAACGTTAACAGCGACAAATTCCATGCCGCGCTGTTGGAACTTGTCGGCCAGGGCATTGATTTTCGGGACTTCAGACTTGCAGGTCTGGCACCAGGATGTCCAGAAGACGAGCATGATGGGTTTGGTGCCGATGCTGTCTTGTAAATCATAGGACTCACCATTGAGATCGATTCCCTTGAACGGGATCAGTGGTTCCCCCACTTGTGCCGCCCACACAGGCGTAGAGAGGAAAAGAAGAAGGCACAGTCTGACGATGGTTCGGATAAGGATGTTGTTCATAATGATTCCGGACAGGAAGAAACTGAAGGATGCAGCCGTGATCGCTCAGAGAAACAGCGCACCGGCTTTGATGAAAAAATATTGGGCAATGACAAGCATACCTATCCCTATGGTTTTCTTGATGGTCACCATCCATGATCCCGAGCGGGGCAGGGAGGTCAGGAAGCTTGAAAAGGTACCCACACCGACGAGCAGGACACCCATTCCCAGGGAAAATACAAAGAGCAGTAACCCTCCGGTCAGCATGCTCTGCGATGAGGCTGTATAAATTAACAGGCTCCCCAGGATGGGAGTGGTACAGGGGCCGGCCACCAGAGCTGAAGACATGCCGGCAATGAAGAGGCCGACGAATCCGATCCGTTTTGAGAGAAGTGAGCCCGGCAATGTCGGTAACTGGACCGCGTCGAGCATGACCAGACCAAAAAACAGGATCACATTTCCCACGATCAGGAAGGTCCAGGGGTTGGTGTTGATGCTCCCAAAAAAGCTGCCGGTAGCGGCGGCAAAGATACCAAGTGCCGCATAGGTGCAGGCCATACCGGCTACATAGATCAGTGAAAGGGAAAAACCCCGCCATTTGGAGCCGCCGACATTTGCATGACCAATGATCCCGGCGGTTATGGGAATCATCGGGTAGATGCAGGGTGTCAGGCTGGCGAGAATGCCGCCGGCAAAGGCAAGGAAGAGCGAAATCAACAGGGATGACTGCAGGTATGTATCAAACTGCCCTATTAAGATATCCATGATCTGTTTTTTATCTTTTGATGAGAGTGCCTCTCAAGGATAATCCGCGCAACCAGGAAGTAAAGGGGGAAGTTCATTGTCAGGCAGTGCGGAAATGCCGCCCATCTTTTGAACAGTCATTACCTGTCGGAACCCGGGTTTCATACTTGCCGGCGGTTATGCCTGGACAGATTCGGCTGATCCGATCAAGGCGGCACCTATGGCATTGCCAACCTCGTAGTGCTTCGGAAAGGTGGCCGTTGTTCCCAGGCGTGCAGCAACGTTGGGGAGAAAGCAGCGGGCTGCCGCGCCGATGGCGATGATCGGTAGTTTAAGTTCAAAACGAACGGAAAAAAGGTCATTATCCAGGCGGTTGAGAAAGTGAGCGCTGTTGCCTTCTACCCAGATAGAACGGGCAAGATAGGTTAAGATGGCCTTTTCTATGGCAGTTTCGGTCTTTTCGATCACCCGTCGGCAGAAGTCTGTGGTGTCAGTCCCGACTGTGCCACCCAAAAGACGAGCAGCCTGTCGGCTTACTCCGGCATTACCGATCTGAAGTAGTCCTAAGGCATGGAGAGCGTCAGTGGGGGTGAATCCGGCAACAGTGATGTGCTGGAGAAACAACAGGCGTTCCAGGCGTTTTTCGAGAAGGATGCCGCGAATACCTGTCTGATCCGCTAGAGTACGCGGTGTGGCCGGACCATGTGTTGCAAGAAAGCTGAGCAGCACATCTTGTGCAATCAGCTCGCGGCTGAGACCCTTTACCGGCAGCACGAGGGTATCGTCTCCGCCGGTCAGCCACTGCCCGGGGTCGGGCAGGTCCATTGTCATGGCCAGGGGATGGACACGTGTGGTCGTTAAGGAGACTGTCCTGTCGGGTCCGCACAGGACATGTGTGTCACCACCGATACCGGCGGTGTACATGTCCACTGCTTCAACATGGGTCTGCCATTGGCCGATGGTACAGCCGTCTTTGCTCAGCAGAGGCTGACCGTCTTTTATTAAACAGACATCCGTGGTGGTGCCGCCGACATCGACCACAAGTGCTGAACGCAAACCGCTGGTGGTTCCAAAGCAGGCGGTTGCCGCCGGTCCGCTGGCCATGGTGATGGCGGCACGGTCAGCTATGTGCTCAAGAGCTTCACCTTTGCCGTTGCCACAGATCATGATGACCGGACAGTTGAGTCCTGTCGTTGTCATGGACCGTTGAATCGAGTCCAGGAATTCGGTCATTAAGGGCATGAGTCTGGCATGAAGACACGCTGTTGCCGAGCGTTCGAGAACTCCGGAATGGGTGGAGACCAGATGTGAGCAGAAAACAGGCTTGGGGTCGATTAAACGGATAGCCTCCCTGACAACCAGCTCATGGGTCGGGTTTTTTATCGACATGGTGCCACAGACAGCATAGCTGTCCACTTCCGTGATGAGTCCCGGCAGGGTGTCGACCAACCGTTCAAGATCAAGGGGCTCATCTTCCTGGCCGGTTATGGTATGGCCGCCTTTGAGATAGATGTTGGCAACAACCGGCAATCTGAAAGGACGAACCGTGCCAAGTACAAACAGGGCAACTCTGGCCCCCCGGTTTTCAACCACAGCGTTGGTGGCCAGTGTTGTGGACACGGCAAGACAGGTAATCTCTGCAGTGTTTACCCCGGCTTGCAGCAGACCGGCCAGGGCTGTGCCGACACCGATGCTCAGATCGTGGCTGGTGGTCCGTTCTTTGCGCCAGGCAACCATTTCTTTGGTCTGATTGTTCAGGAGAACAGCATCTGTATACGTGCCGCCGGTATCAATGCCTATGGAGTATGTGCTCATAGAAGTAAGAGAATGCGTTTGAAAACACTTGGAGTAGGTATTGGTCTCGTGCCTGTACCCGTTGAAGCCCCTGGACAATCGTGGTCATTGGATCGCTGTTGGATACCACCGGCTCAATGGAAAAGCAAGCACAGTGTGTCTGACGTGGCCGGGTCGCAGTGTCCTCCGCTGTTGGCTGGCATGCTTTACAGCAGGTGACGCAGTGGCGTTAACAGCCACTTCAGTATTTTTTCCATCCTGGTGAGACGGATAGTGTGCTCAAGATCGACCCGGGTAGATTTTTTTAATTCTTCGTCGATTAAGTCACTTATCTGTGTACCAAAGGTGTGGTTGTCAATAATGACGTTTATTTCAAAGTTACGATAAAAACTCCGATAATCGAAATTCGCCGAGCCCAGGGTCACCCAGTGTTCATCAATAAGCATGACCTTGGCATGCAGGATGGTTCCCTGGCGGGTATAAATTTCGACACCGGCCTCGGACAGGGGTTCAAGATAGGCGAGGCTGAATTTCTGGACAATCGGTACATCACTGATCGAAGGCAGAATGACCTGTACCCTGGCACCGCGGTTGACCGCACGGAGCAGGGAGCGAACTATCCTCGGCCCTGGAAGAAAGTACGGCGTCATAATGCGGATTCTATGGACAGCTCCGGCCATGGCGAGACGAAAGGAGTTGCGGATAAGTGGTTGGGTGTGGTGAGGCGAGCCGTTGACAATGATGACGTTTGCGTCTCCGGCGGGATCGGGCGATGTGTGGACCGGCCGCTTTGTAAAGGGACCTTTTTCCTGCTCCCAGGTTTGCCAGAAAAGTCGGTGCAGTTCGGCAGCAGCCGGGCCATCCATGCGCATACCAACATCACGCCATCGTTCCAGGCTGTCGCCAAAGCCGGAATACTCATCACCGATGTTGAGACCGCCCAGAAAAGCGATGGACCCGTCAATGACAGTCATCTTGCGGTGGTTCCGCAGGTCGAGCCAGCGCAGCTTCGAAAATGCCGGCCTGTTAAAAGCCAGGCAGTGCACGCCCTGATCCTGTAGTTGCCTGAAAAATGACGCCTGAGTGTCAAAACAGCCGATGGCATCGTAAATGAGTGAAACGTGTACACCGCGCTGCACAGCCTTGATCAGGCTTTGTGCAAAAGTCTGACCGGTGTGATCGTTTCTGATGAGATAGTATTCGGCGCAGACAGAGGTGACAGCCTCGTTGACAGCCTGGAAGAGTGCCGGAAAAAAATCTCCGCCATGCGGAAGGAGAACAACGTTGTTATGATAAAACCCGACCACATTGGGGTCATCCTTGATGCGGGCCATGAGCCCTTTCAGGCGAAGTCGCTGTACAAGAGTGTGTCGGGAAATTTTCATTGTCGTTGAGTACGGGTATGTATGCTCCGGTCAGTCGGCTGTCACTGTACCATAGAATCAGATGAAGAAAAAGCAGAGGCCGGTTCTCGTTCTTTGTTGCTTCTCAGCGTGAAGAGATTAAAAAGTGTATCCATATACGTTGATTATTTTACCGTGGAGGTGGTAATGGCAAACGAACCGATAAAAAATGACCTGATGCACCGCTATGAATTGCATCTTGACGGGAAGACGGCACTGCTGGTCTATGAACTGCGGAACAACGATACAGTGGTGTTTACGCATACCTTTGTGCCGCCGGAGTTGCGTGGAAAAAATGTGGCGGCCATTCTGACACGATTTGCGCTGGACGATGTCCGCAGCCAGGGGAAAAAGGTGGTACCGCAGTGCTCGTATGCAGCTGCTTTTTTAGAAAGAAACAAGGAGTATGAGGAGCTTGCGGTCAAACCATAGGTAAGCACCTGTCCATTGATTTTTTCAAAAGTTATCCGTCTCAGGCCTGTGTCCCCGCATCTGTTTTGTACTGGTCATGACGCTGTGACTACGTATCGTATTATTGAATATCATTCGCAGCCTTCGCGCAGATTTTATGGAGATCTGCGCAAGATGCGTTGAATTATTGTGAGCAAGCAGGTATATCCTACCGGATGCATTGGGCAGGCTTTTTTCGCCCGGGAGATTTGCAGCCCGTTCCCTTCTGTGTACTGTTATCTGCTGCGGAGCCTGCTTCAAACCGTCTGTAGCATCATCTTCTTCAAATAAGATCCTGGGCTCAACATTATAAAACAGCCGTGCAGAGCTTCATGGCGCGGCAGTGCGGCTGACTGTCAATACCGTCTTTTTGGTACCTCCTTTGTTTGCACTACGAACACACATCACACTTCTTCACACCCTGGTGAAGAATCCGAAGTTCTGGCTTATCTTTGTGGTTGATGCGTTACTCATCATCCTGGCGCATTATCTCGCCTATGCCATACGTTTTGAGACTTTTTTACAGGGAGAAGTATTTCGACAGTTTGCCGGTCTGCTTCCTCTGATTCTTGGGATCAAGCTCCCCTGTTTTTACCTGTTCGGCCTGTATCGCGGCATGTGGCGGTATACGAGCATCAATGATGTTGTGAACGTCCTGCTGGCCACGCTTTTTTCTTCGGCTCTGGTCGTGCTTGTGCTGTTGTTCAGTCAGCGTTTTCTTGGTTTTTCACGGTCAGTGTTTTTGCTGGACATGGTTTTTACATTTGGCAGCATTGCCGGGCATCGGGTTCTGATCCGTTTTCTGTATCTTCGTCGCGGATCGGTTTATGACGTCTTTACAACAGGTTTTCGACCGGAAGAAAGACGCCTGCTGTTGATAGGGGCTGGAGACGCTACGGATCGTATCTTAAAAGAACTTCGTGATAACAATTTGTTGCGATACATGGCAGTGGGCATTGTCGATGATGACCCTGAGAAAACCGGCATGAGGCTCCATGGGGTGCCGGTCCTTGGTCTGATCGATGACCTGCAGGCCCATGCCCAGCGGGTAAAGGCCCAGGAGATCCTCATCAGTGCAATGGTGATTGATAAGGACAGGATGCGGCGGCTGGTAACACTGTGTCAACAGACTCGTTTACCGTTTAAAGTTTTACCCACCATCGGTGAGCTGCTCGGCGGTGGCATCTCGATCCGCTCCATGCGGGACATCTCGTACAAGGATCTGCTGGGCAGAGAGGAGGTCCGGCTGGAACAGGAGAAGATCGGCGGTTATCTGACCGGCAAAACAGTGCTGATCACCGGAGCAGGCGGGTCCATCGGGTCTGAACTGTGCCGTCAGATTCTCCGTTTCGCTCCTGGTTTGATTGTCCTGTTTGATGCCGGCGAGGAAAATCTGTATCGGGTACAGATGGAGTTGCGGCATGAGCACGAAAACATCGCTACCACGGCTGTCCTTGGCAAAGTTCAGGATATGCGATTGATCAATGCGATTTTCAAGCGGCATCAGCCAACAGTGGTCTTTCATACGGCAGCGTATAAACACGTGCCCCTGGTCGAGCGAAATCCATGGCAGGCAGTGGATAATAATATTGTCGGTACCCAACTCTTAATGGAGGCGGCCATTGTTTATGGAGTGGAACGATTTGTTCTGGTCTCCAGCGACAAAGCCGTCCGGCCGACGAATGTCATGGGGGCTTCCAAGCGGGTGACCGAGTTGCTGATGTCGGCCTACAACAGCCACTGCTGGGATGGTTGTGTCAGTTCACCCTGGCAGCGGGTGCTGCAGAATAAGGGACAAAGGGGGGCCGGTAAGGTGCCGGCCAGCCACGGTACTCGATTTATGGGGGTACGATTCGGCAATGTTCTTGGTTCGTCCGGTTCTGTTCTGCCTTTGTTTAAACGACAGATAGAAAGAGGGGGGCCGGTGACCGTGACTCATCCGGAGGTGACCCGTTATTTCATGTCTGCTGAAGAGGCGGCTCAGCTTATTTTACAAAGCGGTGCCATGGGGGAAGGCGGTGAAATTTTTATCCTGAAGATGGGTGAACCGGTGAAGATTGCCGATATGGCCCGGGAGTTGATCAGGCTGACCGGTCGTGAGCCGGATAATGATATTGCCATTCGGTATATCGGGTTGCGTGCCGGTGAAAAACTCTACGAAGAGTTGATCACTGCAGGCGAGGGTATTGTTCCCACCGGTCATGAAAAAATTATGGTGCTGCGCGGTCAGCAACCACATGATTGTCAACAGTTACGTGACCAGCTCGAAGCTTTGCAGGAACAGGCAAAAAGTCTGGACAGCAGGGGGATTAAAGAGACGTTGAAAAGTATTGTACCGGAGTATGTGCCGGACTACAGTGTGTGATCGTTCGTTTCTTTAGGGCTGCATTCCATTATTTTTTTTACAGCAGGAAGGCGTTTTATGGCAATACTTGTCACCGGTGGTGCCGGTTTTATCGGCAGCAACTTTATCCTTGAATGGCTTCATGAAATCGACGAACAGATCATAAATCTTGATCTGCTGACCTATGCCGGCAATCCGGAAAACCTCGCCGGTCTTGCCGGTAATACACGGTATCTATTTGTTCAGGGTGATATTGGCGACATGCCGTTGGTCTCCAGGCTGCTCACCGATTATCGGCCTCGTGCCATTGTCAATTTTGCTGCGGAGTCACATGTGGATCGCGGTATCCATAGGCCGGAAGACTTTATCCAGACCAATGTGGTGGGAACATTCAGGTTGCTTGAGGCAGCACGCGGATACTGGCAGCACTTACCGGGTGCTGAACAGGAAGTCTTTCGTTTCCTTCATGTCTCCACCGATGAGGTGTATGGGACACTGCCCCCGGCAGCCCCGGCTTTTACAGAAAAACATCCCTATGCTCCGAACAGCCCCTATTCCGCCAGTAAAGCGGCCAGTGATCATATGGTACGGGCATATCATCACACCTACGGTCTGCCGGTCCTGACCTCTAACTGTTCAAACAACTACGGTCCTTATCAGTTCCCGGAAAAGTTGATACCCCTTTGTCTGCATAACGCTTTGGCCGGCCGGACTCTGCCCATATACGGTGACGGCCTTCAGATCCGCGACTGGCTGTTTGTTGCCGACCATTGCAGTGCCATCCGCGAGGTACTGGCAAACGGTCTGCCCGGGGAGGTATACAATATCGGTGGCTGGAACGAAAAAACAAATCTTGAAGTGGTCCGGACCCTGTGTACCCTGCTGGACGAGCTGAAGCCGCGTGCTGACGGCAAGGCCTATGGTGAGCAGATTGCCTTTGTAGATGATCGTCCCGGGCATGATCGACGCTATGCCATTGATGCCACCAAAATCGAACGCGAACTGGGTTGGAAGCCGAAAGAGACCTTTGATACCGGCATTCGTAAGACCGTTCGCTGGTACCTTGACAACCGGGAATGGGTGGACAGTGTGACCCGTGGCAGCTATCGGCAGTGGATCAACCAGCAGTACGGAGCCTGACCATGCGTATTGTGCTTACCGGCAGTAACGGGCAGGTAGGGTTTGAGCTGCAGCGTGCTTTAAGTCCGGTGGGAGAGATCACAGCCGTTGACAGAAAGGCATGTGATCTTACCAGCAGCAAGGAGCTGCGAGCACTGATTCGGGAGAACCGGCCGGATGTTGTCATCAATGCGGCGGCGTACACGGCTGTTGACAAGGCAGAGTCTGAGCAGTCGGAAGCCTTTGCCGTCAACGGGATCGCCCCGGGCGTACTGGCCGAGGAGGCTGCGCAGAGAAAGGCGCTGTTCATCCATTACTGTACCGACTATGTCTACGACGGCGCCAATGTATCCTGGTATAAGGAAGACGATGGAACCAACCCCCTGAACGTTTACGGTGCCAGCAAGTTGGAGGGCACCCGGGCGGTACAGCGTGTTGCACCCCGACACCTCATCTTTCGTACCTGCTGGGTATTCAGTGGGCATGGTGCTAATTTTGTGAAGACTGTTCTTCGTCTGGCTGCTGAACGAGAGCACTTAAGTGTGGTTGCCGACCAGTTCGGTGCGCCCACTTCCGCAGCTCTGATAGCGGACGTGACGGCGCAGGTCGTCGGACAGTACCAGCGGTCCGGGGAGGCAGGATTTCCCTATGGGCTGTATCATCTCGCGGCTGCCGGGGTTACCACCTGGTGCGATTTTGCGCAGACCATTGTCGAAACTGCTCAACGTACTGGAAAGGTGCTTAAACTGAAACCGGCCGCTATTCATCCTGTCAGCTCAGCCGAGTATCCGCTGCCGGCAACACGGCCGGCCAACTCGCGACTGTCCACTCTGAAACTACGGCAAACTTTTGGCCTGCATCTGCCACCGTGGCAGCACGGCCTTGATCATGTACTGCGGCAGATTCTGTGAGGCTGAAAGCCATGCGTAAGGGTCTCATCCTGGCCGGAGGTTCCGGTACCCGACTTTATCCGGCCACCCTGGCCATATCCAAGCAGCTGTTACCTGTTTTTGACAAACCGATGATCTATTACCCGCTGTCAACGCTTATGCTGGCAGGTATTCGCAACATTCTGATCATCTCCACCCCGCAGGACACGCCGCGATTCGAACAATTGCTCGGTGACGGCAGTCAGTGGGGCATCCATCTCAGCTACATGGTGCAGCCGAAACCGGAAGGCCTGGCCCAGGCCTTTCTCATCGGTGAACAGTTCATTGGAGCAGACAGCGTTGCCCTTGTCCTTGGTGACAACATCTTTTATGGACACAGTCTCCACCAGCTGCTGGCAAACGCCAACAGGCAAGCCACAGGGGCCAGCATCTTTGCCTACCGTGTCAAAGATCCGCAGCGGTACGGCGTTGTGGCGTTTAATGAACAGGGCCATGCCACAAACATCGAAGAGAAGCCGCTGGCGCCAAAGAGCAACTACGCTGTGACAGGCCTCTATTTTTATGACAATGAGGTCGTGACCATTGCTAAACAGGTCAAACCTTCGGCCCGCGGAGAATTGGAGATTACCGATGTGAATCAGGCCTATCTCGAGCGCAACCAGTTGCGGGTTGAGATCATGGGGCGAGGCTATGCCTGGCTCGATACTGGCACCCATGAATCCATGCTGGAGGCCGGCCTGTTTATCCAAACCATTGAAAAACGACAGGGGCTGAAGGTGTCCTGCCCGGAGGAGATCGCCTTTCGACTTGGCTGGATAACTGCTGACCAGCTGGAACGATTGGCGTATCCTTTACAAAAAAACGGCTATGGAGAGTATCTGCTCTCTATTTTGAAAGACAGGGTGTTTTAATGCATGTTTTTCCAGCTGCAATTCCGGATGTACTTGTACTTGAGCCCAAGGTTTTCGGTGATCACCGCGGCTTTTTTTTCGAAAGTTTCAATGCCCGGGCCTTTGCTGAGATGACCGGGCTGCAACGGGAATTTGTGCAGGATAACCACTCCCGCTCATCGAAGGGAGTTCTGCGGGGGCTTCACTACCAGATTGAACAACCGCAGGGGAAACTGGTTCGTGTCGTGGTCGGGGAAGTGTTTGATGTTGCGGTTGATCTGCGCAAGGCCTCCCCTACGTTCGGCCAGTGGGCAGGGGAGCGTCTCAGTGCTGAAAACAAGAAACAGCTCTGGATTCCGGAAGGTTTTGCCCATGGTTTTCTGGTGCTCAGCGAGACAGCCGAATTTCTCTACAAAACGACTGACTACTATGCTCCGCAGCATGAGCGGACCCTGCTGTGGAGCGACCCGACAATAGGTGTCCAGTGGCCTCTCTGCGGAGAACCGAACCTGGCAATGAAGGATAAGGCTGGCAGGTTGTTTACTGAAGCTGAAGTGTTTGCTGACTGAGACGTTGAAGCGGGCAGAGAAATGATAGCTGTTTCTGTTGTGAGCCATGGCCACGGCGAGATGGTCACCAGTTTGGTTGCGTCCCTGCTGCCCTTTCCTGAAGTGAGCCGGATACTGGTAACGCTTAACCGGCCGGAATCGTTGCCGCTCCCGGAGGATGAGCGTATTCTGGTTATCCGCAATGCGTTTGCCAAAGGTTTCAGCGCCAATCACAACACTGCCTATGCCTTCTGCCGTGAGCCGTTTTTTTGTGTCGTCAACCCGGATATCGAGCTGCGCAGCAATCCTTTTCCGGCCCTGCTGCAGGCATCGGCAAAAGCCGATGCTGCTCTGACGGCCCCAATGGTTCTTTCGCTCCAGGGGACGGTGGAAAACAGCTTTCGGCGTTTTCCGAATCTGCGGCGGCTTGTTGCCAAGGTATTGGGACAGGTTGATCAAAGCTATACAGCCATCCCAGAAGAGCAGGATATTTTTTTCCCGGAATGGGTTGCCGGCATGTTCATGTTGTTTTCCAGCGTGGATTTTGCGGCGTTGAACGGGTTTGATGAGAAGTTTTTTCTGTACTATGAAGATGTCGATATCTGCGTGCGTGCCTGGAAATCCGGGAGAAAGGTGGCGGTCTGCCCGGCTGCCGCTGTTGTGCACGACGCCCGGTGCAGCAGCCATCACGATATACGTTTTTTGCGCTGGCACCTGGCGAGCATGGCGCGATATTTTTATAAACACTGGGGACGATTACCTGCGGTACCGATCACAAGAACCTGATGACAAGGACAAAATCAGACTGATAAAGGGTGCACTTTATGCGCTTGATGGCAGGAAACAGGGACGGCATCAGGCTCGGCTGCGGCACAGGCATCACCTGCCGGTACAGGGAATAAGACAGGTCGGCACCGATCTTTTTCATGAGGTTGTCTGATGCAGCTCGTCACAGGAGGAACCGGCTTTATCGGCAGCCATCTGCTGCAGGCCATGGCCCGCAGTAATGCATCCGAGGTGGTGATGCTCAGTCGGCGGCCGGTCCTGGCAGGAAAGACCAGGCTGGCTGCACTGGATGACCGTGCGGCACTGTGTGCTGCCTGTCATGGTGTGCAGGTGCTCTTTCATTGTGCCGGCCATGCGCATGCCTTTGCAGCCTTATCCGATGCGGACGCCGAACAGCACTGGCGGGTCAATTTTGAGGGGACCCGGAATCTTGCCGAAGCTGCCGGACAGGCGGGGGTGCAGCGGTTTGTTTTTCTTTCCAGTGTCAAGGCCATGGCCGATCCCGGCGAGGTGTGTGCAGATGAAGATTTTTCCGGCCGACCGGATACCGCCTATGGACAATCCAAACGGGCCGCGGAAGAGGCGGTATTGGATGCCGGCCGGCAGTACGGCATGCATGTGGTGAATTTACGTCTTGCCATGGTGTATGGCCACGGTGGCCGGGGGAACCTCGAACGCATGGGGCGGTTGGTGCAACAGGGGTGGTTTCCTCCCCTGCCGGAAACCGGCAACCATCGTTCGCTGGTCCATATCGATGATGTGGTTGCCGTTATGCAGCAGGTGGCTGGTGACAGTCGGGCCGATGGGCGGACATACATTATTGCCGGGCCGGATGCACCTTCCGGCCGGCAGTTGTACGATACGATGCGCAACGTGCTGGGGCTGCCACCTCGTTACTGGTCGGTTCCTGAACGTGTTTTACGCGGGTTTGCCTGGTGGGGTGACAGGTTGGAGGATCTGCTGCAGCGGCGTATCCCATACAACAGCGAGGTGCTGGATCGTTTGCTTGGCTCTGCATGGTACTCCGGTGATCGAATAGCACGGGAGCTGGGCTGGCGGGCAAAGGTTTCGCTTCGGAAGGGGCTTGGGGAGATGTTCAGATGATAAAGCGTCTGTTTGACCTTTCTCTGGCAACGGTCGCTCTGGTTGCCCTTGCACTCCCTTTGTTCATACTTGGGCTGCTGGTTCGGTTCACCTCTCCTGGTCCGGCACTCTACTGGTCGGATAGGGTGGGCAGGAACAACGTTCTCTTCAGGATGCCCAAGTTCCGGAGCATGCGGCTGGATACTCCAGCCGTTGCAACCCATCTTCTGGACGATCCCGGACAGTACCTGACCCCTATTGGTTCCTTCCTGCGCTCCACCAGTCTGGATGAGTTACCTCAACTGTGGAGTATCCTCAAAGGCGACATGAGCTTTGTCGGCCCGCGTCCCGCCCTGTTTAACCAGGACGATCTGATCGCTCTGCGAACCGGACAGGGAGTGCATGTACTGGTCCCCGGTGTAACCGGTTGGGCGCAGATCAACGGCCGCGATGAGTTACCCATCCCGGAAAAGGTCAGGCTGGATACAGAATACCTGAAGCGGCAGTCGTTCTGGTTTGATCTCTTTATTCTCTGGTTAACCCTGATCCGGGTCAGCCGCCGTGACGGCGTGGCCCACTGACCCGGAACATCTCGTTTTCCCTGTCCTTTGCAGCCGATCCCGGCCTGTCAGCGTCGGCACCAGGTGTAGGCATTCTGAAACATGCGTAACCAGGGGCTGGCGGGCAGACCTTGCATTGTTTCAGGCAGCCAGTGGCATTGCCAGGTCAGGAAGGTGCGCTCAGGGTGAGGCATCAATGCCAGGTGACGGCCGTCCGGTGAACAGACAGCGGTAAGGCCGCCGGGTGAACCATTGGGGTTGAAGGGATACTGTTCAGTGGGTTGTCCCTCGTCATCGACAAAGACCATGGCTGCCATCTGTTCGCTCCATACCCGTTGCTGGATGGACGTGTCCGGAAAATGCAGGCAGCCTTCGCCGTGATCAACACTGATACCGAAGACGAGATCTTCCATGCCTGCCAGCATGATCGACCGACTCGGCAACACCTTGACCGTACTCCATCGTGACTCGAAACGGCCGCTGCGGTTGCGGATGAAACGGGGCTGCCGTTCGGCCTCAATGCCCTGCCAGGGAACCCAGCCCAGCAGACCAAAGAGCTGACACCCGTTACAGACCCCCAGAGTGAAGGTGTCCGGGCGGTTATAGAAGTCGTGAAAGATGGTCTGCAGGTGTTCGTTAAAGCGGATGGTTGCCGCCCATCCTTTAGCGCTTTCTGGAACATCGGCAAAGGAAAAACCACCCACTACAGCCAGACCCCGGAACTCTGTCAGCTTGACACGACCGGTTAAAAGATCGGTCATGGTAACATCCCAGGGCTCGAACCCCGCACTGTAAAAGGCGGAACTCATCTCCCGGTCGGAATTGGAACCCTCTTCGCGGAGAATGGCCACCTTTGGTTTATCTGTACTCAGAAGGATTTCCGGAGCAGTGATCTCCGGTGAGAAGCTGAGGTGGTAGGTGGGGCCTTTACGGGCAAAGATATGTGTTTTTTCTGCTTCTGCATGGGCCGGATCCATCTGCAATCGCTCCAGCTGATAGCTGGTTTCCTCCCACCATTGGCGCAACAGTATCATAGAATCGTCCAGCACCAGCTGGCCGTTATACTGAAGACTGATCGCCTGTTTGGCTGTGCTGGTACCAAGGACGGTGCAGGGTATTTGTGCCTGTTCAAATCGTTCTTTGACTTCGGCAAGATGATTCCACCGGCACTCGATCACCAGACCGAGTTCTTCGTTGAACAGGGTCTCCAGTATCGAGGCGGTTCCGTTGAGTGCCAGATTAAGGCCGCAGTTCCCGCTGAACGCCATCTCCAGGACAGTGGTGATCAGGCCGCCGTCACTCCGGTCATGTCCGGAGAGGATCAGCTCCCGCTCAACCAGATACTGTACCGCTCCAAAGGCCTTCCTGATCAGGGCCGGGTCGTCCATATCAGGAACCGCATCACCGATCTGACCGCAGGTCTGAGCCAGGGCGCTGCCGCCCAGCCGGTGGTTGTTGCCTGATAAGTCAACAAACAGCAGGGCTGATCCCGGTTCCTTGATGTCCGGGGTCACCTTTTTCCGTATGTCGGCCATGGCGGCATAGAGAGAGATAACCAGTTGCCGTGGTGATTTGACCACCTCATCACCGACCTTGGTCGCCATGGACAGGCTGTCCTTGCCGCCGTCCACAGCGATGCCGATCTTAATCATCGCCGCGGCCATGGCCTCGGCGGCATCCCGCAGAGCGGCGCCTTCACCGGTCAGTTTGGGTGCCCACATCCAGTTGGCTGAACACTTGACCTCTTCCAGGTTCCTGATCCGCGCCCAAACCAGATTGGTCAGCGCCTCACCCACCGCCATACGTGCACCGGCCGCTGGATCGATCAGCATTTTGATCGGCTGTTCACCAATGGCTGTTGCTATACCGGTGTGACTGAAGTGGCTTTGCGCAGTTACCGCCACATCAGCAACCGTCAGCTGCAAGGGGCCACAGCACTGTTGCTGGGCAATGAGACCGGTAACCGACCGGTCAACCTTGTTGGTGAGGAACCGTTTAGACCCGACGGAGATCAGTCGCAGCACCTTATGCAGGGCTTCACGCACATTCATGCTCCTTGGCGGGACAAAAGGAGACAGGGTCGAGGTGATGCGTGTGTCGGTAAAGGTTTTTTGTGGTATATTACCCAGCAGTGCCGGGATTTCAATGTTCACCGGTGTGGTGTTGTTGTGCCTGTCATGGACGACAAAACGCAAGTCACCGGTTACTTCCCCCAGAATTTCACAGGGTACCTTCTCCCGTTCGCAGATTGCCTGAAAACGCTCAATATTTTCCGGGCTGATCAGCAGGCCGACCCGTTCCTGGTACTCGGCAACATAAATTTCCAGAACCGACATGGTCGGATCACCAACGTTGATGTTGCGGATTTCCACCCGGCCGCCGGCATGTTCGACCAGCTCCTTGAGCACGTTGGCCGGTCCGCCGGCGCCCTGGTCATGAATGACATCGATCAGGGTTCGTTCACCCATCTCGTTGCAGGCCCGAATCACCCGGTTCAGTTTTTGTTCCATTTTGGCATCGCCACGCTGGACCGCATCAAAGTCGAGGGTGGATTCGTTTTCCCCCTGTATCATTGATGAGGCGGCACCACCGCCAAAACCGACCCGATAGGCAGGACCACCTATCTGGACAATGAGCATGCCTTTGACCGCCTGTTTCTTTTCCGTGTGACGATCGTCGATCTGGCCGATGCCGCCGGTGAACATGACCGGCTTGAGAAAACCCCAGCGGCCGCCGCTTTCCAGGTCCAGATCAAAGCTCCGGGTAAAGCCCTGAACAAGCGGTTCACCGAACTTGTTACCGTAATCAGAGGCGCCGTTGCTCGCTTCAATGATTATTTCCAGGGCTGAGGCCAGGGTGTCCGGGCAGGCGTACTCATTTTCCCATTCCAGCGGATAGTCGGGGATGTGGAGATTGGCGACACAGTACCCGGCTGTACCGATGCCCACCAGCGCTCCCTGTCCTGTGCACTGGACATCGCGGATCCTCCCGCCGGTCCCGGTTTCGCCGCCGGGAAAGGGAGCGACACCGGTTGGGAAATTGTGGGTTTCAGCGGTGAGGAGCGGGTGATAGCAGACCGAGGCTTCAACCAGTGGTGACGGCTCGCCCGGTCGTTCGGGCAACAGGGTTGTGAGGGTAAAACCTTCAATAACACTGGAGTTGTCCTTAAAGGCCACCTTGCTCCCCTTGGGGTTGGCGGCCAGCGTACCGGCAACGACCTGAAAGAGGGTTGTATCACAGGTTTTGCCGTCAATCACCTGCTTGCCGCGGAAGAACCCGTGGCGGGAATGCTCTGAGTTGGCGTTGTTGAGGTCCATGATCTCAACAATGGTCGGATTACGGCCGCTCTGATTCACAAAATAGTTGTAATAGAGTTCCCGGTCCCACTCGTCCATGGAGACGCCGGGGAGATCGAGCAGGCCATCGGGTCCTTTGCTTTTCAGGTCGACTTCGTAGACCGGCTCCGGGATGGTGCCGGTTTCAAAATCGGTCAGGGGCGCCAGATAGCGGCATTCGGTCATCCGGTCGTGGTTTTTGGCAATAAAGGTTTCAATGGCCTCATCGTCAGGCACCAGATAGCGACGGGAACGCTCGACACGGGTGATTGCCTGCAGCCCTATGGCATGACAGATTGACACCATATTGGATGACCAGGCAGTGGCAAAGTTCAGCCGGGGGCCGATCTCGACCACCCGGGGTCCTGTCAGCTGTGGTTCCAGGGTAACAGTATCAATCAGAAAACCATCGGCCATGACGAGCCGTAGTCGTTCGATCTCCTGTTTTTCCAGGGGACGATTGGATGCAATATAGAAGCAATAGGCAAAGTCCGGGGTAAACTGACGATGAAGCTGTATGACAAGAGCAGCCATTGGAGTGTTCCTTTGGAGTAAAAAGAGTGGTTTTATTCGTTTTGCTCTTCTGAACAGAGCAGAGTGCGTGCCGGCAACAGTAGCATTAAAGACAATTTTTTTCCGCTGCAAAGTAGACTGGGAGGACGGAATTTTTACGGTGATCTATCTGATCATGGATAGTTCTCGGTAAAAAAGGCGGCATGATTTGAGGAGAAAAACGGTGGATCGCGGCGAAGGATGGCGGCAATCTGCGGTTGACGCCTGAACTCCCGGTCCAGAAAAATCCGGACTGCCCTGCGGTCCCAGTTTCGGGGATGAACAAAATCCTTGTACAGCGAGAGGTTGCTCTCAGAGAATATTGTACCCGGCAGGCGGTGTGCTTCGTCACTGGTTATCGGCATATTGAAGATCGCCAGGTTGAGAAAGGTGATTGCCGCATGATGACGAAGGGTAAACTCCATGGTTTGTCGGGCTTCAGCGAGTGATTCCGCCGGGGTACCGAACAGCAGATACACATAGGTGGCAATACCTGCAGCCTGCAGGGCGGCGAGTACCCGGGATATGAGTTCCAGACGGATCCCCTTGTGCATGGTATCAAGAACTTCCTGGCTGCCGGATTCAAGACCGAGTTTGAGCAGCACACAGCCGGAGGCGCGCAGTTGCCGGCAGAAGTCAGGATCAGCCAGCTGTTCATGTATGCGTGTGAAACCGTACCAGGAAACACCAGGAGGCTGCTCTGCCAGTGTCTGCAACAGGAGCGGACTTATGGCGTTGTCCAGAAAATGAATCAACACGGGTTGTAGCTGCCGGCACAGCGAGTGCAGATGATCCAGCACGATTGCAGGTGGAGTCTGCTGGTATCGGCTCTGTTCCGCAGTCTCGGGACAAAAGCTGCACCGGTTCCAATAACAGCCCCGGGAGGCGGCATAGGGCAGGATCGGGCCGGGAGCCAGGTAGCTGGACAGCGGCAGACCTGTGTAAACCGGCGGCTGATGCGTTTTTGTCTTTTGTGCGGAGAAGAGACGAAGCAGTGGTTCCTCTCCCGGTCCGGCAATGCAGTGGTCAACCAGACCGGCGAAAGGGTTGTGCCAGCGGGGATTGCTCATCCACGAGGTGATAAGACCGCCACCGAGAATCAGCCGCGCCTCCGGATACCGATCTTTCAAAAAACCGAGCAGGGCAAAGGTCGGCAGGGCCTGGCTGAGGTAACACAGCGAAATGCCTATGTACAACGGTTTGACTGCATCCAGAAGGGGGGGAAGTCGCGAACAGAACCATGGAAAAAAGAGACTGTTCTGAAAGGTTTCTGCGGTGTTGAGCAGATCATTGCCGGCCAGAGGGTTGTGATGCTCATCCTGATAGTTGGTCAGGCTGATGCTCACCCCTAAATGAGAATGGGCTGCCAGTTGTAGCGCATAATTGAGCTCGTGCACCGCCTTGTGATAACGGCCGGGATGGCGGTAGAGCTCTGGTGTGCGGACTGCGGCAAGGTTGGCGTCGCGATGGCGCAGGGCACGGTCTGACCGGGTATCCTGTCGTGCATCTGCCTGGCGGCCGATGAGAAACAGCAGGGCCTCCAGGTTGGCGTCCAGCAATGTGCAGTCAATGCCATGGGGTTGCAGACAACCGGCCAGGGCGGTGATTCCAGCCGGTGGTTCACCGAGTTTGGCTACCGGCGGGTGGATCAGAAGGATGGAAGACATGCGGGCACAGTTCACAAACGGGTCTGGAGATGCGTTGCCGACACGAAAGTGCTTTCTCTGCCGGTACAACCCCTCATACAGATTCCCGCGTCTTGTCAAAAATCACTTCAGGAAACAGCTCCCGGGTATGGTTCAGCCGCCAGTTTCCCTCTGCCAGATAGGTCAGGTGACCTTCAGCATCAAAGGCCAGATTGAATTGATTTTTCTTTTCAAACTCGGTCATTACCCGTTTGTTGTCACAGTGTACCCAACGGGCCAGCGTGTACTTGAGCGGCTCATACGTTGCATCTACCCCGTACTCGTCTTTGAGACGGGTCATGGTCACCTCAAACTGAAGCACTCCCACGGCGCCGAGAATATAGTCATTGCCGACAATGGGCCGAAACACCTGTACTGCTCCCTCTTCAGCCATCTGGAGTAACCCTTTTTGCAGCTGTTTCATTCTGAGCGGATTCTTCAGCACCACCCGGCGAAAGTGTTCCGGTGCAAAGTTGGGGATGCCGGTGAACTTAAGCTCTTCCCTGTCTGTGAACGTATCGCCGATCTTGATGGTGCCGTGATTGTGAATGCCGATGATGTCACCGGGATACGCTTCATCCACGTGTGCGCGTTCCTGGGCCATGAAGATGGTGGCATTGCTCAGATTCACCTCTTTGCCCAAACGGTGGTGCATGACCTTCATACCCCGCGTGAATTTTCCGGAGCAGACGCGGAAAAAGGCAATACGATCGCGGTGCGCCGGATCCATGTTTGCCTGAATCTTGAACGTAAAACCGCTGAACCCCTCTTCGCCGGGATCAACCAGACGGGTGGTGGTGGCACGCGGGCCGGGAGCAGGCGAGAGCTCGACAAAGGCGTCAAGCAGCTCACGTACACCGAAGTTGTTGATGGCACTGCCGAAAAAAACCGGTGTCTGGCTCGCCTTGAGGTAGTGCTCGTACTCAAAGGGATTGGCTGCACCCTGGAGCAGTTCAATGTCTTCGCGCAGTTTATCGGCGGCAAAATTGCCAACCAGTGTATCAAGCATGGGGTCGGCCAGGTCCTGCACTACAATACCGTCTTCCGGGCGGGTATCCTGACTCGGTGTAAACAGGGTGATCTGCTGCCGGAGCAGATCGTAGACGCCTTTGAATCCTTTACCCATGCCGATCGGCCAGGACAGCGGCGCACATTCAATCTGTAATTTTTCTTCGATATCAGAAAGAAGATCAAGGGGTTCCAGGCCGTCACGGTCGAGTTTGTTGATAAAGGTGATGATCGGTGTGTTGCGCATCCGGCAGACTTCCATCAGCTTGGTGGTCTGGGTCTCAACACCTTTGCCGGAGTCGATGACCATGAGGGCTGAATCCACGGCAGTCAGTACCCGATAGGTGTCCTCGGAAAAGTCCTGGTGACCGGGAGTGTCCAGGAGATTGATCTCGTAGTTATGGTAATTAAATCGCATGACCGAGGTGGTCACCGAGATGCCGCGTTCCCGTTCAACCGCCATCCAGTCGCTGGTGGCATGGGTGGCGGTTTTACGTGATTTGACCGCGCCTGCCATCTGAATGGCGCCGCCAAAGAGAAGCAGTTTTTCGGTTAAAGTGGTTTTGCCGGCATCAGGGTGGCTGATGATACCGAAGGTACGACGTTTCGAGACTTCTTTCTGATGTTTATTGCTCACGTTGGACTGCTGTACGGTGATTGTTTTGAGGAGATGCGGGAAGATAAAGAGATCCGGTCGAACAAAAGAACGACACTCTGTTCTGCGCTGTTGCTGTCTGCTCGCGACTATATATTGATCCGGTCATTTGTCAATTCTTCATCCGCACTTTTCTGGTTGTTGACTTTAGGCCTGCATGTTCGGAATGCGCTGAGCTGTTCTCCTCTTGATGAGGAAAATGAGGTGCAGACTGATGATGATAGGACCGATTGTAGGCAGCAGGGCTCTTGTTTTCGGCGGTGTAACGGGCGCTTTTGTCGGCAACCGGCTGCCGAAAGAGTCAAGACAACCTGCCCCTGATTTTTGGAGTTGTCACCATAGGCATAGGGGCCAGCCTTGTGGGCAAGGCCGCCTATCTGCATATTGTGGTCCTGCCCCTTTCCCTGCTCTGGAGCCGCTATTTCTTGAAACGCAGCAAGCGAGTGGCTTCACTGCTTTCTTTGGGTAGGCATGTTCTGTATAAGCAGAGAGGGGAGTATCTAAAAGCGCGTACTTCACGATGCCGTCTCTCTGATATTCGTCGGTGCTGCGTACAAGATATCCTGCGCGAAAGGGCGCGGTAGGGTGGCGAAATACTTTGATTAAACTGGTTGCAGGACTTTGGAAAAACACAGGTCCCGCAAGGCTTTCTAATACCTGCGGGACCTGTATGGACTTCTGAATGGTGCCGGAGGTCAGAATCGAACTGACATGGGGTTGCCCCCGCTGGATTTTGAGTCCAGTGCGTCTACCAGTTTCACCACTCCGGCATCTGTGTGGCACTTCTTTTACCGTATCCGGGTTTTTGCTGTCAAGGGGAAAGCAGGAAAACTGCTTGGACCGGCCAACCTTTTCGACACGGTGCGTTCGCGGTCAGTTTGTGCAGACCTGAGAAAAACAGTGCATTTGAGCATGAGCACCGCGCGTGATTCGCTGCAACTCTCTCTTTTATTTTCTCGCTTGAGATCATAGCAAAGGCGGGGTGAACCCGTGACCATACTCTGGATTGATTCGTTGTGTCTATCAATTAGACGACGAAATGGATTTGCAGATAGCTACCACTATCGATGAAAATTTTCCTGTGCTTGTTGGCGATGGCGAAGACAGTGATTACTCTTTTCGAGAAAACCAGGCGCCACCAGCCCGGTTGTGTTGGTTCGCCCCCCCCATAACCTAACCGTCATTCTCATAAGGAGGAAAAAGATGCCTGACTTTGGCCATCTTTTCAGTGGACTGAAACACGACCGTCTGCTAACCCATGAAGAATTGGTGCGCGCCATCCGTTTCATGGTGGCCGCCGAGTATGAAGCCATTCAGTTGTACCAACAGCTTGCGGAATCCACCGACAATGTGCTGGCACAAAATGTCCTGCAGGACATTGCCAACGAGGAAAAGGTGCATGCCGGAGAATTTCTGCGGCTGCTCAAGGAACTCGATCCCGCTGAGGAGGAATTTTATCAGCAAGGCGCACTGGAGGTAGAAACCGAATTTCTCAGTGGCGTTGACCAGGCGTTAACGGAACCGTCAGCAGCGGCATCGCCATCTCCCATCGGTCAGGGGTTGGGAATCGGCAGTCTCAAAAAATGACAACACAATGTGCTGGAGGAGATCGATATGGACTTACTGCGTAGAGAATTGGCTCCCATCAGTCCTCAGGGGTGGAGTGAGATCGATACCATGGCCAGGGAAACCCTCATCGCCAATCTGTCCGGCCGAAGGTTCGTCACTGTTGACGGCCCTCACGGCATCGGCCATCCTTGTGTGAACCTGGGCCGCCTGTCGACGCCTCGCGAGGAAAAAGGGAGCAAGGTCAGTTACGGCATCCATCAGGTGCAGCCGCTGGTCGAGACCCGGATCAACTTCAAGCTCCAGACCTGGGAACTCGACAGCGTTGGCCGTGGTGCCAAGGATATCCAACTGAATGCGTTGGTGGAGGCCTGTCGGGAAATCGCCATGTTTGAGGAAAAATCCCTTTTTGAAGGCTTCAAGCCGGGAGACATCGTCGGCCTGCATGCCACGGCCAAAGACAGGAGTCTTTCCATGTCGCTGGATATGGATGTGATCGTCGATGCCGTGGCCGAAGGCCAGACCCGGATGCTGAAAGAGGGCGTCGAGGGACCGGCCAATCTGGTCGTCTCTGCACCGCTCTGGAAATTCCTGGCACGGAGCACGCCCGGTGGCACCCTGCGATCCACCTTGGAAAGCCAGATCAACGGCCAGGTCATCTACTCTGAATGTGTCAAGGATGCGCTTCTGGTCGCGGCACGAGGCGGCGATCTTGAGTTGACCGTGGGGCAGGACTTCGCGATCGGCTACCACAGCCACACCGCCAAGGAAATCGACCTGTTCGTGACCGAATCGTTCACCTTCCGGGTCATCGCTCCGGAAGCCCTGGTCGGGTTCACGCTGGCCTGAGCGAAGCTCTTGTCATTCTGAACTCCACAAGCCCCGGATTCGATCGGGGCTTTTTTTATGATCCGGGATTGTCGCACCGGTCCATTTTGAATATCCGGTGCAGTGAGTGGTCCGGACCGATCACCGTCGTGTAGGCCGGGCTTTTTTATGGGCTGCCTACTGCCCTATCTACCGCCTACTATTTGCCTGCTACACAAACCGTAGAAACAGAAACAGCCACTCAGCATTTGCGCTAACTGGCTGTAATTGCTTGGGCACCCGGAACGAGAATCGAACTGACACGGGGGGGGCTGGGTTTTGAGTCCAGTGCGTCCGCAGTCAGTTTGTGCAGGCCTGAGAAAAACATTATATTTGAGCATGAGCGTGGCACAGTATTTTTAGACGTACCCCCTGTCTTTTGCTGGTGCCTGGATCACTGATACTGTAGCATACCACCATGAAGCCTGCAGCCAACTCCACCGACGCCCGGACCACCGCTATTGAGGTCCTTTGCCTCTGGGCAACCACCCACGGTTCAGTGGATCTGTTTTTGAACAGCGCCATCGAACAACTGGCCGATATTGACCGTGGCCTGGCCAAAACCATGGTGTACGGGGTGCTGCGTCAGAAAGAGTACCTTGATTATATTGTCCGGGCCCATACCAGACATCCGTTGCGTAAGATGAAACCACGCACGCTGATGACGCTTCGGGTCGGTGTGTATCAGCTCCTCTTTCTCCATCGTATTCCTGAGTCTGCAGCAGTGAATGCCACGGTCAATACCCTGAAGGCGGCCAGACAGCCGGGTTGGCTGGTCGGCTTTGTCAATGGTGTTCTCCGGGCTGTGGCCCGCTCACGGGCAACACTTCCCACTGCTGATCAGATGGCGGCACAGGAGCCGCCGCTGCTCAATCATCCGGCCTGGCTGATTGAACGCTGGCAGGCTCAGTTTGGACGGGACACGGCATTGGCTATCTGCCGCAAAAACAGTGTGGAACCGCCGCTGACTCTGCGGGTGAACAGTCGTCGTACCAGTCACAGTCGGCTTCTGGAGCAGCTGCACAAATCGGGTATTACCGCCTGCTCCGGTCTGTACAGCCCGCTGAGCGTGGTCATCACCACCTATCCCGGTGCAATCACTGCCCTGCCCGGTTATGAAGAAGGGGCTTTTCAGGTGCAGGATGAGGCTGCCCAGTTAGCCTCTTTACTGGTCAAGCCCCTGCCGCTTCGCGCCCGTCTTCTTGATGGCTGTGCCGGCCTGGGCGGCAAAACCACGCATCTGGCTGAAATGTTGCCGCCGGGCGGGGCTGTGGTTGCCGTTGAACCTGATAGCCGTCGCTATCGTCTTTTGCGGGATAATCTCCGCCGTCTTGGCCATGGGCAAGCGGTGTCGGCTGTGCACAGGGATTTGCAAACCTATGCCACCACCCGTCCGACACTCTTTGATGTGGTGCTTGTTGATGCCCCCTGTTCAGGGACCGGCGTCATCCGGCGACACCCTGATATTCGCTGGAATCGGCAACCTGAAGACTTTGCCGGGTATCAGCAAACGCAGTTACAGCTGCTGGAGATCGCTGCTCGTCTTGTTAAGCCGGCCGGGGCGCTGGTGTATGCCACCTGTTCGCTGGAGTTTGAAGAAAACGAAGAGGTCATCAGTCATTTTCAGGAAAAGTTCCCTCATTTTCAGGTGGAAAACGTTGCTGAGCTGTTGCCGGAGACGGCGCAGAGACTGGTGACCGGCACCGGTTATTTCCGATCGTCACCGGCAGACGGGCTTGACGGTTTTTTTGCTGCTCGTCTTGTCAATCAGCGTAGCTTGTAGTTTTTGTCCACTATGTTTATATTCATCTGCCAAATTGGACCACATACATTTAAGGAGAACCCCCTGTATGGCAGAAATAAAATCGACCATGGACCTGGTTTTGGAGCGTGCCGCCCGCATGGGTGTGGCAACACCGGAAGAGATGCAACATGAGGAGAGTCTGAAAAAAGGTATGCAGTGTACAGCTGATTACCTGAACGATGCAGAGTCTTCTCTGCCTGATATCCTCGGTAAGCAGGAAGCATCCCAGCAGGAGGCTGTCCGCAAGGGAATGCTGGCCTCACTGCTGCGCAATCTGTTCCTCCCCCGGGATGAGGTCGGTACTAAGCGGATTGACCGGGCCGTGCGTGGTCTCCTTGAGCTTAACCCGCATGCACCGGATGTTGCTGCTGCCTGCCAGGAACTGCAGTCCATTGTCCGTCAGTATGCCCAGCACCGCCAGCAGTTGTACGATCAGCTGAAAGAGCAGATGCGGATGCAGATCGAACAGCTGTTGATGCGTAAGGGCTTGAGCTCTGACGGCATGCATATCGACCCAACCATGGAGCCGCAATTCAAGGAGCAGTGGAGCCGGTTAGAGATGGATTTAGACCGGCAGTACGGTCAGGCCCTGGAACAGTTCAAGACGCAGCTTACAGAGTGGACCGGAGCCTGAACATGACCGCTGGTGTCCATTTTGACCGTCTTGTCCGCCTGCAGGCGTCTTTGCGTCGGAAAAAAATTGATGCCCTGCTGGTTTCGCAACCCCACAACCGCCGGTACTTAAGCGGCTACACTGCACCGGATCACGGCATTCAGGAGACCAGCGGCTTTTTACTCATCCCCGGTGATGGGGAGCCGTATCTGCTGACTGACTCCCGGTTTACTCTCCAGGCTGAGGAAGAGGCCCCACTGTTTCAGGTGGTCATCTACAAGAAGGGGTTGTTGCCGCTGCTGGAGCGGTTACAAAAAACCATCGGGTTTCAGACCCTGGCCTTTGAAAGCGACTACTTTCTTTACTCGTCCTTTCGCAGACTGACAGACCTGTGCACCAAAAAAGGGTGGACATTACGGTCGGAGCGCGACCTGATCGAACAGATGCGGATGATTAAAGACGAACACGAACTCCGGCTTCTGCGTCAGTCAACCGCATGCAATGAAAAAGTCTTTCAATCGGTGTACTCCACCATTGAACCGGGTATGACGGAGCGGGAGGTAGCCCTGGCCCTGGATGTGACCATGCGGGAAATGGGTGCCGAGGGGCCGAGTTTCGACACCATTGTCGCCTTTGGCACCAATGCCGCTAAGCCGCACGCCGTGCCCACCGACCGCAAACTGCAGGTCAATGACCTGGTGTTGATCGATATGGGGCTTGTCTACAAAGGGTACTGTTCAGACATGACCCGCACCTTTGTTATCGGCACGCCTGATCAGATCTATCTGGATCGTCACCGCCTGGTTCGCAGGGCAATGCTGGCCGGTATGCAGGCTGTTCGAGCCGGAGTCACCGGCGCAGAGGTCGACCGGGCTGCACGCCGGGTCCTCATCGATGCGGGCTACGGGACTGTGTTCGGACATGGCCTGGGGCATGGTATCGGCATTGCTGTGCATGAGGAGCCCCGACTGTCACCACGTTGGCGCAGGAAGTTGAAGGCCGGCATGGTGGTCACGGTTGAGCCGGGTCTTTACCTGCCTGAATGGGGCGGTATTCGTCTTGAAAATGTGGTGATCGTCACCAGAGACGGCGGCGAGATCCTGAACCGGGACACCACCGGTCTTGATGTATAATGCCATTTCCAATGAATGAGTTGTAAACACCGGAGCCCGTATGCCGACTAAATACTTCGTGCTCGATACCAATGTCCTGCTCCATAATAACGAAGCTGTCACCTGTTTTGCCGACAACACCGTGGTGCTGCCGATGACGGTTATTGAAGAGCTGGACAAGTTCAAAAAGAACAACGATGAGTTGGGCCGTAACGCACGCAGCGCCATTCGTCACCTCGATCGGTTACGTGCCCAGGGCAGCCTGGGGAAAGGTGTTACGACCGATGATGGCGGCACAGTCCTGATCACCATGGAAAAAGAGGTGGATCACGGTACCTGCATTGATCTTGGTATCCCGGATAACCGTATTATTGCCACTGCATTCCGCCTGCTTCGGGAAGGTAAGCGGGTGATCTTTGTTTCCAAGGATATCAATGCCCGGCTTAAGGCCGATGCCCTGGGGATTGAAGTGCAGGATTTTGAAAGGGAGAAGGCTGATTTTGACCGGCTGTACACCGGTTGGCGGACCATCACGGTCGACGGTGCTGTCATTGACCGGCTTCACCGCGAAAAGATGCTGGAGCTGCCTGAAGAGTCTTTTGAGCCCAACGAGTTTATTCTTCTGCGCAACGGCGCCAACCAGCGTCAGACAAAGATCGGCCGGGCAACAGGTGCCACACGATTGCAGTCCCTTAACCCCGGCTATGAGAGTGCTTTTAATCTCCGACCACGGAGCATGGAGCAACGGATGGCGCTGGAACTGCTGATGGAGCCGTCTGTCTCCTTGGTGTCGCTCACCGGTCAGGCCGGTACCGGCAAAACTCTGCTGGCGCTCGCCGCCGGGCTTGCCAGTTCACTCCGGTCGGGTCGGTATGAAAGGCTGCTTGTCTCCAGGCCTGTTATTCCCCTTGGTCGCGACATCGGTTATCTGCCCGGTACAAAAGACGACAAGATGCAGTTTTGGATGCAACCGATTTTTGACAATCTCTCGTACCTGATGGGACTGACGAACGGCGGTAAACAGGATGCGGCCACTGAGTCGAGTATTAAACGGTTGATTCGCGAAGATCGTATTGAACTTGAAGCGTTGACCTACATCCGTGGCCGCTCGATCTCGCGGCAGTACGTCATCATTGACGAGGCGCAAAACCTGACTCCCCATGAGGTCAAGACCATTATCAGTCGTGCCGGTGAGGGGACAAAGATGGTTTTGACCGGGGATCCTGAACAGATAGACAATCCCTATCTCGATGCCAGCAGTAATGGGTTGAGTTATACGGTGGAACGGCTTAAAAATCAGGAGGTTTGCGGCCATATCACGCTTACCCGTTCTGAGCGGAGCCGTTTAGCCTCCTTGGCCGCGGAATATCTATAAAATGCTGTGCCATTGTGGGCAGGGGAAGACACCATGCGTCAGTACATGATCGATGAGATATCCTTTCTTGAATACGACAACCTTGACAGCTATCTGAAGAGAACTCTTAAACCAGGTGGCCTGGAAGGCGTTTTTTTTCTGCATATACCACCGGATCTTCTGGGAGCTGCGCAGTCGGGACATGAGGAGTGCGGACCCTTTTACTGTGCCGTTGTCCTTGAGCAGACGTCCGTCCGGTTCGAACTTCTGATACGCAGCGCCAGTAACATGCACTGTTCCTGCATTGCCCGGGCAACACCTGCCCAGCGGCAGTTCATTCTTGATTTTGCCGATCACATGCTGGCAGAGGAGATGATCCAGGCATGAACAGAGTAGAGGTCCCGCTGCATGAGCGGATCATTTTCGCCCTGGATCTGGCCAATCCTGCCGAGGCGTTGCAGTTGGTTGATCAGCTTGCCGATCACATTCGTTTTTTCAAGGTCGGTCTGCAGCTGTTTTTTGCAGGCGGCTGGCCGGTGGTGGAGTATATCGTTGCCAAGGGCTGTAAAGTTATGCTTGACCTTAAGCTGTACGATATCCCGACCACGGTGCGTCTTGCGGTTCAACAATTCGCCGATCGGGGTATTACCTTTACAACGGTGCATGGGTATGGACCGGTGGTAGAAGCGGCACTGGCGGCGGACACCGGTGTCCGGATCCTGGCCGTCACCGTCCTCACCAGCTTTGGCAGTGAACAGTTACAGGAGTTGAACTATACGGGAACAGTGGATGATCTTGTTGTGCAGCGGGCCGGAGCAGCGTTGCGCCTGGGATGCCATGGATTAGTCTGCTCAGCACGTGAAGCCGCCCTGCTCAGGAGCCGGTTTGGAGAGAAGGGTGTCATAGTGACGCCGGGCATTCGTCCTGTGGGCAGTGAACCCGGTGACCAGCAGCGAACAGCCACGCCGGGACAGGCCATCATCAACGGTGCCGATTACCTGGTTATCGGCCGACCCATCCGTGACGCTGACAACCGCGAACAGTATATTGCTGCCTTGCAAAGGGAAATTGCCAACGCCTTATCCCCTGAACCCCAATGACAGATGAGGTTTTTCATGTTGATCGATCTTTTACGTGTCCGCAGAAGTATCCGCCGCTTCACCGATCAGCCGATTGAGCCTGAAAAGGTGAGCCTTCTTGTGGAGGCGGCTCTCCGGGCTCCCTCTTCCAAAGGCATTAATCCATGGGAGTTTATAGTTGTGACAGAGCAGTCCATGCTGGAGCAGTTGGCAGTGGCCAAAGCCCACAGCGCCGGTTTCTTAGCGGGTGCTCCTCTGGCAATCGTAGTCTGTGCCGACAGCACAAAAAGTGATGTCTGGGTGGAGGACGCAGCCATTGCCACGACTCTCATTCACCTGCAGGCCGCTGATCTCGGCCTGGGCAGTTGCTGGGTTCAGATCCGACTGCGGCAACGCGAAGACGGCACTGATGCACAGCTCTATCTGGCTGATGTACTTGGTTTGCCTCCCAACATGATGGTCTTGGCCATCGTCGGTATCGGATATCCGGTGCAGAGCAAAAAGGGGCATCCCCCTTCCTCCCTTGGTTTGAACCAGGTCAGTTACGAACGTTTCGGTCAACGCAAATAACGGGTTGATCGTGGTCACAGGACACAGCCGCCACTGCTGATCGTTGTGAACGATGCAACCTGCAGCCGGTGATGCGCCCGGCCGCATGTTTGTTTCCAGTAGAACGGTATCATCATCCAACAGGGTGGGATATCCACCCTGTCAGCAACACCTTCCCCTCTCTTCGCCCACCTGTACATGCACTGTTGTCAGCTCCTTTAAAGGCCGGCTGGTGCAGGAAAATGAGTGGAGCGTCTGTTATTTGCTGTTCATACCTTGATTTTGTTTTCCTCCTTGTGCGATAATACCTTGAAGTTTGAATTTCGTACTTTGGCGGCACATTCTGACCTTTCGATCAGGCAGGCGCTGCCAAGGTAAAGAGATCGGCCTGGTATAGGGAGGATGCTCTGCTGCTTGTCAGCGAACCCCCAAAGCCCATCCAGGTCACCCATGGTAGAAAAAGAGCTGTTGATAACCGGGTATCCCTGCTCAGGCTGATCAGCCGGGACGTGCGGTTGATCACGGGTCTGCCGGAGGCTGGAGCAGGGCGTGCAGGTGTGCTGAGTGCAGAGAGTGCCTGCCGCTCTGCCTGTTTGCAGCGGCTCGTACTGCTGATATCACGACTTCTGTGAAAAGCCGGTTCACGCTCCAGGGCTTTGCCGGGTCGGCAGTTCGTTGCCGCGCGGGTAGCATGGCCTCTGTAAGGAAACATATTGTACGAACAACCATCGAGCAGTATCAGCCCACTTTGCTCGAAGAACACTGGCAGGTTTATTTTACTCAGGTGGGAATTATGCGTTGCCCTAAATGTGGTTTTATTTCGTTTGATCATCTGGAAATGTGCAAAAAATGTCATAAATCCCTGGCGGATCTTCAGGCGGTATTAAACGGTACCACCTATGATGCTGCTCCGCCGGAATTCCTGGCTTTTGTCCCTGGTGGAGGAGGGCAGATTGCTTTTGAAGAGGGGTTGAGCGAAGAGATGGAATCAGTTTCACCTGTGACTGACAGGCAGGAGATGGAATTCGAAGAGAAAGAAGAGGTGGTTTTTTCTCTTGATGATGCACCTTCTTTTGAGGAACCCAGAAAAGAAATCGAATTTCCCGACGGTATTGACAGTGTGCTGTTGGATCTGAATGATGAGCCGGAAGAGCTTGCAAAAGATGAGCTTGCCCTTCATGTTGAGGAACCGGAAGAGGATGAGGCATCGTTACCTTCCGTTGATTTTGCCGACTTGGATATTTCCGATTTGGCACCATCGGCTCAAGAGACCTCTGAAGTCATTCATTTTGAAGAAGCAGCAGTGCGCAGCGACGTGAAGCCGGAGACGCCCCAGCCTTCTTCTGCTGCCGGTCCTGAAGACATTCACGAAAAAGTGGAACTGGAGGATCTCAATATCAGCGGGCTTGATCTTGATATCCCCGCCAAGCTTGTCATCGGCAGTGCGGCAGGCAAACGTTTGCAGCCATCCGTCAGAACCGGAACAGCTCTGGATAAATTTGACATCAATCTGGGTGAGTTGTTCAGCAATAACAAGAACTGACAACCTGCTATAGAACGCAAAATGAACAGGTTGATGTCCCCGGAGGCCTGTCTGGATTATTTTGTTGATAAACATGACAGAGTCATAGTAGTCTCAACGGTCAGACAATAGAAAAATTCCGCTTTATTAAACGGTCAGGTGCCTGTTTAATATTTCGTTTTATCCTTTATCTTCCTGTTGTGCAGAGAGCTCGCAGTGCACATTTCTAAATTTGCCATTCCTGAGATTATTTTTGGCCGGGGCAGCCTCAACTATGCCGGGCAGTGTGCCCGCAGTCTGGGTGCTAAAAAAGCGTTTGTTGTGAGTGATGAGGGGATTGAAGAGGCCGGCTGGTTGCAGCACCTGTTGGATGTTCTGGACAGTGAGGGAGTGAAGTGGATCTATTACTCCGGCGTGCTCTCCAATCCCCGTGACTATCAGGTTGAGCAGGGTGCCGAATTTTATCTGAAAAATGATGCGGATGTCATCATCGCCATTGGTGGAGGCAGTGTCCTTGATACGGCTAAGGGGGTGGCGATTATAGCCAGCAACGGCGGTAAAATAAAGGACTATGAAGGGGCAAACCGTGTGCCGCGACCTCTGCCGCCGATGCTGCTGATCACCACCACTGCGGGTAATGGCTCGGATATCAGCCAATTCTGCATCATTACCGACATGGAGCGGAAGGTGAAGATGTCCATTATCACCCGAACGCTGGTGCCGAACATCTCAATTGTTGATCCACTGATCTTGCAGACCAAGACAGAATCTCTCATTGTCGAGTCAGCAGTGGATGCCCTGGCCCATGCCATTGAAGCGTATATGTCACGTATTGCCTCACCGTTTACGGAGATGCATTCCTTAAAAGCCATTGATCTTATTCTCGATCACCTGCAGCCTGCGGTGAAATCGCGCTCTTTAGATGCGCTGGAGCAGCTGAGCATTGCTTCGGTTTCGGCGTCCATGGCCTTCAGTAACGCCGGGCTCGGTGCCGAGCATGCCCTGGCCCATTCGCTGGGCGGGCATTTTGATATGCGTCATGGTGTTGTCCATCCTATTCTCCTACCATCTGTTATGCGGTTTAACCTGCCCTTTAATACCCGAAAAACGGCTGAAATAGGCAAGGTCATCTTAAAGGGACAGGCTGCCACTGATCAGGAAACCGCCCAAAAGGGAATTGACAGGCTTGAAGAATTTTTTGCCTCTTTTAACGTACCGCTCCGCCTGCAGCAGATGGTCCCGGTACAGGATAAATCGACCCTCACCTCTCTTTGTCAGCTGGCAGTCCAGGATGCCTGCAATCTGACCAATCCTAAACCGGCTACCCAGAGAGAGTTTATGCAGATTCTGGACGAGGTGTGGTGATGCGTCACATAACCACCCTGGCAGATCTTATCGGCATTGAGCATTGCAAGGTCGGCTTTTATCAGGAAGTGCAGACCAAGATCGAGCTGCTGAAGAATTCCAACCGAGAACTGGAGGAAAAACGAAAAGAAAATCAAGCGCTTCTCGATGGGATTACTGATCTTATGGTAGTACTGTCGGATCGGTTGATTATCCAGCGGGTGAATCATGTTTTCATGGAATGGTTTCCCTATGAATACCCTGTTGGTCGACACTGTTTCGATATCTTTCGAGGACAACAGGAACCCTGTGAGCATTGTCCTGTTTTACAGGCGCTGGATCGGGACGAAGTGGTCAAGGATCTGTGTATTATAAAGATAAAAGGTGAGTTCAAACACTATGAAATTGTCGCCTCTCCCCTGAAAATCGGCCGGTTCGGGGAGCGACAGGTCCTGCTGTTTAAACGGGATGTGACCCTGGAAAAGAAGTTTCAGGCGCAGTTTTATCAGGCCGAGAAGATGGCAACCGTCGGCGTGCTGGCAGCCGGGGTAGCGCATGAAATCAACAACCCTTTAACAGCGATACACGGGTTTGCCCAGGGGCTTAAAAAGAGGCTGGATCGTCTTGAAGAAAAGATCGACAGTGCCGTCTACGATGATTTTTGTGAATATACCGATACAATCATGCAGGAGTGTATGCGCTGTCGGGACATTGTGCAGACGCTGCTCACCTTCAGCCGGCCGGTCAGCTCCGGCATGGCTCCTCTTGACCTGAACCAGTGTGTCGTTGACACACTTTTTATCCTTAAACCATGGTTAAAAGAACGGTCCCGGGTGACGGTAAACACCACGTTAAGTAATCGCACTATTTTTATAGAAGGTGATGAGTCACAGTTGAAACAGGTTATTATAAATCTGTTGACCAACGCCTTTGACGCCATAGAGGGTGAGGGAGTCGTGCAGATCACCACTCGTGCCGGTGATGTCGGCAGCGAGTTGGTGATCGAGGACAGTGGCTGCGGTATTCCTGAGGAACTGAAAGAAAAGCTTTTTGAGCCTTTTTTTACGACAAAAGCTGTCGGTAAAGGCATCGGCATCGGCTTGTCCACCTGCTACACTATCGTTAAACAGCATGGAGGAAGGATCTTTGTTACCAGCGTGGAAGGGACAGGTTCAACGTTTACCATTACCTTTCCGGCAGGAGCATAAAGCTGATGCAGCAGCAGGCATACTCAGTGCTGGTGATTGACGATGAGGAGTCCATCAGGCGTCTTTTGGAGAAAGAGTTGTCCAATGAGAGACGAGCGATCACAACCGCCGCCGATGCTGTCTCGGCCTTAACGACGATGCGAAGTCATTGGTTTGATGTGATTCTTATGGATCTGCGCCTGCCGGATGTATCGGGCCTGGACTTGCTGATTCAGACCCGGGAACTGGCTCCGCATACCGAAGTCATCATGGTGACCGGTCATGGTGATATCGATATTGCCGTAGAGGCCATGAAGCTTGGCGCCTATGATTTCATCCGCAAACCGTTTCATCTGGATCGGCTCGATCTGCTCGTTGAAAGGGCACATCACCGGGTACAGCTGGCTCGCGAAAACGATCGCTTGCGACATAATGCGGACAACAGTTTGCAGTCAGTGCGATTTATCGGCAACTCGCAGATTATCAGCGAAATTCAGTTTCTCATCAAGAAGGTCGCCCCGGCAAAAATTCCCGTGTTGATTACCGGAGAGTCCGGTGTTGGCAAAGATGTGGTGGCACGTGCTATTCATCAGGGTTCTCCCCTGTCTGTAAGCCCCATGGTGGTAAAAAACTGCGCCTCTTTGCAAAAGGAACTGGCGCGCAGCGAGTTGTTCGGGCATGTTAAAGGAGCGTTTACCGGTGCCGATGTGTCACAGGAGGGACTGTTGTCCTTTGCGCACGGCAGTACGCTGTTTCTTGACGAAATCGGTGAGTTGCCCCTTGAGGTGCAGGCCTCGTTGCTCAGGGTCCTGGAAACCGGCAGTTATCGTCGGGTGGGGGAAAAAGAGGAACGAACCGTTGATATCCGGTTTGTTTTTGCCACGAACCGTCACCTGCAGGAAGAGGTGGAGCAGGGGCGTTTCAATGAGGCGTTGTTTCACCGGATCAACGCCTTTAATATTCATGTCCCTTCTCTCAGACGACGGAAGGAGGATATTCCGCTTCTGGTTGATTATTTTCTGGCAACCCTCGGGACCGACCAGATTCGTTATCGTGTGGTTGACAGTGCCATGGATTGTATCCTCAACTACAACTGGCCCGGCAATATCCGGGAGCTGCGCAACGTGATCGAACGTTCCATCATTCTTGCGGAAAACGGTATGATCACTGAACGCTGTCTGCCGGGAGAGTTGATTGAATCGGCGGAGACCGAAGGGAGTGCTCTTTCCCTGGAGTCCATTGAAAAACAGCATATTCTCAAATTACTGAATGCCCATGGCGGCAACCGTCAAAAAACTGCGGAAGTTTTAGGAATCAGTCGTAAAACCCTGTACCGTAAACTGCAGCAGTATTCCATCAGTTAAGGTTGTATCTTCACCAGAGCCGTTAGCTCGAAATTCTGCAGGCATTGTTTTTTCCGGGTCAACATGACCCATTCGTGAACTGTTCAGGGTCATATTGACCCGACTGCTCTAAGTTCTCTTTTTATTGAGATCTTTTCCCCATTTACAGCGTTATTGTCTCCATTGGCCACGATGATCGGGATGATCTGTCAGAAGAGCGGATGGGCTCATTTTGCTAACATACTGAAAATATAGAACATTTATTCTGGCATGGGAAGTGCTACTGCATTAAGCGTATTGCATGCATGCAGAAGAGTTGAAAGTAACCATTTTTTGAAGGGGGATATCATGGCGGTACGAGAGCAGGTATACGGATACTTTATTCCTAGCGTAACATTGATCGGTATCGGCGCAGCGAAACAGATTCCTGAGAAGATCAGAGCGATCGGCGGCACCAAACCATTGATTGTTACTGATAAGGGGATCACCAGTGCAGGAATAACCAAGCAAATCACTGATCTGCTTGATGATGCGAAGATGCAGTATGTGGTTTTTGATGAGACCATTCCAAACCCCACCGATAAGAACGTGCACGACGGCGTTGACGTATACAAAAAGAATAACTGTGACAGCCTGATCACCCTGGGCGGCGGTTCTTCTCATGATTGTGGCAAAGGCGTCGGTCTGGTGATTGCCAACGGCGGCAAGATTCATGACTATGAGGGTGTTGATAAATCAACCAAACCCATGCCTCCGTATGTGGCGGTGAACACCACAGCCGGTACCGCCTCGGAGATGACTCGTTTCTGATGATGGGGATGCCGCCTGCGCTCACCGCAGCTACAGGCATGGATGCTTTAACCCATGCTGTGGAGGCCTATGTATCCACCATTGCCACACCGATGACCGACTCTGCTGCGGAAAAAGCCATCGAGTTGATTGCCAAGCACCTGCGCCCCGCAGTAGCCAACGGCCAGGACATCGAGGCTCGGGAAGGGATGTGTTTTGCGCAGTATCTTGCAGGTATGGCCTTTAATAATGCAAGCCTTGGCCACGTGCACGCCATGGCGCATCAGTTGGGAGGCTTTTATGACCTGCCCCACGGTGAATGCAACGCTATTCTGCTGCCGCACGTTGAGCGCTTTAACCTGATAGCCAAGATGGACCGCTTCATTAAAATCGCTGAGTTGATGGGAGAAAATACAGCTGGTCTTGCACCTCGAGATGCTGCTGAGTTGGCATTGGTGGCCATCAAGAAACTGTCGGCCGATATCGGCATCCCGGCTGGTCTGGTCGAACTTGGTAAGCGATATGGTAAAGAAGTGAAGGCCTCGGATATCGATACCATGGTCGCCAACGCCCAAAAGGATGCCTGCGGTCTGACCAACCCGCGCTGCCCGAAAGATGTGGATGTAAAGGCCATCTATACTGCAGCTCTGTAAGAGGATGTTGTATCGCTCCCTCTTTGTATAAGAGCGCAGGCTGTGGTCATCCCCCCGTCTGTGTCGTGGGCACGATGAGGAACTGGACAAAGACCCGGAAGGGTGAAACGGGGCAGGATGTTTTCTGCCCCGTATACTATTTTACAAGACAGAAAGCCAACTGTACGGACAGGTATCACCGGCAGGGGGTATGAGCACCGGGCCGGTTGGTTTTTTTAACGGGTCGGGTTATAAAATGTAGGTATTATTTTTATTGTACGAGAGAGTCATCGAGACCACTTGCACTGAGGAGGAGCGCATGATTAAACGGAAATTGCTTGTAAACGGTATCGAGCGGACGGTGTTTGCAGAAGAGTCTGACCTGTTGTCTGATGTTATCAGAAAGAGTCTGCACCTCACCGGGACCAAAGTCGGCTGTGGCCAGGGACAGTGTGGTGCCTGTAACATCATCATGGACGGCAGGCTGATTCGTTCCTGTGTCACCAAGATGAGCCGGGTTCCAGAGGGAGCGGCTATCACCACCATAGAGGGGGTCGGCACCCCTTCGGATCTGCATGCCCTGCAGCTGGCCTGGATGATCCATGGTGGTGCTCAGTGCGGTTTTTGTACCCCTGGTTTTATTGTTTCCGGCAAGGCCCTGCTGGATCAGAACCCTGACCCCTCCAGAGAGGACATTCGCGACTGGTTTCAAAGGTACCGCAACGCCTGTCGCTGTACCGGCTACAAGCAACTGGTGGATTCAGTGCGAGACGCTGCCAAGGTGCTGCAGGGTAAAATAAGCATGCAGGATCTGGTGTACAAACTGCCGGCAGACGGTAAGGTCTTTGGTGGATCCATGCCTAGGCCGAGTGCGGTGGCCAAGGTCACCGGCACCTGGGATTTCGGTGCCGATGCTGCTCAGCGTTTGCCGGAGGGTACTTTGCAGCTCGCGCTTGTTCAGGCAGAGGTCTCCCATGCCAATATCCTTTCAGTAGACACCAGCGAAGCCGAAAAAATGCCCGGTGTCTTCAAGGTGGTGACGGCCAAGGATATCAAGGGGAAAAACCGGATTACAGGGCTCATCACTTTCCCGACCAATAAAGGTGATGGCTGGGACCGGCCTATTCTGTGTGATACCAAGGTGTTTCAGTTCGGTGATGCCATTGCCATTGTCTGTGCCGATACCGAGAAGAATGCCAAGGCAGCTGCTGCAAAGGTCAAGGTCGAGCTGGAGGAGTTGCCGGCCTACATGAGCGCACCGGCAGCCATGGAGCCCGATGCTATTGAAATTCACCCCGGAACCCCCAACGTGTACTTCATCCAGAAGATTGCCAAGGGAGAGGACACCAAGCCTGTTTTTGACAAGGCGGATGTGGTTGCTGAAGGCGATTATTATGTGGGCCGTCAGCCGCATATGCCCATTGAACCGGATGTCGGGTTTGCCTATCACAACGACGAGGGTAAGCTGGTTATTCACTCCAAATCCATCGGTCTGCATCTGCACCTCTACATGATCGCACCGGGGCTTGGGGTTGAGCCGGAAAACCTGATTCTGGTACAGAACAACACCGGTGGTACCTTTGGCTACAAGTTCAGCCCCACCATGGAGGCCCTGGTCGGTGCGGCTGCCATGGCCACTGAGCGACCGGTTTACCTGTGTTACAACTACTTCCAGCAGCAGACCTATACCGGCAAGCGTTCACCGTTTTTTATGAATGTACGCATGGCGGCAAGCAAGGACGGCGCGCTGCTGGGTATGGAAACCGATTGGTCTGTGGATCATGGACCGTATTCAGAGTTTGGTGATCTGCTCACCCTGCGGGGGGCCCAGTTTATCGGTGCCGGTTACGATATAAAAAACATCCGGGGCGAAGGACGCACCGTGTGCACCAACCACGCCTGGGGTTCGGCTTTCCGCGGTTATGGTTCACCACAGGCTGAATTTGCCTCTGAGGTACTGATGGATGAGCTGGCCGAGAAGTTGAATATGGATCCGCTTGAGTTGCGGTACAAGAACTGCTACCGGGAAGGAGCGACGACCCCGACAGGGCAGGATCCGGAGGTCTATTCTCTTCCTGAAATGCTTGATAAGTTACGTCCCAGGTACGAAGAGGCCAAAAAACGAGTCGCGGCTGAATCAACTGCAGAGGTAAAACGCGGTGTCGGTATCTCGCTGGGCGTGTACGGCGCAGGGCTTGACGGTCCGGACACCTCAGAGGCCTATGCAGAGCTGAATGCCGACGGCACTGTTACCATCTTTAACACCTGGGAAGATCATGGGCAGGGGGCTGATATGGGAACCCTGGCCACGGCTCACGAAGCACTGCGACCTTTGGGGATCGGTCCGGAAAAGATCAGACTGGTATTAAACGATACCGAATTCTGTCCCAACTCAGGACCGGCAGGTGGTAGCCGCAGCCAGGTTATGACCGGGCAGGCGACCCGAATTGCCTGTGAAGAGCTGCTGAATGCCATGAGAAAGCCGAATGGATATTTTCGCAGTTACGATGAGATGATGGCTGACAAGATCCCGACCAAGGTTGTTGGCAAGTGGACCTCTCCTGGGACGGACTGTGATGAAAACGGACAGGGCAACCCCTTTAGTTGTTATATGTACGCTCTGTTCCAGGCTGAGGTGGCTGTAGAGGTTGCCACCGGTAAGACCACCGTGGAGAAGATGATCTGTGTTGCCGACGCCGGTAAAATTGCCAACAAACTGGTGGTGGATGGGCAGATTTATGGCGGTCTGGCCCAGGGGATCGGGTTGGCGCTCACCGAGGACTTTGAAGATATCAAAAAACATTCAACACTCGCAGGTGCCGGCTTCCCGTACATCAAACAGATTCCCGATGATATGGAAATTATCTACGTGGAAACACCCAGGCCGGATGGTCCCTTCGGTGCATCAGGAAGTGGTGAGCTGCCCCTTACCTGCCCGCATGCCGCGGTTATAAACGCTATCTACAATGCATGTGGTGCTCGTGTTCGTCATCTCCCGGCTCTTCCTGAAAAAGTGTTGGCCGCCATGCCCAAATAAGCGGCTTGGCACGTGTACCTGTCGGGGCGGAGAATGTGACCGCCCCGATATACATGCAGTCTTTCAGCCTGTCTGGTATTTTGTTTGGAGAGGAGGAGTACAGCCCAACATCCTGATGGTGGTGAGCGTATCCCAACCATCCCCGATGACAAAAAACAGACAGGCTTTTTTTTAATGGACAATACTCACCATGGATCAATCGCAACTCAGAGCACTTGAGGCCCGTTGTATTCAGGAAGAGATGCCGTTTTGTACGGCATCCTGCCCTATCCACGTTGATGCCCGTGGATTGATGGCATTGCTGACCAGAGGTGAACTGCGTGAGGCCAGAAAGATCCTCGATCGGACCATGCCTTTTCCGGAGATTCTCGGACGTATCTGCGATCAGCCCTGCCACCCTTTCTGCAAACGTGGTGAAATCGGCGATCCACTGTGGATCGGTCCATTGGAACGATACTGTGTCAGCGTTACCGACACTGTACTTAAGCCGCCGAAGCTACCTGTCAAGGGTGGTGCGGTAGCCGTACTTGGAGCCGGGTTTTCCGGCATGACGGCAGCACTTGACCTGAGCCGTAAAGGCCGACCGGCCACGTTAATCACCGCACGAACACGTCTTGGCGGCTCGCTGCCGGACCGGGCTGGTTCGCTGCTTCCTCCCGAGGTGTTTGATCAGGCGGAAGCCACCCTCAAAAGGTATGGAGCGGAGATTGTAACAGGTGCCTCGCTGGACAGGCAAACGGTCGCCGCTCTTCTTGATAAATACGATGTTCTCTATTTTGATTGGGATGATTTTACTATTGATCACCTGCCTTTTATCCCCGGCACGCCTGATCCGATCTCACTTGCCCTGGAGAGGGACGGCTGCTTTGGCGGCGGCGGTGTTGAAGACGGCAAACCTTTCTCCATCATGCATCAGGCGGAAAACGGCCGGCGGGCCGCTCTTTCCATGGAGCGTTACCTGCAGGGTGTGTCGTTAACTGCAGAACGTGAGAAGGAGGGGGCCTGTCCGACCCGGATGTATACAGTGACCGAGGGTATTCCTCCTGCCTCTGAAATAGTGCCGGACAACCCGATTGCCGGTTACACCGCTGAGGAAGCCCAGCGGGAGGCGGCCCGCTGCATCTACTGCGAGTGTCTGGAATGCGTTAAGAAGTGCGCTTATCTGCAGGAGTATAAGGAGTATCCCAAAACTCTGGTACGCAAAATCTATAACAATCTCTCCATTGTCCAGGGAAACCGCAGTGCCAACAAGCTGACTAACTCATGCAGCCTCTGCTGGCAATGCACTGTTATCTGCCCCTATGATTTTCCGGTTGCCTCGGCCTGCCATGCCGCTCGTCAGGAGATGGTGGCAAGCGGTCATATGCCTCCCTCGGCTCATTCTTTTGCGCTGGAGGAGATGCACTATACCCTTGGCGAGAACTGTGCACTGATCCGTCATCAGCCGGGTACAACCGCGAGCAGGTATCTTTTTTTCCCGGGCTGCCAGTTAACCGGAACCTATCCGGATACAGTGGAGCGGACCTACATCTTTTTGACGCAGCACCTGGAAGAGGGGGTCGGGCTTTTTCTCAGCTGCTGCGGAGCGCCTGCCGATTGGGCAGGGCAGTCGGCTCTTTTTACCGATGTCCTTGCTGACCTCACCGCGCAGATCAGGCAGATGGGCAATCCAACCCTGATTGTCGCCTGTTCCTCCTGTCTGGCCGCTTTTGGCAAATATGCCCCGGAGCTGACAGTGGTTTCCCTGTGGGAGATGCTTGACGAGCTGCCTTTACCGGAGGTGCTCTTTGATCTCCCTGAGTCGCCGTTAACAGTGCACGACCCCTGCACTGCACGCTATCAGGAGGGGGTGCGGGCCAGCGTGCGGAGTATATGCGGCAAGATCGGACTTCCTGTTGCTGAAACGACAATCGGAGCTGAATTAGCGGACTGCTGCGGGTATGGCGGGTTGCTGCAATTCGCCAACCAGCCGCTTGGCGAAAAAGTGGCGACGCTCAAGGTCAGTCGGTCCACAACAGAGACAGGGCTTGTCTACTGTGCCATGTGTCGGGAAAATCTTGTGGGTACGGAGACGCATATCGCTCATCTCCTGGACTATCTGTTTGCAGATCCGGAGAAAAATCCCCTTGTCCGCGCCAAGGTGGGGCTTTCAGGACGGCACGAACATCGTTCCCGGCTTAAATCCCGCCTGCAGAGCACATTATGGCAGGATCCGATCGGATCACCGGCTCCACATCGGGCAATACGGCTGGAAGCGGATGATGAGACGTGGGCTCTTTTAAATGAACGGCTTATCCTGATGGAAGATATACAAAAGGTTATCCATCATGCTGAAACAACAGGTCGTTATCTGCACAATCCGGCCAATGGGCGACGATTGGCAGCATTCAAGCCGGCTGTGGTCACCTACTGGGCCGAGTATGAACCCATATCTGACGGCTATTTCCTGCACAGGGGATACAGCCACCGTATGCAGTTACCGGAGGACAGGGCATGAGCACGTTTTCCTTTGCCGAGGCAACAGAGTGGCGTTGTGCCGCCTGTGATCAACCGTTGCAGCCGGCCAAAGTCAAGGTCACCTATCTGAATGCGGTGTTCAATGTTGAGCTGATGGTCTGTCCGGCCTGTAATTTTATCCTTGTTCCGGAAAATCTTGCCATGGGTAAGATGCTGGAGGTTGAACAGCTCCTGGAAGACAAGTAAGCAATGTGGGCCCATCGCGTTTCTGAAAAGAGGATCGTGCAACCCCTGTATGAACGGGAGGAGCTTGCCGCAATAACCGGTGGTCCGCTACGCCCCGGCGGGCTGGAGTTGACCGGAAAGCTGCTGCACCACAGCGGCCTGGCACCCGGTGCCACCGTCCTTGATCTGGGGTGCGGTTCCGGATTTTCCCTGGAACTGCTGATTCGGGTTTATCGTCTTGTCGCGGTTGGTATAGATCCTTCGCCTCTCCTGCTTGCTCAGGCCGGCCGAAGAGCGCCGCAGGCGACTCTTCTGCAGGCAACGGCACAGGCTCTGCCGTGTATTGACGGTTCGTTTGCAGGTGTTGTCTGTGAATGCGTGCTCTCTCTCACCGGTGATGTCCACCTGGTCATACGTGAAATGCACCGGGTGCTCCGATCTGGAGGCGTGTTGCTGCTCAGTGACGTCTATGCGCACGAAAAAGGGCGATTCTCAACATCTCCCCGGGCAACGAGCTGTGTCAACAGTACCGTAACCCTGGCCATGATGACGCAAGCTCTCAGGGCAGCGGATTTTGAGCTGCTCCATTTCTGGGAATGTACGGACATACTTAAACAGCTGGCCGGTCAGATTATCTTTGATTACGGCAGCCTTGGTGCATTCTGGAATGTGATCCTGGGACAGGCGACCGGGCAATGCACACACGATTGCACACGTACAGGGGTAAAGCTCGGCTACTATGCCCTTGTTGCACAGAAGAGGTAAACGGTATGGAAGAAGAGCTTCGTATTCTGCAGCTCGTTGGTGAAGGACTGTGCTGCAGTCAGATCATGGTCCGGCTGGCTCTGGATGATATGGGTGAGGAAAACGTCCCTCTGGTGCGTTCCATGGCCGGATTGTGCGAGGGAGCAGGCGAGGGTGGTCTGTGCGGCGTGGCGAGCGGTGCGGTATGTGTTCTGGCACTCTATGCCGCCAAAGGCAGCGTGACGGAAGAGATGCTGCCCTGTTATCCGATCCTTGTTGATCAGTTTATGGAGTGGTTCAAAGGAACATCCACAACATGGGGCGGCATACGCTGCGAGGACATTGTTGCCCATAACGGTGGTATACAGCCTCAGGTATGCGGCAACATCATGCTCCGTTCCCGGGAAATGATTATCCAGCTCCTTGCTGAAAATAATATCGACCCCAGCCAGCCCAAAGAACAGGCTGGAGGTTCTTTTTAAATCGCATGGATGATCTTGGCCATACCATAAGCCTCTGTCCGGTCTGCTGCCGTCGTATCACGGCATACCGGCAGCAGGAGCAGGAAACGGTTTTTCTGGTGAAAGAGTGTCCGGAACACGGACGGTTTCGTACACCGATCTGGCGGGGGGAACCGTCCTTTGCCGGTTGGCAGCGGTCTAAAATTCCATCGACCCTCCAGCACCCGCTCACCACGGTTGAGCATGGGTGCCCTTTTGACTGTGGCCTCTGTCCCGCCCACGGGCAACACACCTGCACAGCACTGCTTGAGGTGACCAGCCGCTGTAACCTTGCCTGTCCGGTCTGCTTTGCCGATGCGGGTGCTGATCCTGCCCCGGATCTCTCACTTGCACAGATTGAGGCAATGTTCGAGACGGTTCTTGCTGCTTCAGGAGTCTGCAATATTCAGCTTTCCGGAGGCGAACCCACGGTGCGCGACGATCTGGCTGATATTATTCGATTGGGGAGGCGAAAGGGGTTCACCTTTATCCAGCTGAATACCAACGGCCTCAGATTGGCTGCTGATCCGACCTATGCTGCATCGTTGAAAGAGGCGGGACTGAGCTCCGTGTTCCTGCAGTTCGACGGTGTCTCCAGCCGCGCTCATCAGAGCCTGCGAGGGCGCGATTTGTGCGGGATAAAAGAGCGTGCCATAAACCACTGTGCTGTTGCCGGTCTTGGTGTTGTTCTGGTGGCCACCCTGGTGCCGGGGGTCAATACCGAGGAAATTTACGCTATCATCAGCTACGGTGTTTCGCAGGCACCAACGGTTCGTGGCGTCCACTTTCAGCCGATCAGCTATTTTGGTCGTTATCCGCACGCCGGTCCGGCAGACAGCAAACGGATCACCCTGCCCGAGGTTATCCAGTGCATCGCCCGTCAAAGCGGCGGGATGATTGATGCCCGTTATTTCGCGCCACCAGGGTGTGAGCATGCCCTGTGCTCGTTCCACGGCATGTTTCTGGTTGAAGAGAGTGGCCGGCTCACCTCGATCAACAGCGGCTCATCCTGCTGCGACGGCAACCGCTCCGGCTTCCTGCCGACAGCCCGAGCCGGCCGGGAGCAGAGTGTGCGCACGACAGCCAGACAGTGGAGCCTGCCGATGGCCGCTGTCACCGCCAAGCAGGGCGCAGCTGCCGATGCAACCGTACAGGATGATTTTGACCGATTTCTTGCCCGTGCCCGCACCCATACCTTTTCCATTTCTGCCATGGCGTTTCAGGATGTATGGAATCTTGACCTGGAGCGACTCCGGGGCTGCTGCATCCATGTGGCAACGCCGGATAACCGGCTGATCCCTTTTTGTGCCTATAACCTGACCTCAGCCTCGGGCCGGTCACTGTATCCGCGGAGGGTGGAAACATGCGGATAACAACACTGGAAACCCTTCTCCAGCATGACATCGGCACTGCCGGCCGACCTCTTTCACGTGCCGCGATTGAATCCTATCAGGCGGAAGCTCTGTACCAACTGGTGGAGTACTGTCGGTTACGCTCACCTTTTTATCGCTCAAAGCTGGCCGAGTTCGACAATCAGACGATCAGCAGTCTGGATGGACTGTCGGCTCTGCCGCTGACAAGCGAGACCGAACTGCGTGAACAGGGGCACCATATGCTGTGCGTCAGTCAGGATGAGGTGGCCAGAATTATCTCACTTCCAAGCTCCGGTACAACGGGTGCGGCCAAACGCCTTTTTTTCACTGAGGACGACTTGGAGCGAACCCGCCTGTTTTTTCGTATCGGTATGGGTAATTTAGCAGAACCAGGGCAAAAGGCGGCCATTCTACTGCCTGGAGCGACTCCGGATTCCACGGGGTATCTCCTTGCCGGTGCCCTGCAGGCCATGGATGTGCGCAGCGAGATTCTTGGTCTGGTCAGCGACCCGGTTGCCGTGGCGAGACAGCTTGTTGCCGGAAGATTCGATGTGCTGATCGGTTTTCCCATACAGCTGCTGGCCGTGGCCCGTGTCGCCGAGGCCCGGAAGATGGAACTGCCGATGATCCGTTCCGTGCTGCTCTGTTCCGACTATATCCCGAAGTCAGTCAGTACCGCCCTGGCAGCCTCCTTTGGTTGCGAGGTGTTCAGCCATTACGGCACTGTGGAGAGTGGTCTGGGGGGAGCGGTTGATTGTGCCATGCACTGCGGGATGCATATCCGCGAAACCGATCTGCTGATCGAGGTCATTGATCCGAAGACCGGTTATCCGCTGGCTGATGGCCGGTGGGGTGAAATTGTGCTGACAACCCTGCAACGACGGGCAATGCCGCTTGTGCGCTACCAGACCGGAGATCTTGGTCGGCTGCTCGTCGGCACCTGTCCCTGTGGCAGTACCATCCGCAGGCTTGACAAGGTGAAGGGAAGGATTTCCCTGCAGAGGAAGTTGCGCAGCGGGGCCTGGATCGATCTGCCGACCTTGGACGAAGTGCTCTTTGGTCTGCCCGGTTTGATCGATTTCAGTGCTGCCATCGATGAAAATGCAGGCCAGGACAGACTGTGCCTCACCTTACAGTGTCTGCCGGGTCATGAAGATGCAACCGTGGAGGCGGCCGGTCGGCTTCTTGCCGGACAACCGCAGCTGTGTGGGGTACACGTTCAGGTTGAGCATGATTCCGGATACCGGCGGCTGCATCAGGGAAAACGTCAACTATTTGATCAAAGGGAGTTTGTTTGTCATGAAACGGCTTGTTCGTCATCTCTGCTCAACCCTTGCCGATAACAGGTCCTGTGTGCTGGCGACCGTTGGGAGCCAGTCAGGATCCACGCCCAGAATTGCCGGTACAAAGATGATCGTCCATGAAGGTGGGAGTATCTTCGGAACCATCGGCGGGGGCCTCGTTGAAGCAACAGCTATCCGTGAAGCTGCTTCCTGTCTTCTTCAGAAAAAGAGCGCGCATAAACGTTTTGATCTTTCGAATTCCGAGGCTGCGGTTTCTGATATGATCTGTGGCGGGACAATGGATCTGTATCTGGAGTATATTGCGCCTTCATCGGAAAACATGGCTGTTTTCCAGCAGCTGGAAAAAGAGCTCCATGCCGGTCGCAGGGTTATTTTAGTCAGCAGTATCAACGGGGAACAGCCTCGTTTTTTTGTTGACCACAAGGGACGGGTGAATCGGGAAGATCTCCCGTCTGCTGTTGCTTCGCTTTGCAGGCAGACCGCCGCCATCCTGTCCGGAGCCGCCTGTGTTGACTGTGAAGGAGAACAGTATCTGCTCTCTTCCTTTGCAACCGGTGGTCATCTGGTGCTTGTCGGTGCCGGTCATGTTGCCGCCTGTACTGCTGAGGCTGCAGCCCGGGTTGGTTTTCAGGTAACAGTGATGGATGACCGGGAAGAGTTTGCCAATAAAGAGCGTTTTCCCCAGGCCACCACCATCCAACTCCTTTCAACCTTTGCCGGCTGTCTGGACGGTCTGGATATAGACAGCGACACCTATGTGGTTATCGTTACCCGCGGCCATCTGCATGATATGGAGGTGCTGGAACAGACGCTGCAGACCAGGGCCGGGTACATCGGCATGATCGGGAGCCGTCGCAAGCGTAACACCATCTATACACAGCTTCTGGACAAGGGGGTCACCGAGGCCCAGTTGGGACAGGTACGCTGTCCCATCGGCATGGCTATAGAGGCCGACACTCCGGAGGAGATTGCGGTCTCCATTGTCGGTGAGCTGATCTACCAACGAGCCACCGGTCGACGCGCATGGCACCTCGCTTAAGCGGACTCATCCTGGCGGCCGGTTTTTCGTCGCGCATGCAGGCACTTAAACCGCTTCTGCCGCTGGGTGAAACGTCGGTCTTGGGTCAGTGCATTGATACGCTTCGAAAGAGCGGTATCCAGGATATTATGGTGGTAGCCGGTTATCGGGGGAGCGAGGTCGCCGCCGAGGCGGTTGCCCACGGTGCCCGGGCGGTATTGAATGCCGACTTTGCCGACGGGATGTTCAGCTCCATCCGTTGTGGCGCGCAGCAGCTGGGGGAGGCAGAGTATATTGCCCTGCTGCCGGTGGACATTCCGCTTATCCGCAGCGGTACTCTGTATCTCATGCAGCAGGCCCTGCAAGGTCGAACCGGTGTACAGGTTGTTCATCCGGAGTTTAACGATCAGCGCGGCCATCCTCTGCTCATTGCAACAGCACTGTTACGGGATCTGGTGCGTGCTGCCTCTGCTCCCGGCGGCTTGCGGCCCCTGCTGGAACGTCACGAGCGCATGCAGCCTGAGCAGGTTGTGTCGGTGAAGGTCCCTGACGCCAACATCCTGTTTGACATGGACACACCGGAATCCTACGCTGCATGCTGCGAGCGTTTTCCCAGACGTGACTATCCCACCCTGGAAGAGGGTGCGGTTATCCTGGAGCATATTTATCCCATGCCGCCAAAAGGTGTTGCACATGGGCATCTGGTGGGGGAGTTGGCTGCTGGTTTTGCAGAGGCAATCAACGTGTACAGAGATGCGGGGCTGTGTGTTGACCTCTGCCGAGTCGCGGGCTGGTTGCATGATGTGGCCAAGGGGCAGGAACACCATGAAGAAACCGGCGGCAGATGGCTGGATGGCCTTGGTTTTCCACGGGCGGCATGCATTGTTGCCGCACATAAGGACCTTGACTGGCATCCCGGTGACCCACTTACTGAACGTGAGCTGGTGCACCTTGCCGACAAGTTGGCCAAGGGGGGCAGGCTGGTTACCCTTGATCAGCGTTTTGGTGAAAAAAGTGCACTCTATAAAGATGATCCCGATGCCCAGGAGGCTGTTCAGAGTCGATACCTCCTGGCCCGGGAGCTGGCCCTGGCCCTGGAAGAGGCCAGTGGACAGACGTTTGTCACCCTGTGCGCTCATCTCGCATCCCGCTGTTCCCGCTGAGACTCTTCTACTCTGCGGCCAACCTGTCCGGTTGGCAATGCTGACGGAGCGGCCGGCCGTATGCTGCAGTGTTGCTGATGTTGACTGTGTTTTCAACAACCGCAGTCGGAAAACACCTCCTTGGTAAAGGCCGGTTCCGGTTCAACCGGATATTCTCCGGTGAAACAGGCCAGGCAGAAGTGGTCACGGGGCAGTCCTGTTGCCTCCACCATCCCTTCAAGGCTGAGATAATGGAGCGAATCAAGCCCGAGGTAATCACGCACTCCCTCAACGGTGTTGTCAGCGGCAATCAGCTGTGACTTGGTAGGGAAATCAATGCCGTAATAGCAGGCATGACGGGTGGGTGGGCAACTCACAACCATATGCACCTCTGTGGCCCCGGCCCTCCGTAGTGACTGTACCCGGCTGCGTCCGGTGGTACCCCGGACGATTGAATCTTCAACAATGATTACCCGTTTTCCGGTCAGCAGAGCGCGAACAGGGTTGAGTTTCACCCGGACCGAGAAATCGCGCATTGATTGAGTCGGCTGGATAAAGGTCCTGCCGACATAGTGGTTGCGAATGACCCCCATCTCCATGGGAATACCCGAAGCGTTGGAATACCCGATGGCGGCATAGTTACCGGAATCTGGAAAGGGCATGACAAAGTCTGCATCGATTTTTGCCTCTTTGGCCAGGATCTCTCCCATCCGCTTGCGGGCACTGTACACATTAAAACCAAAGACATCGCTGTCGGGCCGGGCAAAGTAGACATGTTCGAAGATACAGTAACTTTTTCGGGCCGGCGCCCATGGAAAGGAGGAGGTCAGACCCTGCGCGTTAATGAGCAGGACCTCTCCCGGTTCGACATCGCGGATATATTCCGCTTCAATCAGGTCCAGGGCACAGGTTTCGGAGGCAACAACGTAGGCGCCGTTTTCCAGTACACCAAGGCAGAGCGGGCGGAACCCGTTGGGATCACGGACGGCAATCATGGTGTCGTTGGTCATGATCAGAAGTGAGTAGGCCCCTTGAATGCAGGTAAAGGTCGTCTTGATGGCCTCCAGCAAGCCCCGATCCATGTGGCGGGCCATCAGGTGAATGACAATTTCACTGTCCATGGTGGTTTGGAAAATTGAACCCTGCTGCTCCAGGTGCCGGCGTAAGGCAATGGAGTTCACCAAATTACCGTTGTGGGCAACACAGATCGGTATGTCTTTATGGGTGACCAGAAAAGGTTGTGCATTGGTGACGGAGGCTTCACCGGTGGTGGAATAGCGGACATGACCGGTGGCCATGTGTCCGGAAAGGCGTTGCAGCGTCTCTTCAGTGAAGACATCGGCAACCAGACCAACATCTTTATGAATCAGGACCTGTTTGCCGTCACTGCAGACAATACCGGCACTTTCCTGCCCCCGATGCTGGAGTGCATACAAGCCGAAATAGACGAGTTTGGCCGCATCAGGATGGCCAAAGACGCCGCAGATGCCGCATTCGTGTCGTGGTTTTGCCGGTAAGTCCCATTCTACATCCTGGCTGCTCATGTCGGTTGCCTGTTGTATTGTAAGGATGCATTAAAACTGAAAGGCACAAAGAACACTTCCCTGTGCCTGCCTGTTGATGATCCATCATGATCTGAAGAAGTCTATCTTGAACCAGATTATTCGTTTTTTTTCAAGAAAATATCAGGTACTATGATAAGTCTTCCTGTTGTGAACACAAATCTTTAAAGTTGATACAGTATAATGCATTTTCCATCTGTCAAACTGACAAGTACTGTTAAAGCTGCAGGTTGAGCTGCCAAGCTCGGTCCAGGGGACCTGGACCAGATATTGAGAGGCCTCAACCTGCCGTCTGACGCCGATTTGCTTGTAGGTGCGGAAACCTGCGATGATGCCGGTGTGTACCGTCTCACCGATGATATCGCCCTGATTCAGACCGTGGATTTTTTCACCCCGATTGTTGATGATCCGTACGATTTCGGCAGGATCGCGGCGGCAAACTCCCTGTCTGATGTATATGCCATGGGCGGACGCCCCTTACTGTGCATGAACATTTTAGCGTGCCCAGTCAAAACAATGGACCCGGCAACTGTTCGCCGCGTTGTGGAAGGCGGCCTGGACAAGATCCGTGAGGCCGGTGCACTTCTGGTCGGCGGACATTCCATTGAGGACCAGGAATTAAAATATGGGCTGGCTGTAACCGGAATTGTTCATCCACAGCGTCTGCTACGCAACAGCGGCGCGCAGGTCGGTGATGTTTTGCTGCTGACCAAACCTCTGGGTACCGGTATCCTGTCAACAGCGATCAAGGGCGGCCTTACCGCCCCGGCGGCTGAACAGCAGCTGGTTGAACTGCTGGCAACGCTGAATCGGATGCCCCTGGAGATCCTGGACGAGAACCCGGAGCTGCGCGATCAGGTGCATGGCTGCACGGATATCACCGGGTTCGGACTTTTCGGCCATCTGCATGAGCTGGCAGAGGCATCGGCGGTTTCGTTACATATTGATAAGCGTCTGCTGCCTCTTCTGCCGGATGTTGTACCCTTTGTTGATATGGGCATCATCCCTGAAGGAGCGTACCGTAATAGAGACTTTTATCGCCAATGGGTTCATTCCGAGCTGGCGGAAATGGATTCGGTGGAGATGGTCGGTTATGATCCGCAGACCTCTGGTGGACTTGTCTTGGCCATGACACCCGATGCAGCTGTTCAGCTGCATCGCCTCCTGCAGCAACGGGGATATGATCCGGCATGTCAGGTGATTGGCGAGGTCTGTGCCGCTGATCCCGGTATGGTGCATATCCGTTAGAAATGTTTCAGCAGGACGGCTCGGTCATCAGGGCGATCAGCAACCTGGTGAGGTCGACCATATCCTGGAGCTCGACCTGCTCCTTGGTGGAATGCACATTGGTCATACCGGTGGCAATAATGGCTGTTGCCAGACCGTGACCGTTGAAGATATTGGCATCGCTGCCACCGCCGGCCCGTTCATAGGAAAGTTCCATGCGGATGGAACGGGCTGCCGCCTCCACCCGTTTGAGCACCGGATCCTCGCGTTGTAACTGCATCATCGGGAAGTCCTGACGCAGTTCGAAGTTCACTGAAGGTTCCCCCTGGGCAGAGCCTGTTGAATCTGTCCAGTCGGCAATGGTGTTGTTGAATATATCACGGATCTCCTCGGTCACCCGTGTCAGCTTCTCCTTGGAATGACTGCGGGCCTCCCCTTCGATCACAACGCTTTCCGGCACAATATTTGAGGCGGTTCCCCCGCTGATGGTTCCGAAGTTCGTGGTGGTCTCTTCGTCGATTTTTCCGGATGGAACTTGTGCCAGGGCCCGGGCCGCCAGGATGAGGGCGCTTACACCCCATTCCGGATGGAGTCCCGCATGGGCTGCCACCCCGTTCACTGTGATGGTAAAGCGGTTGGCTGCCGGTGCATGGGTGATGACACGGGCAAAGCCGCTGGAATCAAGGGCATATCCTTCCCGGGCGTTGATCAGCTTCGGGTCCAGAGCTTTGGCACCCACCAGGCCGATCTCTTCACAGGTGGTGATCACAAATTCCACCGGACGAAACGGTCGCCTGGTTTCCCGCAGCAGGCGCATGGCCTCAATACAGGCGGCAATCCCCGATTTATCATCACTGCCGAGGACAGTGTCACCAGCACTGGTGAACAGGTCGCCGACACGTTTGACCTGAACCCCGTCAGCAGGTTCCACCGTATCCATGTGGCAACTGAAAAAAATCGGCGGCAGGTCAAGGGTACCTGTAAAGCGAATAATCAGATTACCGCATTCGGAACCGGTCAGTGGTGCGGAGTCATCTTCAATAATTGCAGCAGGTTCCAGCTCCTGAAAAATCTGCTGTAAACGTCGGGAGATACGCCCTTCCCGGCGGGAAGGGCTGTCGATCTCACAGAGCTCGATAAAGTTGGCTGCCAGCCGTTCTCTATTTATTTTCATAAGCAGGCCTCAACAGGACAACAGCGTGAGCGGCAATCCCTTCGCCGCGGCCGATGTATCCCAGATGTTCGGTGGTGGTTGCTTTTATATTGATTGCCTGGGGCTGCACTCTGCAGCAGTGAGCGAAGTTGCTCTGCATAGCCTCCAGATAAGGAGCCAGCTTTGGTTGCTGACAAACGATGGTAATATCAGCATTGCTCAGCAGATATCCCTGTTGGTCAATCAGTTGCTGTATTTCAGCCAGAAGCAGTAAACTGTCAATCCCCCTGTACCGGGGGTCGGTATCCGGAAAATGACGGCCGATGTCACCGGCACCCAGGGCTCCTAACAGAGCATCGGATAGAGCGTGGGCAACAACATCGGCATCGGAGTGACCGTCCAGCCCCTGTTCATACGCAATGTCCACTCCGCCGAGGATCAGTTTCCGGCCGACCACCAGTCGATGCACATCAAAACCATGCCCAATTTTTATCATATGTTCCTCTGCATAAGGAGTGCTTCAGCCATCTGCAGGTCTTCGGGACGTGTGATTTTACTGTTGTATTCACTTCCCTCCACCACCTGTACAGGAATTCCGGCAGCCTCCAGCAGCGATGCCTCGTCGGTACCGACAAATCCGGTCGATGCCGCCCTGGCAAAAGCCTGTTCCAGCAGTGTTCGACGGGCCGCCTGGGGCGTCTGTGCCTGCCAGATGTGACTGCGGTCGATGGTACTGACAATGGATCCGTCGTCTTTCACCTGTTTCAGGGTATCTTTGACCGGAACGGCAGCAATGGCTGCACCAAACCGGACCGCCCCATCCAGACAGCGGAGGATGGTTTCACGATCCACCAGGGGACGGGCAGCGTCGTGTACCAGCACCAGGTCAGTTTCCACGGGCAGCATTGTCAGACCCGCCTGTACCGACTCCTGGCGGGTTGAGCCACCGTTTGTTATCTGCAGACGCAAGCGGTGCTCCAAAGAAACATGGGTACGAATCAGCTCGTCTGTGTACGCTGCATAATCGGCCGGAACAACGACCACCACGGTCTGTATTCTCTCCAGCTCGAGAAAGGCCTGACAGGTACGGATCAGGACGGGTTTCCCGGCCAGCTCGAGGAACTGCTTGGGACGGGTATGGCCGAAGCGAGAACCAGTACCACCGGCGGGAATGACGACCCCTGCCCGGAGATGAGGATGCTGCGATATATCACTGTTCATGAAAAAAAGGGGTGAACTGTAAGCCGAATTCTGTTTTCGCCCGAGAGCGAACCATGATCATTTATCTGGGATGCCGGTCGCCCGGCACCTCGTGCAACCTACCCGGAGACTTTGGACGGGCCGCCCTCAAGCGTCTCTCTATTTGGTCTTGCACCTGGTGGGGTTTACCCTGCCTCCCGTGTTGCCACGGGAGCGGTGAGCTCTTACCTCGCCATTTCAACCTTACCTGTGAACACGTACGCATTCCATCGGCGGTGTATTTTCTGTGGCACTTTCCCCCGGTTACCCGGAGTTCGCGTTACGAACCACCATGCCCTGCGGTGTTCGGACTTTCCTCTCCGGATTGAACCGGAGCGACCATGCATTCACCCCTTACTCAGTGACGGCGGCCCATGCCGCCCTGTCGTCATTTATGCTGCAGCTGTGTCAATTCCCTGATTGGCCAACTGGTCGGCCCGTGTATTCTTCATTCGTGGCACATGTGCGATTGACCAATGATTGAACGCGGCCAGTCGTTTTTGTACCTGGTGGAAAAGCGGGAGCAGCGCCTCGCTTTTGACCTTGTAGCGGCCCTGTACCTGACGGACAATCAGTTCGGAGTCTAAAAAAACAGCAAGCTCTGTGCATCCGCAGCGCCGGGCTTCATCAAGCCCGATGAGCAGCGCCTTGTATTCTGCAATATTATTTGTGCAGATACCAAGATAGACGGAACAGGTTGCCAGCTCTTCACCCTGGTCGGTCAGCAGCACCGCACCGGCACCGGCCTGGCCCGGATTGCCGCGGGACGCTCCATCGGTGAACAACCGGCACCTGTTGATGGATTGTTTGTCTGTCTGCGCAAGAGGAACCGTGTTCACAGCCCCGGATGACGTTTCCGGCAGCTGCCCGCACAGGCTTCGGCGAATTTCAAGAGGCGTGTGCTCAGGAAACAGCTGCTGTAAAATGTTGTCGGTCAGACCCTCTGCCAGTCGGTGGACAATGGCCTCTTGCGACAGTCTGTTATTCGCCAACTGCGGTCTCCTCAACCTCTTTATAGTACAGAATGCGTTGGCAGGTGGGGCAGAGATTGAATTTTTCCGCCTTGCGCACCTCAATGACCTGCTGTGGAGGTAAGGTCATATGGCAACCTTGACAGACGTTATCATTGATCGCCACCACGGCCAGCCCGTCGCGTTTGACAAGCAGTAGGTTGTATCGCTTCAGATGGGTGTCTTTCAGGCTGGATGTCTCGGTTTTCCGTTGGCTGATAATTGATTGTTTTGCAGCTTCAAGACGGCTGATTTCCTGTTCAACGTTTTTAACTTCTTCGTTCAGGAGTTTCTGTTCAGTTGAACATAAATTTTCAAGACCGGTGACCTCCTGCTCAAGATGTTCGATCTGTTCAATGAACTGCAGGATGCGATCCTCGGTTTCTTTGGCAATCCGCTTGTTTTCCTCGATTTCTTTGAGCAGTGCCTGGTGTTCACGGCTGGTTTGTACCTGCATCATTTTATTCTGGCGATCTTTCACCCGTGCGCCGGCCTCATCATGCTCGATTTTGGTTTCCAACTGTTTTTTGTTGAGCAACTGGATCTTGTTTTTGAAATGGGTGATGGCTTCTTGTTTTTCGACAATTGCCTGTTCTCGTTTGGTAACAGTCAGGCGATGCTTTGCTATCGCATGGTCAAATCCGGCGATTTCACTGTCGATCTCCTGTAGTTTGATGAGTTTGAGTATTTCCTCTTTCAATGATGAACTCCTCGTTTTGTCAGTCTGTTGGGTGAATAGGAGAAGGTGGATATGTGCACCACCGGTCAGGATAGAGATGACATGCGGTGGTGAAAAATCGGTATTTTCTGAAAAGGTACACTGAATCTCTCATACAAGGCGAAGCGGCGGTTGTTGACATGCCACATCAACTTGCAGGTTCCAGCCGCGATTTTCAGCCTCTTTGCGAAGGGTGTCGCGGAAAAAGAGCATGGCCGGATTTTCCGTGGCAAAATGACCGGCATCCAGTAACCAGAGTCCGGCGTCCGCGGCCCAGCAGGCGACGGAATGCTTGACTTCAGCCGTCACAAAAACATGTGCTCCTGCATTCAGGGCGGTATCTGCCAGGTCGGAACAGGAGCCACCGCACAGGGCAACGATGGTTACGCTGTCTGGGCGAGGACCGGCTTCCAGAATCCACGGAGGGTTGCAGACGGTCTTTATTTGGTCGAGAAATGCTGCGGCAGATACTGGCGATGCATAGTGGCCGATACGTCCGATTCCACAGTCAGAGCCGCAATTTTTTTCGGTGATCGTGAGCGGTCTGGTCTCTCTTAAGCCAAGGGATTGCGCAAGGTAGTCACTGACACCGCCCTGGATGGAATCCAGGTTGGTGTGGCACGCGATCACTCCGATCCGGTGGCTGGTTGCCGTGGCAATGAAGCGCCCTGACGGGGTGTCGGTTCGGATGGCTCGCAGAGGGCGAAAGATGAGAGGATGGTGGGTGATCACCAGGTCATAGCTGTCGGAGACGGCTTGTTCGATTAACGAGCAGGTGGGATCCAGAGCAAGCAGGATACTCGTGACCTGCTGATTCGGATCTCCGACAAGAAGACCAACGTTGTCCCAGTCCTCTGCTAAACTTTCCGGGGCAATCTGCTGAAGAGCTGTTAAAAGATCTCTGACCGTAGGCACGCCGATTCTCTGGAATGAAAAAGAGGTACATCTTTATGGAGATGTACCTCTTCTTGGGCATTTTCTGCAATGCGCGGCTGTTGTGTCAGTAATGACAACCAAAAACTGCGTAATGTCTTCAAGTGTCAGCCATGTACAAAGAGCGAAAAATCTTGGTGAGTTTTGTCGCTGTTTTCAATAAAATGGTGGGCCCACCTGGACTCGAACCAGGGACCGACCGGTTATGAGCCGGTGGCTCTAGCCAGCTGAGCTATGGGCCCAAGTATCACGATAAACCCATTATAATACCAGCGAACAGTAAAAGGTCAATAGATTTTGAGCATTATTTGAAAATAGAGCGCATTGACGCAAGGTAGAATAAAAAATCAAAGTCTCTGGCGTTGCGGGTGAGCCATGTATACTGTGTATGATGTGATTTCCGGTTTGATTTCTGTATGACAATGAGAAGGATCTTATAAACACAGCTGCGCTATCGATGAATGATTTATAATAATCTCTTCTATTTTCTCGTCGTTATTTTCACTGTCTCCACGAACAGTGCGGCTGCTCAGCCGTCTTTTTCTGTTTTGTGGACCCTGGTGTTGATGGTCGCAATTGCCTGGGCATATACTCAGGCGGCTTCACGTCTTTTTGCAAAGACCGGCGTCAGTTCTTCCGGTTACTTTTCGGCTGAAAAAAGGCTGTCGATACTGGCTGTTGCAATTTTTGTGGCGTGGGTCTACCTGCTTGATCTTAAATATTATTTAGAGCCGCTGTCCTTTGCGGGTCGACTGCCGGTGCTTGTCGATATCGCCGGTCTGGGCTGCTTTTTTTTGCTGATGGCCCTCATGTGGCGAGCTGCCAGGCCGCGTTATCAGCAGATCTTTCAGCGACAGTACACGACGATGGGGTTTATCTGGTCAAACTGTAAAGTCAACCTCCCCATCGTGCTCCCCTGGCTGGTCTTGTCTCTGGTCTTTGATGGCCTGCAGATGCTCCCCTTTCCGGAGCTGACGGAAATGTTCCGTTCTCCCTGGGCTGATCTTATTTTTTTTGTCACCTTTGTCATCTTTCTGATGCTCGCCTTTCCACCGCTGGTCAAAGTCCTTTGGGGGTGTCGACCTCTGCCGGTCGGGCCGCTGAACGATCGGCTCAACGCTTTCTCTTCCAGGCTGGGCTTTTCCGCGGATATATATCTGTGGCCGCTTTTTGAGGGGCAGGTACTGACCGCGGCCATACTGGGTGTTGTTCCGAAATTACGCTACCTGTTGATTACGCCTGCTCTGCTGGAGGCATTGACCGCCGATGAACTGAACAGTGTCTTGGCCCACGAAATCGGCCATGTGAAACATCGGCATCTGCTGTTGTACATGGCGCTTTTTCTGGGGTTCAGTCTGTTTGCCGGTGCAGTGGTCAAACATCTGCCCTATCTTGTTCTCTCCAGTGAGGTCTTTTACCAGCTCCTTGCCCACATCCCGGCCGCCCCTGAAAACGTACTGGGAGTGGCAGTGGCCGGGCCGCTGTTGCTTTTGATGCTCTTTTACTTCCGATTCGTCTTTGGATATTTCATCCGTCATTTTGAACGGCAGGCTGACGCGTACGTTTTTCAGGCCATGGGCACCGGATGGCCGTTGATCAGTGCCTTTGAAAAGATCGCCCTGCTCAGCGGCGGTAATAAAGAGGAGAAGAATTGGCACCATTTCGGGATCGGTGAACGAATCGACTTTCTGCAACGCAGTGAACATGACCGGAGCCTTATCAGTCGGCATGCCCATAAATTACATGTTGCCTTGGTTGTCTACGGCACTGTTCTGGCAATGGCCATCATGGGACTGCAGCAGGTGGACTCCAGTAAACTTGCCAAGGGATATGAAACACGATACGCGGAAGCTGTGCTTTTGCAGAAGGCACGACAGGAACCGGAAAACAGCCTGTGGCTTTTGTACTTAGGTGATTTTCTGCAGAGTCGTCAACTGGAGCAGCGGGCTATTCATACTTATGAAGAGGCATTGAAGGTAACGCCGATGAGTGCGGAGCTAAACAACAATCTTGCCTGGTTGTTACTCACGGCTCAGGATCATGCCCTTCGCAACCCCCGGCAGGCATTGACGCTTGCGCGCACCGCCGCCCTTATCAAAGAGCACGGTTACATCCTTGATACACTGGCAACAGCCAGCTGGGCCAACGGTTTGCTCGAGGAGGCCGTATCAGTCCAGATGAAGGCTATTCGTCTGGATCCGGAAAACAGGGTGTACTATCAAAAACAGCTGGAACGGTTCCGCACGCAGCGGTACCAGGAGCAGTGATCTGGCCTGGCTAAAGAACAGATGGTAATTCCAGCTCAAATCGATTGAAAAGATGCGCAAAGGCTTTGACAACCTCTGGATCATAGGTGGTGCCGCTGCCGGCAATGATGTTGTTTTTGGCGGCCTGCGGATGCAGAGCGTTACTGTCCGACCAGGCGGTGGTCATAGTATCATAGGCATCGGCAACGGCAAGGATACGGGCTCCTAACGGTATGTCAGCCGGCTCTTCGTCTGCAGCAGCATTCTCGATATCCTTATTGCCGAGCAGAATCGGCAGGATCCGGCCCAGGGGACCATTGTGCAGGTGCTGATCCGCCTCTTCGTCAGTCAGTGGTTCTTTAAGGGCTAAACTCGCGGCTTTGTGAAGAACACGGTGATTGATCCTTAACTGGCTGAGATCATGCAGGAGTGCAGCCAGGCGAATATCCTCAACATCATCTTTATCCAGCCCCATGAAGGCGGCGATACGCGTTGCATAGATGGAGACCCGGAAACAGTGGTTTTCCCGTTCTTCATCCTGGACAATGAAATGCCGCAAAATCAGCAGTAACCCCTGATAAAACTGTCGCAGTTCCCGGACTTTGCTTTTGTTGCGCTCATAGAGCGTCCCCATTGTGTAGGCGATGGCCAACAGCGCACACCCCCAGGAGAGGACATGGTACCAGGGGTTTTCTCCACCTAATCCGGTTGGGTTGAACTGCTCGAATCGCTCCGGATTGAAATGACAGGTTAAAATGACCAGCAGAATACTGGCAAGGGCCGTGTACACTGACTGGCGACGCCCGAAAAAATAGGCGGAAAAAACAGCAGGCAGGGTATAGAGACCAAGAAGCAGGTACTGCGAGGCAATGGAGGTGTTCAGGAGCCAGGCTATGCCCAGCATGGACACAATGATCCAGAATTCCCGGCGGATTTTTTTCCAGGGACGATGTGTTATACTTCTCTCTTCAGTACCGGTTTGGGCAATCTCAAGCAGGTTGGTTGTTGTCTCGGCTTCTTCAGGCTGGGAGGATGGCGGTGATGTGTCGATGGTGTTGTGAGCGGGGATAAAAAAAGCCTCAGCCCCCAGGTTCTGCAGGTGCTGCACAACGGTCCGGCCGGTTTTCGCAGACACATTTCTGCTGAGGACAATCGGCAGCTGTTGCAGAAGTGAGGGGATGGTCTCCGGAGGAATGCTCTTCGCCCTTTTTTCTAAGTAGGCGATAAGCGGTGTTGTATCAGCAGTCGGGGAAAGCGCTTTTAAAATGAGACAGCCTTTGTTGGTATCCATGCCAGCCGTCCAGAAGTGGTGGTTCGAAATATTCGCATTGTTCTGCAGGGTAAGGTGTTTTGTTTTTCTATTGTTGACAGTATTCATTATAGGCAGATAAAAATTGCAGTTCAAGGAACCGGCCTTCTTTTTTGAAAAACGCTGCAATGATACCAGGGCAACCCGTCCGGTTGTCTTGGATCCATCCGGATGGTACAGGAAACCGTTTGCACGGTAATAGTTTTAAAGACATGGTTCCGGACGACGGAGTGCGGGCAAAGGGTTAAAGTCATTGTGAAAGATCCGGTTTACCTGTATGCATGGAGTACGGAACGCGGTCTGTACAACAGCAGAAGGAATGGAACACTGGTCTTTTCCGTATCAGAAAGCCCCTGTCTGATGCAAAGTTCGAGCAGGCGAGGGGCCGGATCAGTGCTTGCGCTACCCGATCTTATCATGACCAGGGATCCTCTCCGGAGTTGTTCGTCAGGAGCTCCGGAAAAGTTGGATATCCGCGGGCAAACAGGCAGAGGAACCTCTTCCTGACTGGAGACAACGAAAACCCGTTGCTAACAGGTCACAGTGCTACAATTTTTGTCGCCCATACACCCAATGAAAAAATTTTGTGCAACATGAAGACTCCACTTATTTTGGTCACCAATGACGACGGTGTATACTCTCCCGGTCTCCGCGCCCTCCACGAGGCGGTCAGCTCATTGGGGACAGCCGTGATCGTGGCCCCTGATCGCGATAACTCCGCTGTCAGCCACGCCCTCACCATGAATCGACCGTTAAGGGTGACGCAGCTTGCCGAGCAGACGTACTCTGTTGACGGGACACCCACCGACTGTGTGACGATTGCCATTAATAAGATTTTACCTCGCAAACCGGATCTGCTTGTCTCCGGTATCAACCCGGGGGCAAATCTCGGCGATGATATCAGCTATTCGGGGACAGTGTCCGCGGCCATTGAGGGCACCATGTACGACATCCCGTCACTGGCCTTCTCTTTGGCCAGTCAGCCCCCCTATGATTTCGAGGTGACAGCTGCTGTTGCCTGGAAACTTGCCTCAATGGCGCTCAGTATGCATCTGCCTCCCAGTTCGCTGTTGAATATCAACATGCCGCCATTGAGTGCCGGTGAAATTCAGGGGATTCGGTTTACCAGGCAGGGTCGTCGCCTGTACCGCGACGCCATCCAGGAAACCTTTGACCCATGGGGCCGGAAACACTATTGGATTGGCGGCGGGACCGTCCACTGGTACGGTGGCGAAGACACCGACGAACAGGCCGTGCGGAACGGTTTTATCTCCGTTACCCCGATCCAGCTGGATCTGACCAATCATGAAGGGCTGGCCTATTTGGAACGGCAATGGAAGATGTAACGGTGTCTGTACGGCCGGAGGGAAGCTGATGCCGCTCCTTGGTGCTCATCAGTCCATTGCCGGCGGGCTTCACCTGGCCTTTGATCGCATTGATCAGGTCGACGGGGAGTCATTGCAGATTTTCACGGCCAATCAACGACGGTGGAACAGTCCACCGCTGCATGCTGATGAGGTCAGACTGTTTCGACAGCGCCGGCAACAGAGCGGAGACATGCCTGTTGCCTCGCATGCATCCTATCTGATTAATTTAGCGGCCTCTAATCCGCAGAAAGCCGACAAAGCGGTTGCAGCCTTTGTTGAGGAGCTGCACCGCTGCCAACAGTTGGGTATCCCTTATCTGGTCATTCATCCCGGCAGCCACGGTGGTATGGGGGTTGATGCCGGGCTGGAGCAGGTGGTGGTCAATCTGGATGCAGCGCTGGAACGTGCCCGTCTTTCTGCAGCTTCACCCATCGTTTTACTGGAAACAACGGCCGGACAGGGGACTTCTTTGGGCAGCCGGTTTGAAGAGCTGGGCCGGATACGGGACCAAAGTCGTTTTGCCGAGCATCTCGGGGTCTGTTTTGATACCTGCCACATCTTTGCAGCAGGCTACAGGTTGGCAGCTGCAGAGGAGTATGCCCGGACTTTTGCCGAGTTTGAAGCGCATGTCGGTTGTAAGCACCTGCACTTCTTTCATCTCAACGACTCCTTAAAGCCCTGTGGAAGCCGGGTTGACCGGCATGCCCACATCGGTGAAGGTATGATTGGCCTGGAGGGTTTTCGTCATCTGCTCAACGATCCTCGATTTCACGACCATCCCATGACCCTGGAGACAGACAAGGGTGCAGATCTGGCAGAGGATATCGAAAATCTTCGCCGTCTGCGGGCATTGCTCGTCTGATTGTCTACTCTTCGCTGCACCCTTGCTGCCGGTTTGGCGGGAATTTTTATTCTTTCTGTCTTCATGATTATACCCGCCGTGTCACAGAGAAAAAGTACGGACTGCACCTGAGTACTGCTTGTCTGCCGGCAGTTGATCGATTATTCTGCAGTACCTGCGAACAGCATCAGGGTGCAGGTGTCGTACCTGTACAGATCGCCGGAGATGAGGATGGAAACAACAACGACTTTGTTCAACACCTCCGGGCCGCGGTGTCTTTATGTCAACCAAAAGCGGTTGCTGTCAACCGGAGCAATCAGGGTGAGAAAATGTTCAATAACGATTTGGAAGTAACGCTGCACAAGGCATCGGCTGATCAGCTGAAACCAAAGCCTGATCAGTCGAATCTGGGGTTCGGTCAGTTTTTTACAGATCACATGTTCACCATGCGCTGGAACCGGCAGGAAGGATGGCATGATGCCGCTATCGAGCCGTATCAGGCGTTTGCGCTGGATCCGGCAGCCATGGTGTTTCACTATGGGCAGGCAATTTTTGAAGGTATGAAGGCGTACCGTGGTCCGGATAATCAGATCTTTTTGTTTCGGCCCATGGATAATTTCATCCGCATGAACGAGTCTGCCCAGAGGATGTGCATGCCCCGCTTCCCCCTTGACCGTGTTCTGCAGGCTTTACGTGCTCTGGTCTACCTTGATCAGGATTGGGTGCCGCGGACACCGGGAGCGACGCTGTATATCCGGCCCACGATGATTGCCACCGAGCCGGCCCTGGGTCTTCGTGCTGCGGAGAACTACCTGTTTTTTATTATCTGCTGCCCGGTTGGTGCCTACTACAGTGAAGGTTTTGCTCCAACGACAATCTATGTTGAAGGTGACTATGTCCGTTCTGTTCCCGGCGGAGTCGGCAATGCCAAAACTTCCGGCAACTATGCGGCGAGCCTGAAGGCACAGTCTGCGGCCCAGGCGAAGGGGTTTACTCAGGTCCTGTGGCTGGATGCAGTGGAACGGCGCTATATTGAAGAGGTCGGCACATCCAATATCTTTTTCTTAATTGACGGGGAGTTGATTACACCGCCGCTGGAAGGTTCGATCCTCCCGGGTATTACCCGCGACTCTGTACTGCAGCTGGCCCGGGATTGGGGATATCGGGTCAGTGAACGTCGCCTTACCATTGATGAGGTGATCGAAGCCGGTGAGAAGGGAACCCTGCAGGAGAGTTTTGGTACCGGAACAGCGGCGGTTATCTCACCGGTGGGCGAGCTCTTCTACCAGGATGAACGGATCAGGATCAACAACGGCACTGCCGGTGAGCTGTCCACACGACTTTTTGAGGAGTTGCAGGCTATCCAGTTCGGCACCCGCGAAGATCCCCACAAGTGGCGGGTACGGGTGGGTTGAAGCGGTCTGTAAAAACACAATAAAAATACCCTTTATTTTTAAAGGGTATCATTTCAATATGTTGAACGAGATATTTTTTTGTTCAACCTGCCCTTGATTTTTCAAAAACCTAGCCTATTGTTTGGGCCAGCTCTGATCCGGAGCTTTGAACTTGTTCAATAATGCGGTTTGGGACGTTGAACCGGATAACCAGTCCGGGTGCGGGCCAGACACCTTTTCATTGTTCACAACACATTAAACAGGAGGAGTACATGAAAATTCGTCCATTGAATGACCGGATTTTGGTCAAGCGATTGGAAGGAGAAGAAAAAACCGCTGGTGGTATCATCATCCCCGATTCAGCCAAGGAAAAACCGGCTGAAGGTGAGGTTGTAGCCGTGGGACCGGGAAAGCGCAGCGAAACAGGTGAGCGAGTGACCATTGATCTGGTGGTTGGCGATCGGGTGCTGTTTTCCAAATACGGTGGTACCGAGGTCAAGCTGGATGGTGAAGATTTTCTTATTATGCGCGAGGATGATATCCTTGGTGTAATTCAGGCCTAACAAAGAGTGATATCAATCCAATCGAGGTGTTAAGGAGATAAAAGAATGGCTGCAAAAGAATTAAAATATAGTGACAAGGCCCGTGAAAAAATGCTCACCGGCGTTAACACGTTGACCAACGCCGTCAAGGTGACGCTTGGACCGAAGGGACGGAATGTCCTCATCGAAAAATCATTTGGCGCACCGGTTATTACAAAAGACGGCGTGACGGTTGCAAAAGAGATTGAACTGAAAGACAAGTTCGAAAACATGGGTGCGCAGATGGTTAAAGAGGTCGCATCCAAGACATCGGATGTTGCCGGTGACGGTACCACCACTGCCACCGTACTGGCGCAGGCTATCTTTACAGAAGGGGCCAAGCTGGTTGCCGCAGGTTCCAATCCCATGGAAGTTAAACGTGGTATTGACGCCTCTGTTGCCGCTATTGTTGCCGAGCTTGGCAAGATCGCCAGCCCGACCAAGGAGCAGAAAGAAATAGCCCAGGTTGGTACCATTTCTGCGAATAACGACGAGACCATCGGTAACATCATTGCCGAGGCCATGGATAAGGTCGGCAAGGAAGGGGTGATCACTGTTGAAGAGGCCAAGTCCATGGAAACCTCCCTTGACGTGGTTGAAGGGATGCAGTTTGATCGTGGCTACCTCTCCCCCTACTTTGTCACTGATCCCGAGAGAATGGAAGTCAGCATGGAAGAGCCGCTGATCCTGATCCATGAGAAAAAAATCTCCAGCATGAAGGATCTGCTGCCGATTCTTGAGTCTGTTGCCAAGATGGGGAAACCGCTGTGCATGATCGCCGAAGATGTTGACGGTGAGGCCCTGGCCACCTTGGTGGTGAACAAATTGCGCGGAACCCTGAACGTTGCCGCTGTTAAAGCTCCTGGTTTCGGTGATCGCCGGAAGGCCATGCTTGAGGATATCGCCATCCTGACCGGCGGACAGGTTATTACCGAAGATCTCGGCATTAAACTGGAAAACGTCACTATCAATGATCTTGGTACAGCCAAACGTATTGTTATCGACAAGGATAACACCACGATCATCGACGGTGCCGGCGATAAGGATAAGCTGGCAGCCCGGGTGAAGCAGATTCGTGCGCAGATTGAGGACACCACCTCTGATTATGACCGCGAGAAACTGCAGGAGCGTTTAGCCAAGCTCATCGGTGGTGTTGCTGTGATCAACGTCGGTGCGGCCACCGAGGTTGAGATGAAGGAGAAAAAAGCCCGTGTTGAGGACGCGCTGAATGCCACACGTGCAGCCGTTGAAGAGGGTGTTGTTCCTGGTGGTGGTGTAGCCTATCTGCGCTGCCTCAAGGTTCTTGATACCCTTAAACTTGAAGGCGAGCAGGAACTGGGTAAAAATATCATCCGTCGTGCTCTTGAAGAGCCGATTCGTCAGATCGCCGACAATGCCGGTCGTGAAGGTTCGGTCATCGTTGAACACGTCAAGAACCTTGAAGGGCCAATGGGGTTCAATGCGGCGACTGAAAAGTACGAAGACCTGATCGAAGCCGGTGTCATTGATCCGGCCAAGGTAACCCGTTCCGCACTGCAGAATGCAGCTTCTGTGTCAGGCCTACTGCTGACCACCGAGTGCATGATTGCCGAGCTGCCCGAAGAGGATAAGATGCCTGGCGGTATGTCTCCTGGCGGCATGGGTGGCATGGGTGGTATGGGCGGCATGGGCGGCATGATGTAAGCAGCCGTTCTCCTGTCCCAGTCCGGCGAGATAATCGCTTGGAATGTGTGCCCTTCCCCGTTTGTACGCAAACAGGGAGGGGCACCTTGTTGTAACAGAACAGATGCCTCTGTCCGAGTCCTTGTCAGCAGGTTTTCTTGTTGACAAATATGCAGAAGTTTAGCATATATGCCTTTTTCAGGCAGCTTGGCTTTTTAAATATTGGCGATGTAGCTCAGCTGGTCAGAGCGCACGGCTCATATCCGTGGTGTCCGGGGTTCAAGTCCCTGCATCGCCACCAGTATAAAGTCCGGAGACATCCGGCGACATATAGAAACCCGCAATCCTTCACAGGTTGCGGGTTTTTCTATGTGCGGGGACGGACAGGTGAAAACCCGGGCGGGCAAAGGTTCTGCTGGTGCTCGTTTTGCATCAATTTTTTGGAGTTACTCAAAATAGAACTTGAACTGTTTGCCCTTGGCATAAATTTTCTGTACGGTTGCGTTTAGTTCTTGACCAGGTTGAGGTGATTGAGAGGGAATATGGCGGTGGGAGGTTAAGTTTTGCAAGGCTAGTTCATCCAAGTAATGACTAGCGGCGATGTAGCACCATCGGTCACAAGGACACGGTTATTACCTGGTTATTATCATAGGCCGGTCAGCCTATTGGATTGTCAGCTAGTAAAGGGAAAATACACACTATATTATTGATTGCCATAAGTAAGATGAAAAGACTACTCAACGCTCTTTGTGAAAGCTTCATAAAGAATCTCGATTTCATGATGAAGGTCGTAACAATTTTTGGTGCCATCTTCACAGGAGTGAGTGTTATTATACTTTTACTAACTGACATTGATAAGAAGCTGGAAGAAAAGATAAAAAATCATGATGTTATAAGAAAAATTGCGGCTGAGATTAAATCCCCATTTATTATTTTTAATAGTGAAGGAAAAGTACTGTATGAAGATAATGGATCTGAGCTGATTGATTTGGAGAAAATAGTTTGTGATTACGATGATGAGTATGTAAAAGTTATTGGTATTACAATTACGACAAAACGATTTCTGAAGTATCCGCCGATATTGTCAAGTATTGATGGTGAGGAATATTTTCATGAAGCCACACGAATAGATACTTTTAAGTGGCATTACAAAACAATTCCACTATATAAAATGTATATTGAGTTGCCAGAAGGCAAAATGCCGGTTGGCAGGTATAAGCTGGAAATAATAAGATAATAAAGATTCAGTTAATAGGTCGTTCCACAGAAAATATTTCCCATTGTGCCCGATATTTCCTGCGAGCACCATGTCGGATGTACACCTTCTGATGGTGGTCTGTGCCGCAGCACAATCTTACTGGTCTTGGACCAATACGACAGGGAGTTTACGTTTATTCCTTCAGGGTACGAGGAAAACGTCACGTACTAACGCGTCTGCATGATTGTTCCGACCAGAGGAAGAGAGTTTCCCTGCTCAGGGTGGGCAATCATAAAAAAACCCGCATCTTATGAGAGCTGCGGGTTTTTCTGTGTCCGGGATTGGAAAGATTGGGCTCGGTAGGGCCGGTCCTGCCGGAATGGTTGTGAGAGAAAACTCGGCCGGCAGTGATCAGTCTGCCGGCAGCATGTCTTTTTCTGTCATGTCCGTCAACGCTGTCTCCTGTTTGTCCTGTCCCTTGCGGTGATCCCTGGCAACCAGCATATAGATCGATGGAATGAGGAATAGTGTGAACAGAGAGCCGATGGCCATGCCGCCAACCAGTACCAGACCAATGGAGTTCCGGGCGGCGGCCCCTGCGCCGGTGACCAGGGTCAGCGGAAAGTGACCGGCAACCGTGGCCCCGGTGGTCATTAAGATCGGCCGCAGACGGGTCATGCAGGCTTCATGCACGGCCGCATGTTTGCTCAGGCCCTGTTCCTGGAGCTTGTTGGCAAATTCAACAATCAGAATACCGTTTTTTGACACCAGTCCAACCAGAGTGACTAAACCGACCTGCGAGTAGATGTTGAGCGTGGTGGTCCATCCTGCGGTCCAGAAAGGGACATTGGGATCAGGCATCTTGAGAAAGGTGAAGATCATGGCCCCGAACATGGCCAGGGGGACAGAGCCGGCCAGGATGACAAAGGGATCGCGAAAGCTGTTGAACTGGGCGGCCAGCACAAGGAATATCAGGATGATCGCCAGCCCGAAAGCAAAGGCAAAGGTGTTGCCTTCAACTCGCAGCTGCCTTGATTCTCCTGTGTAATCAATGGTATATCCCTGGGGAAGAATTTTGGCGGCCTCGTTTTCCAGAAATTGAAGCGCTTCGTCCAGCGGGCGAACCGGGTAGGCACTGATGGTCACTGCGTTCAGCTGCTGGAACCGGTTTAATGAGCGTGCTTCCGTGGTATTGGTGACAGTGGCCACCGTGGACAACGGGACCAGACCGCCGTCCGGACCGGTCACATGGATGTTTTGCAGCTGATCTGCAGTCAGCCGGTCAGTCCGCATAATCTGGGGCATCACCTTATAGCTGCGGCCGGCAATATTGAACCGGTTGACATAGTTGCCGCTGATCATGGTGGCAAGGTCATTGCCGACCTGTTGCAGGTTAAGTCCCAGTGCCGCCACCTTATCGCGATCAATGTCGATCTCTGCCCTGGGTTGATCGATCTTGACATCGATTAACGGCGGAAAGGCAAACATGTTGCTTTGCGTGGCGATCTGCTGGATCTCCTGGGCAAATGTCAGGATCTGATCGAGCTCGGCCGTGGAGGCAATCACAAATTCCACCGGAAACTGACCGCCGCCGGGCAGAGCCGGCGGCAGAACCGGCAAGACACGGATACCGGTGATCCCATGTAACTTTTCCGTTACTTCGGGCATGATTTCAAAGATGGTTCGCGGCCGTTCCTGCCAGGGCTTGACCACCATACCGCTGAATCCGGAACTGGGTTGGGTGAGCTGAAAAACAGAGTTCGTTTCCGGGATGTTCAGAAAGGTCTGGTTGACAGCCGCTGTGTAGCGCCGATTCTGGTCCAGTGTGGAGTTGGCTGCTGACTCGATGATGCCGAAGATAACGCCCTGATCTTCTGTTGGTGCCAACTCCTTTGCCGACATCTGAAACATGGGAATGGAGAGCAGACCAAGGGTCATCCAGACAAGGTAAACGGCTTTCCGGTTGTGCAGAGTGAACTCAAGCCAGCGGCCGTAGGCGGTACGCAGTCGTTTAAAGTCACGGCCGATTTTTCCGGCCAGTCCACGCTCGGTAATCCCCGGTTTCAGCAGCTTCGATGACATCATCGGCGACAGGGTGAGGGCAACGATACCGGAAATAATAACCGCACCGGCCAGGGTAAAGGCGAACTCGCGGAACAGTGCCCCGGTCAGACCTCCCTGGAGCCCGATGGGCGCATAGACAGCGGCAAGAGTGGTGGTCATTGAGATGAGCGGCTTGACCAGTTCGCGGCCACTGAGCAGAGCTGCCTGGAGCGGTGTTTTTCCTCCACTGAGGTGGCGTTCGACATTTTCGACCACAACAATGGCATCGTCAACCACCAGACCAACGGAGAGAACAATGGCCAGAAGGGTGAGCAGGTTAATGGTGAAGCCGGCAAGCTGCATCACAAACATGGCGCCGATCAGTGACAGGGGGATGGCAATGACCGGAATAACGGCCGCCCGGAAAGAGCCGAGAAACAGAAAGATAATGATGCTGACGATGAGCAGTGTCTCGCTGAGCGTCTTGATAACCTCTTTGATGGCATTTTCGATGTAGTCAGTCCCGTCATAGGTGATGTCGGCGGTAAAACCGGTGGGAAGCTGTCTGTTGATCTCCGTCATCTCAGCCCGGACCCGTTTGATCACTTCAAGTGAGTTGGCGTTGGGAAGCGGCCAGATCCCCATGAACACGGCCGTCTGTCCGGAAAAATGCACTTCGGTGTCATAATCTTCAGCACCCAGCACCACCTGTCCCACATCTTCAATCCGGACAAGTGCATCGTTATCCTCCCGAATGACCAGCCGTTTGAAATCTTCGGTGGTGTGCATGTCGGTGTTGGTTGTCAGGTTGACCTGCACCAGCTCTCCCTTTGTGGTTCCGACGGCGGCAAGGAAGTTGTTGTTGGCCAGCGCCTGGTACACCTGGCTCGGACTGACGTTGAAGGCCGCCATTTTTGCGGGATCAAGCCAGATACGCATGGCAAAGGTCCGGGCACCGAGGATCTCCGCCCGCTGCACTCCGGCCAGGGCTGATAACCGCGGCTGAATCACGCGCATCAGGTAGTCGGTTATCTCGTTCTGTTCCAGGGTATCCGAGGTGAAGCTGAGGTAGGCTGAAGCAAATTGAGAGTCTGCCGACTCAACGTCAATAACCGGGATTTCGGCTTCCGGCGGCAGGTCGCGGCGTACCTGATCAACTTTGGAGCTGATTTCAGAGAGCGCCTTGATCGGGTCATAGTTGAGCCGTAATCGGGCGTTGATGACTGACACGCCCTGGCTGGACTGCGATTGCAGATAATCAATACCGTCTGCACCGGCGATGGCACGCTCCAGCGGTGTGGTGATAAAGCCGCGCACCAGTTCGGCATTGGCTCCGGTGAAGACGGTGGTCACCGTGACCACGGCGTTGTCGCTGCGCGGATACTGACGAACATTCAGCGAGCCGATGGCCTGGAGCCCGGCGATAATAATCAGCAGACTGGTCACCATTGCCAACACCGGCCGTTGGACAAAAAGATCGGTGAATTTCATGGGTTAACCATCCTTGGGCTGCGGATTCAGTTTGAATTCCGGGGCCAGGCTGTTATCAATAACAACGGCCTGGCCATTGCGGAGCTTGAACACACCGGTGCTGACCACAGTCTGCCGTGGATCAAGCCCGGAGACAACCGCAACAAAATCACCACGCTGTTCACCAAGACGTACAAACTGATGGCGGACCACCTGGTGTGCCGGTGTTGTGTCCTCTTCAACAATGAAGACAGAATCAGAGTAGGGGGCATACAAAACAGCTGTTGACGGAATAGCCAGGACCGGTTCGGGTTCGGGTTGAATGACAGCAACGTTGACAAACATTCCGGGCCGGAGACGGTCCTCCGGATTCGTCACCGTGGCCTGTACCCGGATATTGCGGTTGCTGGTCTCAACTTCAGGATTGACAGCGGTGATGGTTCCGGACACAGACCAGCCGTTTGGCAGGGCATCGGAGGTGATCCGGACCGTGTAGCCCACCTGCATCTGCCGCAACTGCTGCTGCGGGACCAGGAAGTTGACAAAGATTGGATCAAGCGCCTGCAGGCTGACAATCGGCGTATTTTCCTGGATGATCTGGCCAATGTTGACCTGGCGGATCCCGAGTCGTCCGCTGAAGGGGGCACGGATGGTCTTCTTGTCGATGGTTGCCCTGATGATGTCGGCCTGGGCCAGTGCCTGTTTAAGCTGCGCCTCGGCGTTATCATAGTTGGCTTCGGCCACTGTCTTGGTGGCCAGCATCTTTCTGGTGCGTTCAAATGTCACCCTGGCCAGGGCAACGGCTGCTTCCGCAGATCGCAATTGTGCAGTTTCGGCGGCAATGTCCTGCTGCACCAGCAGGTCGCCTGCTTTGATAAGCACACCGGGTTCAAAGGCGATATCTGTTATCTTACCGGTCAGCTCTGCTGCCACAGTTACGCCCTGGACCGCTTCCAGGGTGCCGGTTGCGGTGACGAGCGATTCCCAGGACTGTGATTCCACCTGTGTGGTTGTCACCACTTCCGGCGGGATCTGTACAGCTTTTCCCTGTTTGATCAGGGTGCCGATCTGCAGTGCCTTGATACCGGCCAGGACACCAACAATCAGGGTGACGCCGAGGATGGTGAGCAGGATGGGCTTGAGTTTCATAGCAAAATCTCCATAAAAAAAGCAATGTGCGAACAGTGAGCAATCGCTTTTCATCCACATAGGCGGCAACGATACCATTGTCGCCACATATGGTCAACAGCAGCTGGTAAGCAGGCGGCAGGCCGGTTTTAAAACTCTGGAAAAAGAGTATGGTTTTGTCTCTGTTTCGCAGGCAGCAGAGTAAAAGGCGGTTTGATGAAACAGGATGAGACAGATGACGGCCTGCGGCAAAAAAGGAGGGGAGAGTACTGAACATCCGACAGGGGGTTGAACAATGCTGCCGGATTTTTCCCAACAGTCAGCAGAAACTGACTGTCAGGATGAAAAAGAGGAACGTTGGTGCGGTTATTCAACCACGCTAAAGCCCTTGGCCGCGATTGCCTGTCGCATTGCATCATTATCGATGACTCCTGAAAAACAGGCCTCACCTTTAGCCGGATCCACCTGCACCTCAGTGGCACCCAGCTCTTCCAGGGCTTTTTTCACCGATCCGGCGCAGTGTTGGCATTTCATACCATTGATACGAACAACTGTCATAGTCATCTCCTTTCGTTTAAAAAGTGTTGATGGGAGCACGTGCAGAAGCCCTGATCTTATCGATCAGAGCTGTTGTTGAGCGGTCGTGTTGAAAGACGATACGCACGACCCGGCCACCGGCGGCCTTCACCTCCGAAGCTCCGACAATCTCCGCTTCCGGCCAGTCAGCCCCCTTTACCAGCACATCGGGCAGCAGTGTTGTGATCAGGCGAAGCGGTGTCGGGTCGGCAAAGAGGATGACATAGTCGACACACCCAAGGGCAGCCAGTACACGGGCCCGGTCCTGCTCGTTATTGACCGGTCTGTCGGCACCTTTGAGGCTGCGAACCGATGCATCGGTATTGATCCCCACCACCAGACAGTCAGCGGTTCGTCTGGCGGCTTCCAGGTAACTGACATGACCGGCGTGGACAAGATCAAAGCAACCGTTGGTAAAGGCAAGACGACTCCCCTGTCGGCGGATCAGGCGGGTCTTGGCGGCCACGGTGTCCAGATCCTGTACCTTTTCATGATCCGTAGTCAGCCAGGAACGATCACCTGCCGGATAAAACCGGTGCCGCTGCTCATCAACAGCCGTGCTGTCCAGTTTAGAGGTAATCACCGCGGCCTCCATGGCTGCAGATTGCAGAACCGTGCCGTCAGGGGCGACAATCATTGAGTGTCCGGCCATGTCCATATGACCGGTACGGCCGCAGCTGTTCACTGCGGCGACATAGACCTGATTTTCGATGGCTCGTGCCCTGACCAGGGTTTGCCAATGCTCCAGGCGGCTGCGTGGCCATTGGGCACAGACCGCCAGCAGACGGGCACCTGCAAAAACCTGGTGACGTGCTGTTTCCGGGAAACGAAGGTCATAGCAGACCAGTCCGGCGAGAGGACCGAGGGGTGTCTGCAAGGGTGGCGTACTCATTCCCCTCTGATAGTATTGATCTTCCTGCCAGTAACCAAACAGGTGCTGTTTGGGAATCTTGCCGACCACACCTTCCGGACCGACAAGAAATAGGGTGTTTCGGGGGAGAGCGTCGTCTTCAGTCAGTTCGGTCAGAGATCCGGCCAGATAGATGTGATGGGTTTCGGCAAGCCGTGCCATGACCTTCAGGATTTCCGGCGTTCTCTTGCCAAAGGCGGCTGTCTGCGCATAATCAAAACCAGTGGCCCACATCTCCGGCAGCAGCAGCAGGGTGTCAGGTCCTGGTGCGTGTTCGGCGATCAGAGACTCGACCTGTCTGATATTTTCTTCTATCCTGCCGGGAGCAATGGGGAACTGCACACAGGCAACGGCTGGGAAAAGAGACGGTCCGCTCATTCAGCCATCCTTTCCAGGGCTGTCTCTGCCAGGGTACCCACTGTGGTCGACTGAAAAGCACCTTCCCAGTACAGAGTCAGGGGAGCTGTATCAGTTACAAGTTTACGTAAAACCCCTTCAGTGGCTGTTAAGAAGAGGTTACCGACGGCAAGGACGGCAAGTCCTCGTGTTATCCCGTCTTCGGCATGCAGGTAGGCGGGGATGTCGGCACCGGCGCCCCGCTCGATCAGGAGGCGCGGTCTGCAACCGCTCATCCGGGCAATACCCCAGAGCAGACCCTGTTGCAGGAGCGGATGTTCAAGGTAGTTGCCGTCCTGATAAAGCTCCTCTCCATCCTCACGCATGTACGAGATCAGCATATGGACATACTCTTCGGCCAGACCGGCATGCTGACACATGACCTCAGCCATGGATTCGGGTGCCCCCCAGCCGATGCCGCCGGATTCGTCATTCAGACTCCAGAGGAAGCGGCGCATCACTGTCCGTGCCTCTTCCATTTCTTTTTTTGCCAGCCGGTTTATGGTATGCCCCATACAGCTGACTGCAAACCAGCGGATATGCGGATCTTCCCGGCAGATTGCCGAAAACAGGGCATTGATCACAGCCTTGGGCGGATAGCTGTCCAGTGCTTTGATGATGATGTTGAGGTCCTGACCGTTAAGAAGCGTCAAAACCTCGGTTTTTATTGTTCGACTGTTTGCCATCTGTTCAGGCTTTATTCTGCAGCCGGTTCAGTCTCGGTAAAGACCCTTTTTCCCAGTTCTGCATCAACCATGAACAGACCGGATCGGGTCCCCTCAATCAGTTTCAGTTTGTCGATGACTTCATTGACACTGGCTTCTTCCTCAACTTGCTCTGTAACATACCACTGGAGGAAGATGTTGGAGGCATGGTCCCTTTCGTTGATCGCCAGTTCAACCAGATCGTTGATAAGGCTTGTCACATGTTTTTCATGGGCAAGTACAGCTTCGAAAACTGCCAGCGGAGTGTCCCAGGTTGCTTCCGGTTTATCAATGGCCTCAAGGGTGACCGTGCCGCCCCGCTCATAGACGTAGTCATAGAATTTCATGGCATGCATCATCTCTTCCTGAGCCTGCGCCCGCATCCAGGTGGCAAAGCCCAGCAGACCGATCGACTGGAAATGGGCTTCCATCGACAGGTAGAGATAGGCGGAGTACATCTCAGCATTAATCTGCTTGTTTATGGCGTTAAGTATTTTTTCGTTCATAGCGGTCTCCTTAAGTATTCAGATAAGAGTGTTCTGCTTACAATCTGTGTTCCTGTCCGTGAACTATAAGTACAGACATGAGGAATTCCAGGCCATTCTGAAAATTTATTGTCTTTTAAGGGCAAACCTGTTTCTTTACGGTTTCTTTATGCTTTCAAAGAGGAGGAGAGTATGCAGAAAACCGTTTGCATAACCGGTGCTACCTCAGGATTTGGGAGGGCCTGCGCCCAGCGATTTGCAGCAGAGGGGTGGCGGTTGATCGTGAGTGGCCGGCGTACGGAGAGGCTGGACGAGCTGATCCGGGAGCTGAAAACAGTACCGGTGCATGCCATACCCCTGGATGTCCGCAACCGTGAAGAGGTGACCGCCATGGTGCGTGATCTGCCCGAAGGGTTTCGTGACGTTGATGTCCTGGTCAACAATGCCGGCCTGGCACTGGGGCTTGAGGGTGCGCATGCGGCCAGCCTCGAGGATTGGGAAACCATGATTGATACGAACATCAAGGGGCTGTGCTACCTCACCCGCTGCTTCCTGCCCGGTATGGTGGCACGTAATCAGGGACACATCATTAATATGGGCTCGATTGCCGGTACCTATCCGTACCCCGGCGGCAACGTATACGGGGCCACCAAAGCCTTTGTCAAACAGTTTTCCCGGAACCTGCTCACCGACCTGGTCCATACCCGGGTGCGGGTGACCAATATCGAACCGGGCCTGGCTGAAAGCGAGTTCTCCATTGTTCGGTTTCATGGCGATAAAGAAAAGGCCGATACCGTGTACAGTGGCACAGAACCGCTGCGGCCGGCGGATATTGCCGAAATAGCCTATTGGGTGACCACCGTGCCGCCGCATGTCAACATCTGCACGGTTGAGGTCATGCCGACCTGCCAGAGTTGCGGCCCGTTTGCCATTCATCGGGGATCCTGAACACGGAGAAAGTTATGCGACGAGTCGTGATTACCGGCATGGGTATTGTCTCGCCTCTGGGAGACACCACTGAGGAGGTGCTGACCTCTCTAAAGGAAAGCAGATCCGGCATCCGCTATCATGCCCGCTATCAGGAGATCGGATTACGTTCCCAGATAGGCGGGTTTACCCGGGTTGACCTCAAGCAGCAGATTGATAAAAAACATCTCCGTTTCATGGGCAATGCTGCGGCCTATGCCTCCATCGCCATGCAGCAGGCCATCAGTGACAGCGGGCTGCATGAGGACGAGGTCAGTCATCCGCGCACCGGTCTGATCATCGGCTCCGGCGGTACCTCAGCCGAGAATGTGGTTGCCACGGCTGATGTCATGCGGAAAAAGGGCTTGAAACGGCTTTCTCCCTTCATGGTTCCACGGACCATGAGCAGCACGGTCTCCGCCTGTCTGACCAGCACGTACCGGATCCAGGGACTCTGCTACTCTATTTCTTCGGCCTGTGCCACTGGTTCGCACTGTATCGGCAGTGCTGTCGAGCAGATTCAGATGGGTAAGCAGGACGTGGTTTTTGCCGGTGGCGCGGATGAAGAACACTGGACCCAGACCGCCATGTTTGACGCCATGGGCGCTCTGTCCACCAGGTTTAACGAGACACCGACCAGGGCCTCGCGACCCTATGACCGTGATCGTGACGGTTTTGTTGTTGCCAACGGCGCCGGTCTGGTGGTGGTGGAAGAGTATGAGCGGGCAAGAAAACGGGGAGCACCCATGTATGCTGAAGTGGTGGGGTATGGTGCGACTGCGGATGGTTCGGAGATGGTGCAGCCCTCAGGCGAGGGCGCGGTACGCTGTATTCGTCTGGCCCTGGATACGGCCGGCAGCGATATTGACTACATCAATGCCCATGGCACTTCAACCCCGATCGGAGATCTGGTCGAACTGCGGGCTATCCGGGAGGTCTTTGGTCTCAGCAACCCGCCGATCAGTTCAACCAAATCTCTTTCCGGTCACAGCCTGGGAGCAGCCGGGGTTCACGAAACCGTTTACAGCCTCCTGATGCTTAAGCACGGCTTCATCTGCGGTTCGGCAAATATTGAACATATGGACCCGGAGGCAGAGGGCCATAATCTTGTCACCGCTAACCGTGACGCCCGATTAACAACGGTGATGAGCAACAGCTACGGTTTTGGCGGCACCAATGCCTGCCTGATTTTCCGACGAGTCTGAACATGATGGCAGGTCAGAGGCCTTCCTGTATAAGGTATGGCAGGACTCTCTTCCGAAAATATTTTTTTAAAGGATGTGCAACACCCAGAGACCCAGGTGAAGGACCAGCAGCGCATACAGTGCGGCCATGACGTCATCGAGCATAATGCCGAGTCCACCGTGCAGGTGCCTGTCGATCCAGCTGATCGGATAGGGTTTGATAATATCGAAAAAACGAAAAAGAATAAAACCCGCCAACAGGGCTGCCGGATGCAGCGGGATGAAGCTGAGGGCGATCAGCTGACCGACGATCTCATCAATGACCACAATAGACGGGTCTCCCTGGTCAACTATTTTTTCAGCAGCTCCGGCACAGAAAACACCGATGATGAACAGTGCACCGATTATCATGAAATACGATGGAGTGCTCAGGCGGCTTAACGGTACCCACAGTAAGACGCCAACGAGCGAACCCCAGGTGCCGGGAGCTTTGGGCAGGTTGCCGCTGCCGGCTCCGGTGGCAATGAACATCAGTAAGCGATCCATGGTTGCTGCTCTCAGATAGGTTTTGTCTGTAACATCTCAGCCCTGTTGCGCACCGTTGATGCGGCGAGCGGAGCATGAGATGGCCGATGCACAGAGCGAATGTCTTTTGGTCGAAAACAGCCCATCCGATACTGTGGGTTCGATAGAATGAATCCGACGGTGGGTATTGTCAAGATCTCTGCACGGTTCATTGTTTTTTCCTGAAAGCCTGAACAGCGACTTTATGCCTTCGTGCCACAGGCAGGTGTTTGCTGCTGCACCGCAGCATAGACGGTTCGCAGCGCAATCCCGTGAGCATCTGCTATGGCCCGGCAGGCCTCATACTCAGGAGTAATAACCGTGCCGAAGGGGGTGGTGATCTGTTTGGCGGCCACATCTCCCCAGGGTGTGGTGACAACGATCGGGAGGCGCGGCAGGGTCAGGCGTTGTTCAGAGTGCCATCGCAGACCGATGGTGGTGGTTTCGTTAAAGAGAACGGTGGTGAGCGCCGGGCGGAGAGCAGATTCTCCGATCACCCGGAGGAGGAAACCCGGCCGCCCTTTTTTCATATGCATCGGGATCAGGCAGACATCCAGCGCTCCGGCCGCCAGCAGACGCTCGCTGACATGGGGCCAAAGTTCCGGATTCCAGTCATCTATATGTGTTTCAATGACCTCAACCTCCCGGGCTTCTGCACTCTCCTGAGGCTCTCCAATGAACAGTCGCAGCAGGTTGGGCCGATCATCGTGGCGATGTAGCGTGCCGGCGCCATATCCGGTGTGCTGCAGGCGCATTGACGGCATGGGCCCAAAGTTTCTGGTCAGTTCCCGAACCAGGGCGGCACCGGTCGGTGTGACCAGTTCCTGGTCAAGATCTATACCGTAGACAGGTACGCCTTCAAGGAGCCGGCAGACTGCCGGGCTTGGTAACGGGATGTCGCCGTGACTGCAGTGCACCCAGCCGTGTGGCATAGGCAGGGGAGAACAGTCGAGCTGACTGATGTTCAGGTAGGCACATCCTGCCACCGTGCCGACAATGTCCAGAATTGCATCCACGGCACCGACTTCATGGAAGTGGACGGCCTCCACTGTGCTGCCGTGTACGGCTGCCTCTGCCTCGGCCAGTCGGGTAAAGACAGCGAGCGACCGGTCCCGGACAGGTGCCGGAACGGCGGATCGGTGCAGGAGGTCATGGATATCCTGCAGGTGACGATGCGGATGCGGGTGGTGTTTCAAATCGTTGATCAGGACCTGGGTGGCGGTAAGCCCCTGGACGGTTTTCCGGATGACTGTCAGCTGGTATCCGTCAGGCAGTAATCCGGAAAATATTTCGCGGAGATAGGTCTCCGGCACACCGGCATCAAGCAGGGCTCCAAGCAGCATGTCGCCGCTGACCCCTGAAAAACAGTCAAGGTACGCTGTGCGCATCAGGTGATCCTGGTCTGTGGTTTGATGGGGGATCCATGCAGCCAGGTTTTAACGGGCATTCGTTTCTTGCCTTCCGGTTGAATGTCATGAATGCGCAGACAGTCTTCACCAGTAGCTATCAGCAGTCCCTGATTATCGGCGCGACAGATGGTGCCGGGTAACTCTGTGGCACGAACCAGCACTCTTTCCGGGGTAAAAAAACGGCAGCGTTTTCCCTGTATATAACCATAAGCAGACGGCCAGGGGTCCATGCCGCGGATCAGACAGTGCAGTTGCCGGGCAGACAGTGTCCAGTCGATATGTCCCATCTCTTTAGAGAGCATGGGGGCGTTGCTGGCCTTGCTGTGATCCTGGGGAGTACGGACAAGACGTCCCTTTTTGAGTTGGGCAAGAGCGTTTTCCAGAGTTTCCCCGCCTAACCGGGACAACCGGTGGAACAGCTCACCAGCGGTCTCCTGTGGCCCGATAGACACCGGTGCGGTCAACAGGATATCACCGGTATCCATACCTTCATCCATCTGGATGATGGTGATACCGGTCTCGGTTTCTCCATTGATGACGGCCCACTGGATGGGAGCTGCGCCCCGGTAGCTTGGTAGGAGCGAACCATGGACATTGATCGCGCCCAAGGGTGGCAGGTTCAGCACCGGAGCGGGCAGAATTTTGCCATAGGCAACCACAACAAGGAGATCAGGTGCCAGCTCCCGGAGTTGCTCAAAGAAATGCTCTGTGCGTATGGAGGCAGGCTGAAGGACCGGCAGGCCATGCTGTGTTGCCAGGGCCTTTATCGGCGGGGCACTGCTGATTTTGCCGCGACCCTGCCTCTTGTCCGGTTGACAGACCACGGCCACAACCTGGTCTGTCCCGTCCAGGAGGGTCTGCAGTGAGGGCACCGCAAAATCAGGCGTGCCCATGAAGACGATACGTAAGGGAGGGCTCATGCCTGTTCCTGAAGGATCTTTTTCAACTTTTTCTTGTAGAGGGCGCGTTTAAGCGGGCTGAGCCGATCTATGAACAGGGTGCCGAGCAGGTGGTCGACCTCATGCTGAATGATGCGGGCATAACGGTCTTCAGCCGTGAACTCCAGAGGGTTTCCCTGGATGTCCCGGGCCGTGACGAGAATTTTTTGAAAGCGTTTGACCCTGGCATAGCATTCGATCACACTCAGGCAGCCCTCATCATCAATGACACTGCCCTCGCCGTTTGTGATCACAGGGTTGACCAAGGTAATGTAGGCGCGCGGATCTTCCACTGTTGAACGATCCACGACAACGACCTGAAGCGGCACGCCTATCTGGTTGGCAGCCAGGCCCACGCCGGGAGCGGCATACATGGTTTCCGCCATGTCTGCAACCAGAGTCTGCAGTTCGTGATCAAATGCAGTTATTTCTTTTGCCTTTTCCCGAAGAATCGGATGCGGATGGGTAATAATCGTGCGAATGGCCATGGTTTATGTTCCCTGGTAAGCTGACATCAGTGCACTGCTGTGCTATAATCGTGTGTTATGTAATCAGTTTGTTATCGAAAGTAAAGATGCGCCGCTTTCCGGGGACACATCGGAGGAGTGGCCGCTTGTTTTTCGACCCTTTGTTGTGTAGGGTGCAGACCGAATTTTTCCTGGACACGTTATGATAGAAAAAGTTGACCTGAACGATGGACTGGCCCTGCTGCGCCAACCGGTTTTGCCCCTGGTGAGCATTGCTCAGTTTATATATCTGACCGGTGATTTCGCCTCGGTGGAGGAGGTGATCGCCGAATTCCCCGGAGATCTTGAGACCGGTTATACCTGCTACCCTGAGCCTGCTCAAGTGTTGGCACCCTATGCTGACCTGCTGGAGGAGTTCAGTGCCCTTAAAACCGGAGCAGCGCCGGGCACGCCGGTGATCGGTGTCGATAATCAACCCGTTGACGCCATGACCGCCACCACTGCCCTGGTGGCGCAGCGCATTCTCACCCGTGAACTGGAACAGATCAACAGCCTGCTGTGTGCACCCTGTGGATGTACCCTGTGCTGTGTCGGCCCGACGCCTGACATGGTGCAACGTTATTTTGAGATCCCACTGGGGGCGGAGGAAACAGCATTTTTCCCGATAAACAGGATCGATTCGGCCGACTCCAGAGCTCGAAAGATTGATCATGAGCCGCCGTTGCAGGTGGAGGGCAGAGATTTTTTTATGAGACCGGACCCGGTGCTGGTTCATTGGCAACCGGGTTGGAGTCTGGTGTTACCCACCGGAAGCCGATGCCCTAACCTGGAGGATGAAGGGCGATGCCGGATCTACATCGACAGGCCGCAGGTCTGCCGCCGGCCGCAGATTTTCCCGTATATTATCGAACCGGTCGAGGAGGGCGTGCAGCCGCCTGCTTTTCGTCTTCGTCAGAGTTTGCTGGCGGTTGTTGATTGTCCGTATGTACAGCTGCTCCGGGATGAGATAGCTGCCTATGCAGCGGCCTGTGAACTGGAGATGCTGTTTCGTCAGAACAAGGCATGATCAGCCGTTACGCTCCAGCCGCATGTATGTACGAAAAAATGCAGAGCCGATATGCTTGTCCGTACAGTATCTGTACACCGTGTTTTTGTCTTTCTGATTCAATAACTGTGCACCTTGGTTAACTGCACCCATGAATACTTCCGCACTTCTGTACATTGTCGGCTCGTATCTGATCGGAGCCATTCCTTTTGGGCTGCTTCTTTCCAGAGGAAGCGGTATTGATATCCGTTCTGCAGGCAGTAAAAATATCGGTGCAACAAACGTTGCCCGCCTGCTGGGTAAAAAAACAGGGGCATTGACCCTGGGATGCGATATATTAAAGGGCTTCCTGCCCATGTGGATCATCACCCTGCTGGTACAGGGCCAGTCCGGATATGAGGTGATTTTAGGGAGTTGCGGGGCGGCTCTGGTCTCTGGACATATGTTTTCGGTCTATCTGCGTTTTAAAGGCGGCAAGGGGGTTGCCACTGCTCTGGGTATCTTCTTGTATCTGGCGCCGGTCGCAGTTTTAGGCTGTATCACGGTGTTTGCCTGCTGTGTCGCCCTGTCCGGGTTTGTCTCTCTGGGATCACTGCTGGGCTCACTGTCCATGCTGCTGTGGCTGGCGCTACTCAAAGCGCCGGGCTGGAAGCTGTGGCTGGCTGCATTTATCGTGCTGATGATCTGGCTGAAGCATTGGCAGAATATCGGCAGGTTGTTCAGCGGTACTGAGAAGAGCTGGCGAAAAAGGGACGAGCCATGAATGCCAAACAGTGGCAGGCTATTGAAAGGGCGAGAAAAGTGCTTGGGCTCGGTGAAAGTGCAACCCTGGCCGAGATTAAGCGCAACTACCGGCGGCTCAGTAAACTCCACCACCCGGATACCGCAGAAATCGAGACAGCCAGAGACAGCGACACGATGTACCGGATCACTGCTGCCTATGAGCTGCTGCTGCAGTATTGCAGTGAGTACCGATTTCCCCTGCATCGCGAAGAGGAAGAACAGGATGCCTTGGATATGTACGACCCCGAGGACTGGTGGCGGGCCCGTTTCGGCCGGGATCCGGTGTGGAACGGGAAAAAGAAACGCAATCGCTGATGGCATGAACGACTGGTCACTTACTGCTTACTCTGACGATCTGTAAAAATATACACGATTTATTATCCCAGGCAAGGAGCACAGGATGCAGATTCCTCAACTGATACACAATCGGAGTCCGTTCGTTTCCTTAGAATTCTTTCCGCCCAAAAAGCAGGAACAGTGGCCGGCCTTTTTAGAGGCCGCCGGGGAACTGGGCCGGCTGCAGCCCCTGTTTGTTTCCGTGACATACGGAGCCGGTGGCTCTACCCAGTCGAATACCCTGGAGATCTGCGAGCAGTTAATCCGTACCTGCGGGTTTGAGGTCATGCCTCACCTCACCGGTGTGACGGCTGATACCGGCAAGATCGACGGTTTCCTGACCGCTGTCAAGGCCCTGGGCATTGACAATGTCTTGGCCCTGCGCGGTGATCGGCCCACCGGGTACAGCGGAACAGATGCCGAACTGTTCGCCGCCTTTCCGCATGCTGCAGACCTGGTGGCCTATATTCGGCGGCATCATCCGGAGTTGGCTATTGGGGTGGCCGGGTTTCCCGAGGCTCATGCGGAGGCTCGTTCCATTGCCGAAGATCTGACGGTCATGTGCCAAAAGGTGGAGTGCGGCGCTGATTTTGTCATCACCCAGCTGTACTTTGATAACCGGGTCTACTTTGACTACGTGGAACGTCTGCGGGCCCTTGGTATTACCGTCCCGGTGATACCCGGGATCCTGCCTGTCCGAAACCTGACATCACTGCGCTTTGTCCTTGAGATGTGCAATGCCCGCATACCCGGCCGTCTGATTAATGCCCTGACCAGCGCACATGAAGAGGGAGGTGCTGATGCTGTGTATGAAATCGGGGTGGCCTATGCCCGTGAACAGATCAAAGGTCTTCTTGATGGCGGTGCGCCGGGAGTCCATCTGTACACCTTGAACCAGGCTGACATGTGTCTGGCGGTTATGGACGGACTGCTGTAGCCGCCGATCCGGTCAACCGACGCAACATCACCCGTACCCGGAGACTAAGCAGTATTGCCGCAGCTGACAGAGCGCAGATCAGTCCGATCCAGAATCCCTGCGGGCCCGGTTCCATGCCCCCCAGCCGCACCAATCCAAAACCATATCCCAGCGGCAGACCAATCCCCCAATAGGACAGCAGTATCAGCAGTAACGGAATGCGTGTATCCTTACAACCGCGGAGTATGCCGCTGCAGTTGACCTGCATTGCATCCGGCAGTTGAAAGATGGCCGCATAGATTAGAAGTATGGCGGCCAGTCCCTGGACAGCCGGGTCAGTTGTATATAGTAGTGCGATTTTATCAGAAAAAGTTGATATGATCAGACAGGTGCAGACTGATCCGGTCAGGGACAGGACAAGACCGGTCCGCACAACCCGTCGCAGTCTGGTTGCGCGTCTTCGACCGATTGTGAAGCCGACACGAACGGTGAGCGCCATGCCCAGACTGTAGGGGAGCATGTAGAGCTGTGAGGTGAAGTTGAGGGCAATCTGATGGGCCGCCACCACCTCGGCGCCAAGTTTGGCAATGAACAGGGCAATGATGGTAAAGATCGAGCATTCAACGAACAGGGTGAGACCCAACGGTATCCCCAGCTTGAGAAAGGGTGCCAGGTCACTGGTAAGACGCGTGGGTGCGGTTGATTTTGAAAAGAGATGCGCAGTGCCCCGGATGTTACTTCGGCTGAGGACCACAGCCATGACAAGCAGCATGACCAGGATCGAGAATGAAGTGGCCCAGCCGCAACCGGCTCCTCCAAGGGCAGGCAGGCCGAGTTTACCGTAAATCAGGAGATAGTTGGTCACGATATTGACCGCGAGACCGATAAAACCGGCAATCATCGACAGTCTGGGCCTGGCCAGGCCGTCACCTCCTCCTTTGAGAGCAAAGAAGAGCCCGCCACACGGCAGCCCCCAGGAGATACCAAACAGGTAGCGGTCGGTGATGAGGATGACTTCAGGCTCAACTCCCATCCAGACCATGAGCGGTTGCATTCCCCACAGGAGCGGCATAAAGGCTGCTCCTGTGATACAACCAATGACCATGCCCTGGCGCATGGCCCGGTGGATCGCCCGACTGTCGCCGCGGCCGTGGGCCTGAGCCACCAGCGGTGTCACCGCATTCAACAGACCGATAAGAAAGAGATACACAGGAAAGAAGATGGAAGAGCCCACCGCCACTGCGGCCAGATCAACGGAGCTATACCGTCCGGCCATGACTGTATCAACGAACCCCATGGCGGTTTGCGACCATTGGGCCAGGACAAGTGGACCGGTCAGACGGAGCAGGACACCGGCTTCGTGGAGATGAAGGCGTGTTGGGTTCACAGAGGCGTTGATTAACCGGGTTGCAGGTGTGTGGGTTGGTGAAAAGAGTGGCCTTCTCTTTACCCGGCAGAGAAAGATGTGGCAAGAGGGGAAACGTTTGTGCAGATGTGGAGTGCTGTACAGTCTCTCTTGCAGCAGTGATTGACAACAACGATCTTGCCGATGTTCTGCCCTGCCGGTGATGGCCGTGCGTGGAAGAGCCTGTTGTCTCGCAAGAGGTGTAAAGAACAGAGATGACGGTGATCCTGTCCTGTCCTGCTCTGTCCCTGTCTGGCCGCGAGTTGTTTCAGGCGGACAGATGCCGCGTCTGTCTTCTGGTCAGAGATTCACCGAGTGTTCGCCGGGTGGCAGGGAGTTTCGTGACATGGGTCAGCACGGTCTGCGGCAGTGACCTTCCCTGAATGGTCAGGACGTCTGCTGCCAGACTGTTGGCCACTTCTCTTGCATCCATACCCCTGACTTCCACCAGATAACCGAACAGCAGCTCGCAGAGTCGCGGCAGACCAATCTGCCAGGTTGCTCTGGTCTGCAGAAAGAGCCAGCGGGAAAAGTCATAAAAGCCATTGAAGACATCACCATCCTGCCAGAGCAGGGGGGCGGTGCGACGAAAATTTCCACTGTTGTATACCAGATCCCAGAATCGGGCCAACCGTTTCATGGCCTGCATCTGGTTGAAACTGATCTGATTGTTGCTGAGAATCTCGTAGGGTGGCTCAGGTGAGTAGACCATGCCATGCACCTGATCGTGACGGTTAATGGCTGTTCCAGAGAGTTTTTTAAGTATACCGATCTGGATCTCGCCACCGGTCAGGTTCACCAGGGTGTTGAGATTGTCACCGAACTGCTTTAAGGATTCGCCGGGCAGGCCGACAATGAGGTCAACATGCAGGTGAGCTGCGGTCTTTTGTTCGAGAAAGTCCAGATTCTCCCGGATACGATGAAAATCAAGCCGCCTGTTGATATTGGCCGCTGTTTGCGGGTGCAGGGTCTGGATGCCGACCTCCAGTTGCAGTGTTCCTGCCGGGAACCGGGTCAGCCGTTCTTTAATGGATTCCGGGAAATGATCGGGGATAACCTCGAAGTGGGCATGAAAAGGCGGCTTCTGGGCCAGAAAAAAATCAAGGATACGGCCCGCTGTGGCTGGATTGGCATTAAAGGTGCGGTCAACAAACTTGAAAGTCCGTGCCCCCCGCTGCCACAGACGATCCAGGGCATCTAAGAAGCGGTCAGTTTCAAAGGGCCGCACGCGGTGATCAATGGAGGAGAGGCAGAATTCACAGCAAAAGGGGCAGCCACGGGAGGCCTCAACATAGATGAGTCGGTGAGCCAGATCCTCTTCGGTATACAGTTCGTAAGGGAGTATGAGCGTGTCCACATCCACAGATCCTGCCGGGATGATCCGCTGTGTTGGCAGTGAGCCAGTGAGCAGCGCCTGACACAGTTCAGAAAAACTGTGCTCCCCTTCGCCCTGAACAAGGTAGTCAGCCTCGCTGAAGTCGACCCGGAACGGCTGATGGCTGACCTCCGGGCCACCAAGCACAACAACTGTCTGCGGGGCCACCCGTTTGAGTATCCTCACCAGCTGTCGCACCTGGACAGCATTCCAGATGTACACACCAATACCAACAACCCTGGGCGCTGACTGCAGAATCTGTTCAGCAATGTCAGCGGTGTGATCGGTCAGGCAGTACTCCTGTACCTGTGCCTGTGATTGTAACTCACCCAGATTGGCATGGAGCCAGCGAAGACCAAGGCTGGCATGAATGTATCGGGCATTGATGGTGGTCAGGATGATGGCGGGCATGGGAGCTGGTGGTACAGAAAGAGAACATGGTTTGTTGATCCGGCAGAGATGCGATGTCCGGTCGGGCTGCCCGTTTGTTGATTCCGGCCTGGAGGGGGCAACAGTCTTCTGTGCTGCCAATTGCCGATACTTCTTCTTTCCGGCTTTTTGGCGGTCTGTTCCAGTAGGCAACAGCCGGGTGTCATTGGCTCTGCAGCTGCTGACGGAGCACTTTATGAAGGATGCCTCCCTGACGGTAGTAATCGATTTCCACCGCATTGTCGAGCCGGAGCCGGAGCGGGCCTGTTTCGCTGGAGCCGTCTGGACGATCAATACGCAGCAGGATCTGCCCGCCCGGTTCAAGTGTACCGGTAAGACCGATTAAACTGATGCGTTCACTGCCGTCCAGGTGCAGGGTCTGGATATTCACACCTTCCGGAAATTCCAACGGCAGTACACCCATGCCCACAAGGTTGGAGCGATGGATACGTTCAAATGAGGCCGCGATCACCGCCCTGACACCAAGAAGCATGGTTCCCTTGGCAGCCCAGTCCCGGGAGGAGCCGGTGCCGTAGTCATGGCCGGCAAAGACGACCAGCGGTGTCTGGTGTTTCTGATACTGGAGCGCTGCCTCATAGATGGACATCTCAACGCCCTCGGGCCAGAGTCTGGTCCAGCCTCCTTCCCGATGCACCATGTGGTTTCTGATGCGGATGTTGGCAAAGGTTCCCCGCATCATGACCTCATGGTTGCCGCGGCGGGACCCGTAACTGTTGAACTCGGCGGGTGGAACACCGAGTTGCTGGAGGTACAGACCCGCTGGTGTCTGCGGTCCGATCGATCCGGCCGGGCTGATGTGGTCGGTGGTGACGGAATCACCGAACAGGGCCAGGATCCGGGCATCGATAATATCGGCTGCTGGTGGAGGCTGCAGAGAGAGATCATGGAAAAAGGGTGGTTCGCGGATATAGGTTGAATCAGGGTCCCACGGATATAAGGTGCTTTTTTCTTTTGCCAGATCGCGCCACTGCTGATCGCCGGTAAAGACCGATGCATAGGTGCTGGTGAAGAGCTCTGGTTGAAGATACTGTTGTACCGTCGCCCTGATCTCTTCTTTACTTGGCCAGATATCGCGCAGATAGACCGGCTGACCCTGCTGGTCTGTCCCCAGCGGGGTGGTGTCCAGATCGATGAGAACTGTGCCGGCCAGCGCGTAGGCCACCACCAGCAGTGGTGAGGCGAGGTAGTTGGCCCGGACTTGAGGGTGTATGCGGGCTTCGAAGTTGCGGTTACCGCTGAGCACAGCGGCCACCGTCAGATCGTGCCGGGTAATGGCCGTGCTGATCGACTCGTCCAATGGACCGGAGTTGCCGATACAGGTGGTGCAGCCGTAGCCGACCACATAAAAACCCAGGGCCTCAAGGTCAGGCAGCAGGCCGCTTTGCTCCAGGTAACGGGTAACCACTCTGGAACCCGGAGCCAGGCTGGTTTTGACCCAGGGTTTGCAGGTCAGACCGCGGGCCCTGGCCTTACGGGCAAGGAGACCGGCACCGATCATGACATCCGGGTTGGAGGTGTTGGTGCAACTGGTGATGGCGGCAATCACCACAGAGCCGTTGGTGAGTTGGTCCACCGTATCAACAGACGTATTTTTTACGGGTAAGGGTGTAAATTGTCTGTTGAAATCGTCCTGCACCTCGGCCGGAGACAGTCGATCCTGAGGGCGTCTGGGACCGGCCAGGCTTGGTGTCACGTCTTCAAGGTTGAGGTGATAGACGACTGAATACTGTGGTTCCGGGCTGTTGGGAGTAAAGAAGAAGCCTTGTTTTCGGCAGTACTGTTCGATCAGCTCCACCTGAGCTTCTGATCGGCCGCTGGCCCGGAGGTAGTGCAGGGTCTCAGCATCCACGGGAAAAAAACCCATGGTGGCACCATATTCCGGTGCCATGTTGGCGATGGTTGCCCGGTCCGGAAGGCTCAGACCGGCCAGGCCGGGTCCGAAAAATTCGACGAATCGACCAACCACCCCCTTGCTGCGCAGAAAACCGGTTATGGTCAGCACCAGATCAGTGGCCGTGGTATCGGGTCTGAGCGAGCCGGACAGGCGTACGCCCACCACTGCAGGGATCTGCAGCGGGTAGGGTTGGCCAAGCAGCACGGCCTCAGCCTCAATGCCGCCCACCCCCCAGCCCATGACACCAAGACCGTTGATCATGGTGGTGTGGGAATCGGTACCGAGCACACTGTCCGGACAGAGAACATCTGCTCTGTTTTGTTCGCTGCAGGTGACCACCGAGGCCAGGAATTCCAGGTTCACCTGGTGGACAATACCGCTTCCCGGCGGCACCACCCGGAAGTGTTTGAATGCCTGTTGTCCCCAGTGCAGCATGGTATACCGTTCCCGGTTTCGGACCATCTCCAGTTGGACGTTGATCTTGAGGGCTTCGGGATCAGCAGCCCGGTCAACCTGCACACTGTGATCGATGATCAGGTCCACCGGGATCAGGGGATTCATAGCGGCCGGATCTCCACCATGCCGAGCCAGGGCGGAGCGCATGGCTGCCAGATCAACCAGGACCGGAACACCTGTGAAGTCCTGAAGGATCACCCGGGTGGGCATGAATGGTATCGCCGCATCCGGTACGGCTTCCGGTTGCCAGCGGGCAAGAGTTTCGATATCTGCAGCATGGGCCAAGCCCCGGGAGGCCTGGCGGAGCAGGTTCTCCAGCAGGAGACGCAGGCTGTAGGGCAGACGTTCCAGTGAACCGGCAGCCAGTTCCGCAAGCGTTTGCCGTACCGGGAAGATGGTGTAGTCTTTGCCGTTTGCGTGCAGGGTCGCCTGGGGAAATAACTTCTGGTGCTGAGTTGTCATACTGGTCGCCTCGGTGGAAAGATTGATGCCGATCCTCCCACTCTTACCCGATCAGGATGGATCCAGACAAGCAGGAATGGGGATATGCTCCAGGAAATTTCAATTCTTTTTCCCGGGTCAACCTGCTGGCTGTCTTGCTGTTTTTTACTGATCATCCTATAATAAACAACTTCTTTTCTTCAATGGGCCTCTATTGAGAGATTGTGTTATGACCAAGACGTATGCGGAAATCAATGAAAAGATTGCCTCAGGCAAGGCGGTGGTGCTGACTGCTGAAGAGGTGATCGCCTATGTGGACAAACATGGTCTGGAGAACGCGGCCAGGGAGGTGGATGTGGTGACCACTGCCACCTTTGGTCCGATGTGCTCCTCCGGGTGTTTTCTCAACTTTGGGCACAGCACGCCTAAGATGCGTATTTCCGAAGCCTGGATCAATGATGTCATGGCCTATTGCGGCATTGCGGCGGTGGATGTTTATATCGGGGCCACCCAGCTGCGGCACAATGATCCGGCCAATATGTACCACCCGGGTGAATTCCGCTACGGAGGCGGTCATGTGATTGAAGACCTGGTGGCCGGCAAAAAAGTGCAGCTGTTCGGCCTCTCCTACGGTACCGATGATTATCCCCGCCGTGAGATCAGAACGATGTTTGACATCAACGACCTCAATCAGGCGATCATGGTGAACCCGCGCAACTGTTATCAGAACTACAATGTCGGCGTTAATGTTTCAGACAAGAGGATCTACACCTATCTGGGGATCCTGCGGGCCAAGATGCGCAATATGACCTACTGTTCCGCCGGACAGTTGGCACCACTTTTAAACGACCCGTACTATGCAACCATCGGTGTGGGCACCAGTGTATGGCTGGCCGGAGCGCGCGGTATTGTCTACGCGCAGGGGACCCAGCACTGTTCCCTGGTCGAACGCGGTGATAACGGTGTGCCGGTGGAAGGTGCCGGTACCCTGGCACTGACCGCTGATATGAAGGAGATGCGTCCTGAGTTCGTACGCGGGGCGAGTTTCAGAGGGTATGGGGTGTCTCTTGCCCTGGGGGTCGGCATTCCCATCCCCATTCTTAACCCTGAGATACTTCGACGCACAACGGTCCGTGATCGTGATATTCAGGCGAGCGTTATCGACTACTCAACAGACTATCCGGAGAAAACCGGTAAGGTGCTGGGCCGTTTCACCTACGAAGAACTGCGATCCGGTACAGTGGAGCTGATGGGCAAAAAAGTGCCGGTTACCTCGCTCTCCTCCTACAGCAAGGCGCTCAAGATCTGTAACCTGCTCAAAAGCGAGATCGAGGACGGACATTTTCTCCTTTCCGAGCCCAGTCAACGGTTGCCGCTGAATCAGGGGATGAAATCTTTGACCATCACGGGAGCGGCTCGATGATTACCAAAAAGATCTATCTCTATTTTCCGAAAAGCGAGACTGAAAAGCCGATTGTGTATCAGCTGGTCAAAGACTACAACCTGATCGTTAACATCTTTCGTGCCAAAGTAACGCCCGAGGAAGAAGGTTACCTCAGCCTGGAGGTGACCGGCAACCAGGAGGACATCACCCGGGCCTTTGCTTTTCTCGGCACTTTTGATGTTGTTATCCATGCCGGGAATAAAGGGGTGCACTGGGACGAGAACCGCTGCGTCCACTGCGGTGCCTGTGTGGTGCATTGCCCGCCCGGCGCTCTGACCATTGTCGATCAGGGGACGCGTACGGTCACCTTTAATGAGGATCGTTGTATTGAGTGTCTTGCCTGCATTGCCGCCTGTCCCTTTGGTGCCTGTTCTTCGGCCTTCTGATGATGTGAAAGCTGCGATAGCATGCGTGTTTTCCGCTCCTTTTCCTGGAAAGAAACTAATTTGCGGGTGGCCTGTACAGCGTTTGAACTGGTAACGCGTACTGTGGTTGAGGAGAGGCGGGAGCTTGAACGCTATCTTGCCCGCCATCCTGAATTTTTGACAGCGCTGGTCCCGGTGGAACTGTTGCCTGATGCTCCTGAACTGGTCAGGCGCATGGCGGCAGCCAGTCGGTTAACCGGTGTCGGCCCCATGGCAGCCGTTGCCGGTGCTCTGGCCCAGCGGGGGGTAGAGGCGGCAATGGCGGCCGGTTGCCACGAGGCCATCGTTGAAAACGGCGGTGACCTCTTTCTTCATTCAGATCGTGAGATAACCATTGGTCTCTATGCCGGTGACAAGGTGATCAGGGGCAAGCTGGCTTTCCGCATTGATCCTGCGGATCTGCCGATGGCACTGTGCTCCTCTTCTTCGAAAATGGGACACTCTTTGAGTTTTGGCCAGTGTGACCTTGCCACTGTTGCTGCAAAGGACGGGGCTTTGGCTGATGCGGCCGTCACCCTGGTCTGCAACAAGATTCAACATGAGCGAGACCTTTCCTCAGTGCTTGACCAGGTGGGCGCCATCCCGGGGATTGACGGCATTCTGGCCATGAAAAACGGCAAGATCGGCTTATGGGGGCATCTTCCGCAACTGGTCCGCAATGCGGATGTCTCTTTGCGGCATAAAATTACCCGCGATCTTTATTCTGATTTTTCGGGATAGTCTCTGCCCGGTTGTGTCAGTCATTTGGCGGGAGAAGGGGCCCTGCCCTTACTGCACCGTACAGACTGGGACGGGTTCAGGATCTTATTCCTGTGGTCAACAGAAAAGGGCATTCTCGGTGACGCTGCAGTATCCTATCGTGAAGAAGTGATAGCAGCAGGGATATGGTGTTATGCGGATATCACCAAATCAGTCGGCACGAAAGGTATCGTGCCGACTGATTATTTTCTGAAAAAGGTGGATTCTGCGTTTATCTGGTCTGCAGGACAACGTATCGGCTCTGTTCACCGGACCGTATTCGCAGCAACACCTGTTTGGCATTGGTTGATTTTTTCAATGCCTGTTGCAGTTCATTGAGGTTACGGACTCTGGTCCGATTCACCTCTTCGATGAGCATCCCCGCCTGGAGACCTGTCTCGGCAGCGGGGCTGTCGGTTGCAACATCAGCAATCAAAACGCCCTGATCCTTATCATAGCTGAACTGTTCAGCAACATCTTTGGTCAGGTCCTGGAGTGTCAGTCCCAGATTGCTGAGGGTCGCCCCTGTCATTTTTTTGGAAAAAGATGCCATGTCCTCCGGTTGTTCACCGACGGTCACAAGGATCTCCTGTTCTTTGCCGTCGCGTAAGACCTGCAGGTTCAGTTTTGTGTTCGGTGGCGTCATGGCAATTTTATTGCGCAGATCCGGTACATCGGTCACTGGCTCACCATTTATCGCGATCACAATATCGCCCTGCTTCAAGCCGTTTTTCTGTGCGGGAGTTCCCTCGCCAACCTCGCTGATCAAGGCTCCTCCGGCTTTGCTGCCAAAGGACTTGCCCAGTTCCTCGGTGACATCCTGGATAACGATTCCCAGCCATCCCCTGGTTACCTTACCGCTTTTGCGGAGCTGCTGTTCAACACTTTTGGCCATGTTGATCGGGATAGCGAACCCGATGCCCATGTAGCCGCCGCTGCGAGAGAAAATAGCTGTGTTCATCCCCACAGCCTCACCACGGATATTGAGCAGTGGTCCGCCTGAGTTACCGGGATTGATGGCCGCATCGGTTTGAATGAAGTTTTCATAATCGGTGATACCCATACGGTTTCGACCTTTGGCACTGACTACTCCGACGGTAACGGTTTGGTTCAGTTCAAAGGGGCTGCCGATGGCAATAACCCATTCACCGACTTCAAGATTGTCAGAGTTTCCCATCGGGATGACCGGTAAGTTTGCGGCGTCGATTTTGAGCATGGCCACATCGGACTGTGGATCTGCACCGATCACTTTGGCGGTAAATTCACGTTTGTCAGCCAGGCGAACGGTTATTTTGCTGGTCTCTTCAATCACATGGTTGTTTGTTAAGATATACCCATCGCTGGCGATGATAAAACCGGACCCTGCGGCCTGCTGTTTAAAGGTGCGCTTTTCCGGTTGGGAAGGCGTTCGCGGGTGGCGAAACTGCGGTCCGAAGAATCGTTCAAAAAACGGGTCGTTCAGCAGATCAGAGGGAAACTGTCCCATGCCTTTGATAGCGGTCTCTTTTTCGACACTGACATGCACGACTGCTGGGCCGGCCTTCTTGACAACCGAGGAAAAGGCCTTTGCAGAGCGGTCAAGCAGGGCCAGGTCAGCATCGCTTTGTGCATAAACTGTGTGCGGTAGACCACCGATCCCCGCCCAAAGGCTGAGTAGACAGGAGACCAGCAGGATTACAGGGTTGAAGGTGGTGTGTTGTTTGTACATGGTACACTCCATTTTGCGTGGCTGAAAGTGTTTGAATCCGGAAGGTACGCTTATTTGAGTGACTGTAAAAGACAGACAGTATCGGCATACAATTATACTGTTCCTTTGATTCGTCAAGTTCTGCCCATGTGCCGGGAGACATTTGCTATCAGGGGGAAGCGCAGGTGGCGGTGACGGTGAACATGTAGTGGTGCTTTTTGTCGGGACCTGTTGTTGGTTTTTTTCCGGTTTTGGTCGTATGCTGCCTGAGGCGTCTATCCGGTGAAGCCTGCTGCGGTCTCAGCGCATAAAGTAAAGCAGAAAGAGACTGCCGACAACAACACGATACCAGGCAAAAATTTTGAAATCATGGTTTGCAACATAACGGATGAGCATCTTGATGGCGACCAGAGCGCTGAAGAAGGCGGTAATAAAACCAACTCCAAAGAAGACCAGATCCGTGTGTGCCAGTATGTGCCACGATTTGTAAATATCATATCCTGTGGCCAGAAACATGGTCGGAATGGCCAGGAAGAAGGAGAATTCGGTTGCTGTCCGGCGGGAGAGACCAAACAGCAGACCACCGATGATTGTAGCTCCTGAACGGCTGGTCCCCGGGACCATTGAGAAAACTTGCGCCAGACCGACTTTGAGGGCATCGGTCCATTGCATTTGATCAACGTCGGTGATCCGGGGGTGTCGATCCCGACGCTCCACAAGAAAAATAATGCCGCCGCCGACCACCATGGCCAAGGCGACCACCACCGGGTTAAACAGGTGGGATTTGATGACCTCATAGAGGAGTAAGCCGAAAACAGCGGACGGGAGGATACCGACAATCAGGTTGATGACAAAGTTCTGGGCGGTCCGGTCGGTGGTCAGGCCGGTTATTACTTTCAACAATCGCCTGCGGTACAACCAGCAGACAGCGAGAATAGCACCGAGCTGGATGCAGACTTCAAAGGTTTTGGCTTGATCACCGGTATAGTTGAGGAGGTCGCCGGCTATGATCAGGTGACCGGTGGAGGAGATGGGTAAAAATTCAGTTAAGCCTTCAACTATACCAAGCACAATGCTTGGTAGGAGTGCTGATAAATCCATGAGCAGTTGTCAGTTTGTTGAGCTTAAATCAGATGTGTGAGAATTCGACAGGCCGGCCGGTCTTTTCGGATTATCAATTTTCGACGGTTACTGATTCGGTAAGAAGAGTGAACTGGTCTTGTTACCTGAAAACTACAGAGGTGTCAAGGCAGGCGGTCGTTTGAGAGTATGGGGACAGGTTGCTGTCAGCTGCCGTCTCCAGGTTCACGGTAATCAAAGTAGGGTTGGTACTCAAGAAGATACATATCAACCAGGGTGAAAAATGCGGTAACAGTCAGGGGGCCGTAAATAATACCTATCAGCCCGGAAAGACTCATGCCGCCGATGATCGAGAGAAGGACCAGCAGTGGCGGCAGTTTTGCCTGATTGCCGATGAATCTGGGTTTGATCAGATAGTCGACGATAAAGGTGAGCAGAAGATAGAAAAGCACGGTGCTGAGAGCCTGCCAGCTGTTTCCCGTGAGCAGCAGAATCAGCGCTGCAGGGAGAAGAACCAGGCCGACACCGACAATCGGCATGAAGGCGACGACAGCCATGACGGAACCCCAGAGGACCGGTGAAGTCAATCCCATGGCCGCAAAGTAGATCCCGCCGCAAATTCCCTGCAGCACACCGCTCAGACTGTTACCGATCAGAAGCACACCGGAAATAGAGGAGAAACGGGCAATTAAAGAACGATTCTGTGAGGCTGGCAAGGGGGAGAGGCGCAGGAGAAAATTGATAAGCCGGTCGAACTCGATGAGCAGGAAGAATACACCGATGATGACAATAACAAACTGGAGGACAAAGCGGAGGATGTTGGTAGCCCAACCTGAAACCTGATTGTAGATAAAGAGTGCTGCCGTGGTGGACAGTTCAGCGATCAATCCGGTTAGTCGATCAAGGTTAAAATAGACGCCCAGCTCACCCAGCAGCGTCTGACCCTGATGGATCAGACTTTTGCTGTGTAAATCGTTTTGGAACAGTGATAAGATCTCGTTACCTTTGATCAGAGTGATCATTGCCGGGATTTCGACCGAGAGTGCGCCAATGCAGAACAGTAGCGGGAAAAAAATGCAGAGTGTAATGAGCAGGCAGGTAAGAGTCGCTGCACCCCATGGTCGGATTGCCGAGTTAAGCCTGCTGTAAACAGGGTAAAAGACACTGGCCAGTAAGAAGGCAAGAAAGAGTTGTGTCCAGAATGGCCACAGTACCAGGCCGAGCATCAATGTTGTTATAAAAAAGAGGAAAAGAAAGGTGACCCGCTGAATGTGTGTTGGTGTTTGCATGGCTGTCGGCAGGCGGATGAGGTGCGGTCAGGTTGATTATTTCAGGGAAAATGTGCGAGCACTGTAAAAGGTCTGGGGGGGAAGTGCCAGTCGAATGTGATCGGATAATCGGGAAAGGTGAGGATAGCACTGGTGTACCCTGTTTTGTATACTTTTAAAAAAGCTTGCACGCAGGCACCGGATAGTGTAGATAATTTTTCTTCCGGCTATGAAAATAGTCCAGTCGGGGCGTAGCGCAGTCTGGTTAGCGTGCCTGCCTTGGGAGCAGGAGGTCGGGCGTTCAAATCGCCCCGCCCCGACCAGTGATAAGGGTTGGCTTGTTCAAGCCGGCCTTTTTTTTTTGGAAAAAAGCCGGGGGTACATGTAAAAAGCCCTGGAAAAGGAAAGTAAGCCGTCTCGCCATCTGCTGCGGCCAGTGCAGGGCAGTTTTTTTTGCAAGCCGGATCACTTTAATCACTGTATATTCATGTGTGGTCAATTGGTACGGTTGGCCGGATACGTGCTGGTTACAGGTACAGATCCTGAAAGCACTCCGGGTAATTTCTCAGCACCGACCACAGGGAGTGTTTGTAATCCGGCTGGCTTGAGACCGGGAGACTGTCAGGATGATCCTGACTGTTCATACCATTTTGATAGGGAGCTGAAGTGGGCCTGGCCAACGAACAGACCGATGATCGGTAGTACTATGACTGAGCAGGCGGCACCTGATAAAAAAATCGATGCAGATCCGCAAGTCATCGTTGAGCGACGTTCCCGTTCCTCGGATCGCCGGCAGCTGCAGGATCGCCGGCGGGGGGGCGAGCGGAGGCAAGATGTTCGCTTAACGCCGGGCGGACGTATGTCCGGTTTTAAATGCTGGCTCCATTCTTTTTTTCGTCCTCGACTCGGCGTGGATCGAAGAAAAAATATCGACCGTCGTCAGAGTGAAGACCGACGCCGGCAACAACCCAGCGCTCTTCTGACTCCGGAAGAGTTGTCAGATCTTCTCTCCTGACAACAGCATGCCCCGCCTGCAGCCACCGCTGCTCATCGGCTGTCCACCTTCCTGTTTCGTTTCCAGCGACTTTTATCGTCTGAACGTGATTTTTACAGAACATCCTGTTGTGGATGGCTGTTTTCATGTTCTGTTGGCAAGATCTTTTGCAAAAAATCTGCTTTGTGCGGCGATTTAGGCAGTATGTCAAAAGCTTACAGCCGTGATCTGCACAATTCGTTTTCGATGAGACGAGAGCGCATAAAAAAAAATCAGACACGGCAGATTTAAAAAAAGTATTGACTGTCGGCTCTTTAACCATTAAAAGAAATTTTTTATTTGAAAAGTGTGCTGTGAGGTAGTGGAGCATACTCTTTGTAGAAGTGTGGAGTTAAATCCAAGGCGATGGTTTTTAAAATCGTCTGTTCTTCCCCGAAATTTTCTTCTTTGGTCAGCACCACTTCAACATGTATTCAACATGGAGTTGCAGAACCGGCTGTAACTCCTTTTTTATTTGTCAGTATAAGAATATGGTCCGCCACAATGCAAGAGGCTGTGCAACAAGCTGACCACAGGTGGACACCGAGGAACACGTTATGAAAAAGGATTTACAGAAAGTACGAAATATCGGTATCAGTGCCCATATTGATTCAGGTAAAACCACCCTGACTGAACGAATTTTGTTCTTTACTCAACGTATTCATACCATCCATGAGGTTCGAGGAAAAGATGGGGTCGGTGCCACCATGGATTCTATGGAGCTTGAGAGAGAGCGCGGTATCACAATCCAGTCCGGTGCCACCTTCTGTTCCTGGAAAGACTGTGATATCAATATCATTGATACGCCTGGTCACGTGGATTTTACCATTGAAGTTGAGCGCGCCCTACGCGTGCTGGATGGTGCGGTCCTGATACTCTGTTCAGTGGGTGGTGTTCAGTCACAGTCGATCACCGTCAATCGACAGATGAGCCGGTACAAGGTGCCGCGCATTGCATTTATCAATAAATGTGATCGGACTGGAGCTAATCCATACCGTGTTACACAGCAGCTGCGCGAGAAACTCGATCTCAATGCCGTGATGGTGCAGATTCCCATTGGCCTGGAAAGCGATCTGCAGGGAATGGTCGATCTGGTCAGTATGAAAGCCGTGTATTTTGACGGGAACCAGGGCAATGCAGTGCGTTATGACGACATTCCGGCTGATCTGGCAGAGGCGGCAAGGGCCAAGCGCGAAGAGCTGCTGGATGCGGTTTCAATGTTTTCCGATGAATTGATGGAGGCCATACTGTCTGAAGATGACATCCCGGAGCAGATGATTCATGACGCTATCCGCCGCGGTACCATCAGTTTGGAGCTGACCCCGGTTTTGATCGGGTCAGCGTACAAAAATAAAGGAGTGCAACTGCTTCTTGACGCGGTCAATGGCTATCTTCCGTGTCCGACTGATGTTGAGAACACTGCGGTGGATCTGGACCATGACGAAAAAGAGGTGGTGGTCAGCAATAATCCGGCTGATCCGCTGGTCGCCCTTGCCTTCAAGCTGGAAGACGGACGTTACGGGCAGTTGACCTATATACGAACCTTTCAGGGTATGATCCAAAAAGGAGATACAATCATCAACAGTCGTACCGGCAAAAAAACCAAGGTCGGTCGTCTGGTACGGATGCACGCTGAGGAGATGGAGGAGATTGAAGGCGCCGGTTCCGGCGATATCGTTGCCCTGTTCGGTGTTGATTGCGCGTCCGGCGATACGTTTTGCAGCCCGGGGCACAACTGGTCGATGAGTTCAATGCACGTTCCGGCACCGGTTATCTCGCTGGCAATCAAACCGGTGGACAACAAGGCCCAGATTAATATGTCCAAGGCGCTTAATCGTTTTACAAAGGAGGATCCAACGTTCAAGACCTACGTTGATCACGAAACGAACGAGACGATTGTCTCCGGTATGGGGGAGTTGCACCTCGAAATCTATATCGAACGGATGAAGCGAGAGTACAAGGCTGAAGTTGAGGTCGGTGCACCACAGGTTGCGTATCGGGAAACCATCACGCATCGGGCTGAGTTTGATTATACCCACAAGAAGCAGACAGGCGGGGCCGGACAGTACGGCAGAGTGGCCGGTTTCGTTGAGCCGATGGAAGAAGGGGAGTACGAGTTTGTTGATCAGATTGTCGGTGGTGTTATCCCCCGTGAATACATCCCGTCCTGTGATAAGGGGTTTCAGAAGTCGCTGGTAAAAGGCACTTTGATTGGTGCTCCGATCACCGGTATCCGCGTGACCATCAACGACGGTTCCTACCATGCTGTCGACTCTTCTGACATGGCTTTTCAACAGGCTGCCGTCGGCGGGTTTAAATCAGGCTATGCCAAGGCTGCACCGGTGATCATGGAGCCGATCATGAAGGTGGCAGTGGAAGGTCCTTCCGAGTTTCAGGGTGCGGTTATGGGCAGTCTCAACCAGCGTCGCGGCATGATCATCGGTACCTTTGAAGAGGGGAACTATACCGTGGTTGAGGCCGAAATGCCGCTGGCTGAGATGTTTGGCTATTCCACTACCCTTCGTTCATTGACTCAGGGGAAGGCAGAGTTTACGATGGAATTTGCCACGTATAAACAAGTGCCTAAAAGTGTGGCTGAAGAGCTGATCAAAGCGTACAGTGCTCAGAAAAAGGAAGCCTGATCCGCTCATCCCTCCCTGTAATACTGATGGAAGAGCTATAAGAGTTGAATCAAATGAGGTGTAATTATGGGATATGAACCGCTGGCACAACAGAACCCTCTGCGAATCCTTAATGTGGGCAGAGAGAGCAATCAATTGGGTCTCGTCATGGCGAGAGCTGGTTTGGGCAAAACTGCCCTGCTGGTTCAGATCGCCCTTGATGCCATTTTGCGGGGTAAGCGTGTCGTTCATGTCAGTATTGGTGAAACCATTGAGAAGACCAAAAAATGGTACGATGATATCCTTCAATCCATACTGCAGGAACACAGTGTGACGCAGCCGCACGAACTCATTGATACAGTGGCGCGCCATCGGATGATCATGACCTTCAAAATTGCTGCCTTTACCCGTCCCCGATTAGAGGAGCGATTAAATGACCTCATCCTCCAGGATATTTTCCGACCGGACTGTATAATTATCGATGGGTTTGATTTTGAAAAGACTGACCGGGAAACATTGGAAGATTTCAGAGTTCTCATGGAGAATATGGATACGCAAGCCTGGTTTTCCGCTGTCTGCCATCGCAGTGATCCCAGGGTGTCGCCCACCGGCGTACCGGCTCCCTGCCATGAACTTGATGATCTTTTTGATATGATCATTTTGCTTAAGCCGGAGCGTGATGCCACTATTCAGCTCGACATCATCCGCAACTACGGCGAACAGGTAACAGGCGGCAAGGGATTGCGTCTTGATCCAACCACGATGATGGTTAAGGAAGTATAGGACGGTTTTTCAAGGGCCCATCAGAGTCGGGCCCGGTAGACTGGATTTGCAGCATGCGTTTTCGTCCTTGCATCGACCTCCATGACGGCAAGGTGAAGCAGATTGTCGGTTCTTCCCTTACCGACAACTCTGCCACCCTGTGTACCAACTTCTCCTCAGATTTAGCGCCTTCTCATTACGCTGCGTTGTACCGGCGGGATAATCTTCACGGTGGCCATGTCATCATGCTCGGCAGCGGGAATGAGGAGGCCGCTCGTGATGCGCTTGCCGCCTGGCCCGGCGGTATGCAGGTTGGTGGCGGTATCACCGCTGATAACGCTGTGTACTGGCTGGAGCAAGGGGCATCCCATCTTATCGTCACCTCCCATGTCTTTCACGATGGCCGGCTGAATCGGCAACGTCTCGATCATCTGATCCGTCTGGTCGGTAAAAAACGGCTGGTCTTAGACCTCAGCTGCCGATGGCGGCACGACGGTTACTATGTGGTGACCGATCGATGGCAACAGTTCACACAGTTACGGATCAGCGCAGAGGCGTTGTCCCGGTTGGCTGATTTCTGCGACGAGTTTTTAATCCATGCCGTTGATGTTGAGGGGAAGTGTATGGGGATTGACACCCGGCTCCTTGAGTTGTTGGCTGACTCGGCTCCAATCCCCACAACCTATGCCGGAGGTGTTGCCTCTTTTGCAGATGTAGAACGAATCCGTCTCAGCGGTCGTGGTAATGTCGATTTCACCGTCGGTTCGGCCCTCGACATCTTCGGCGGTACAGGTCTTCGCTATCAGGATATGGTAGCATACCATGCCCGGCTCAAAAACAGCTAGGCCATCATCACCGCAACTGATCGAGTTACGGTTGCAGGTGCCGCCGGACCTGTACCGGGCTTTTCAACGATGCGTTTGGATACGTATCAATGAAACCGGTCAGACGCAACTCGAGATCATGGAAGAGTTGGTTCGTCATTTTCTTAAAGAACACGGCTGTTAAAGCTCAGCGGAAACCGAACCGTTCGCTTGACCTCGCCCCATCCTTCATTTATGATAAGCCGACTACTCTACTGCCGATACCACTCCTGTACTTTTTTGCGGCGTTTCCATGGACCAACATAAGACTGAACTGGAAAATCTTCGCCTGGTTGTCGACAAGATGCCAAGCCTGTCGACAACGGTCAGTAAGGTGCTTGAAATTTGCAGCCGCGCTGATACCTCGCCCAATGATCTTAACAAGGTTATTTCACTTGACCCGGTTTTAACCGGGCAAGTGCTCAAGCTGATTAATTCGGCATACTATTCGCTGATGAACAAGGTTACCTCATTGACGAGGGCCATCATCATGCTCGGATTGAATACCGTTAAAAATCTGGCGCTTTCCACTGCCGTCATCCGCACTGTCGGCCAGGTGAAAAAGTCCAAGGCCCTGCCTATCAAGAAGTTCTGGGCACATTCCATTGCTGTTGGTGTCATGGCAAAACTGCTGGCCACTGAACGCGGCCTTTCATTGGCTGAACGTGAAGAGTATTTTGTTGCCGGCTTGTTGCACGACCTGGGAAAGATTCCGTTTGGTGATGAGTATTCCGACGTGCTCGTGCAGGCAGCCGAAGAAAAAAAGCCGCTGATAGAGGTTGAAAAACAGTGTTTGAAAATCAACCATGAAGAGATCGGTGCAATGATCGCTGCCAAGTGGAAGCTTAACGATGTGATCAGCTCGGCCATTTGCCATCATCATGCCCCCGAGCTGGCGGACCCGACGTGCCGGACACTCGTGGCAACCGTTGCTTTAGCTGATTTTTATGTCTGTCTGTTTGATATCGGTTTTGCCGGTAACCGCTACCCCGATATCGACCAGCTCAATGGGCTGCTGGATCTGTGCGGTTTGCAGTGGTCAGACATGGTCCGTTTATCGGCCGATGTGGATGCGGAGATTAAAAGGGCAGAAATTTTCTTGCAGGTCTGATGGACTGTCTTCTGTGATAACAAGGATAGGCGCATGATCAAGGTAAAGTTTTGGGGAGTACGTGGCTCGATTCCGTGCCCTGGTCCGAAAACCATGAAATACGGTGGCAATACCGCCTGTATTGAGCTTCGTTTTCCGGAAGTCAACCGACAGGTCATCATTGATGCGGGCTCCGGCATCCGGGAGCTGGCTGACTACATGCTGGCAAACGACCTGCCGAAAGGCCCGATTGTAACCGAGATCTATCTGTCACACACCCACTGGGATCATATCATGGGATTTCCCTTTTTTGTGCCGATGTATATTCCCAGTACCCGTATCAGGGTGTTTGGTCCGGTGACCTATGAGGATGATCCGCTGGAAGTCGTCGTGGGCGGGCAGATGAAGTATCGGTATTTCCCTGTCAATATGGGCGAATTGGCCAGCAGTATTGAGTATCATCGGTTGAAAGAAGAACCGTTGATTGATCTGGGCGACGGTATTACCCTGTCGACGACTATTATTAACCACCCGATTTTAACCCTCGGTTACCGTTTCAGTTTTCGTAACTCCGTGTTTTGTACAGCCTATGACACGGAACCATATCGAAACCTTTTCATCACTGATCCCGATCATCCGGACTATGACGAGTTGATGGCGCAGGAAGGGGAAGAGGTTGCCAGGGAACAGAACCAGGTGCTGGAACGGTTTTTTCAGGGTGCAGACCTGCTGGTCCATGATGCCCAGTACACCAGGGCCGAATACGAACAAAACAAGGTCGGCTGGGGACATACCCCCATTGAGGATGCTGTTGCCGCCGCCCGGCGGGCAGGTGTGAAACAGCTGGCCCTTTTCCACCATGATCCGGTGCGCACCGATGATCAACTTGATGCAATGGCGTTGACCTACTGTGATCCGGCTCTTACCGCACCGATGCAGGTGTTTTTTGCCCGTGAGGGGCAAGAAATTGTCATTTAATACCTGTTCTTCCAACTCAATTCAACACCCCTTCTGGAGGTGTACATGTCCCGGATCACTCTTGATTGCACCGGTCTTGCCTGCCCGAAACCCGTTCTTCGTGTTAAAGATGCCCTTGCCCTGGGGGCGAGCCATATTGAAGTCACGGTCGATAACGTTGCGTCAAAAGAAAATATTTTTCGTTTCGCCCGCAGTCATGGGTATGCAGCAACGGGCAGCGATGGACCGGACGGTCGGCATACCATTAGCATAACAGCAACCGGGGAGCCGGTTGATCTCGAATTGGACACCAGTGATTATCAGTGCGCCATACCAACTTCTTCTGAAGTGGTGTATGTAATAGCTTCTGATTCCATGGGGCGGGGAAGTGAGGAGTTGGGCTGGGCTCTGCTGCAGACCTATATCCAGACTATTCAGGATGTTCAGCCATTGCCGAAAAAGATACTTCTGTACAACAGCGGCGTTAAGCTGGTGACAGTCTCTTCAGGGGCACTGGACGCCCTGCTGCATCTGCAGGAGCAGGGGGTCGAAATCTTCGTCTGTGGCACCTGTCTGGATTTTTTCAAACTGAAGTCCGCCATCAAGGTAGGGCACATCTCCAACATGTATGAGATTATGCATGCAATGATCAGTGCGGATAAGGTTGTCAGTCCCTTTTGAACTCCTTTTTTATCGGGATTTTTTCTGCGTTTAGGTTTTAGGTAACTCCTGCATGATATCGCAATTACACATTCTGGTTTTCTGCCGACGATTTCAGTCAGCTGCGGCTGCTTTTCTGGTCATCCTGTTGTTCCTGACAACAGAAGGGTTGGCGAAAAAGTCGGTTCCCGAAGAGTTTAACGCTGATCGAAACCAGCTGATTGCCCTGATGCTCAGTCAGCAATTGCCGGCGCAACATTTTAGTCATGCTCCTTTGGACGACAATCTGTCGCAAAGAGCTTTTGACCTCTATCTGCGCCAGCTTGATCCGCGGAAACGATTCCTTTTGGAATCAGATGCCCGACAGTTGAAAGCTTTTGCCGGCTATATTGATGATGAACTCAACAGCGGCAGAATTGTCTTGCCGGATGCGGGGATGACTCTGCTCAACGATCGGATTCATCAAGTGGAGGGCATGATCAACCCGCTCCTTGAGCAAGGTTTTGATTTTAATCAGCAGGAGTATCTTGAACTTGATGCCAAGAAGCTTGAGTTTGCAGAAAATGCTGAACAGCTGCAGAGTCGCTGGCGTCTCATGTTGAAGATGCAGGTGTTGGAATCGTTTTTTGAACTTCTTGAGACAAAAGGCAAACAGCAGCCGGATCTGTTGACGAACGTTGACCCCCAGAACCACCCGGCCCTGCTCAAGGAGGCAGTGAACAAGGTCCGTGAGTCGACACATCGTTCACTCAACCGGCTGGCTCACCAGTCCCGACAGGATCATTACGACCGATACTTTGACACAGTTGCCAGGGCATATGATCCGCATACTGATTATATGGCTCCCACGTCCAAGGAAGACTTTGATATCCAGATGAGCGGCTCCCTGGAAGGTATTGGAGCCCTGCTCAGAGAGGACGAGGGATTGATTAAGGTCGCCCGGATTATTCCCGGCAGTGCTGCGGAAAAACAGGGTCAGCTGCAGGCTGAGGATACGATTTTAGCGGTGGCCGAAAAAAACGGGGCGTTAATTGATATCTCAGAGATGCGGATTCGTGAGGCGGTCAGCCTTATCCGGGGCCCTAAGGGTACTGAGGTGCGTCTGAGTGTGCTCAAGCCCGACGGCACGAGGCGGACTGTTTCCATTGTCCGTGATGTGGTGCGTATTGAGGAAACCTATGTCAAGTCCACGGTGGTGCGGCAGGGAAAGACAGCCATCGGCTATTTGCGGATTCCCAGCTTTTACCGTGATTTTTCTGCTCAGATCAACGGTCAGGAGAGTCGGAATGTCAGTGATGATACCGCCGCGGAGCTGATTTCCCTGAAACGGCAGAAAATAGAGGGACTTGTTCTTGATTTACGTAATAACGGCGGCGGTGCACTGACAGATGCGGTTCAGGTTTCCGGATTGTTTCTGCCCGGTGGCCCTGTTGTGCAGGTCAAAGACGCTCAGGGGGTTATTCGGGTCCTGGAAGACGAAGATCCGTCCATGTTGTACGGTGGTCCATTGATCGTTCTGGTCAATCAGTTCAGTGCTTCAGCCTCGGAGATTCTTGCCGGTGCTCTTCAGGATTACGGCAGGGCCTTCATCATCGGCGGTGAACATACCCACGGTAAGGGAACGGTCCAGGCGATGCTGGATCTGAATAAAAATCTGCCGCTGTTCCATCTCCAGAAGTATGACGATCTGGGGGCTTTGAAATTGACCATCCAGAAATTTTACCGCATTAATGGTCATTCAACCCAGTATAAGGGCGTTGAGTCGGATCTGGTACTGCCTTCGATATTCGATTACCTGGAAACCGGTGAGCGATATCTCGACTATTCTCTTCCCTGGGATCAGGTCAGCCGCGTGCAATATTTTCGCTGGCAAGGGGAGCGTCTTGGCAAAGAGCAGTCCCGTCAGCTGGGGAACCAATGGGTAGGCGCGAGCCCGGCCTTTAAGACGATCAGGGAAGAGACATCAAAGGCAAAGGTTCGTGCTCAGCAGACCAGGGCAGGCGTTTTTGTGGACAGTATGTGGAAGGACCGGCAAGTGGCCAAGGCTACCCGCAATGAAGCCAAAGCCGTCGGTCTTTTGCAGGAAGATCCGGAAGATGAAACCAGCGACCATGGCACGAAGAAAATAGAAGATCAGGTGAACTCCGATCCGTACATACAGGTCGCGGTGCACATCCTCAGGGAATCGCTGCTGAGAACCGGCAGCACACCATGATTTTTATCTTGAAACAAATCGGCAATCATGCTAGAGCATTTCGGTGTATGAATCGCCATTCATTTTTATGGTAATGGGTTTATCGCTATATTGAACCAGTAGAAGCTTGATTTTCTTGGTTTAACAATTTTAGGAACAGGATGTGGTGATGCAGTTGTTGGAGGCGTTGACCAACAAAAAACAAGAAATTTTGAAGTGTTGGATTGACCGGACCCTCGACAGCTACCTGTCCCCCGGGTTTTTCAAGACAGCCAAAGACCCGTTCGCGAACCCGGTGGGCAGCAGCATTACTGCTGGATTGACCACGCTGCTTGATTTGCTGTTCACATCGGCCGAGCCTCAAGCCTTTATTAAGCCTGTGGACCAGGTCGTACGGATTCGTGCGGTCCAGGATTTTACCCCTGCACAGGCAGTGGCCCCCTTTCTTGAACTGAAATGGATCGTCCGGCAGGTGCTTGCCGGTGACAGGCGAGTCAAGGACATCTCTTTTTCGCTGGATACACTGGATTGTGAAATAGATCGCATGGCTCTGACAGCATTTGACATCTACAGCGAATGCCGGGAGCAGTTATATCGTAACCGTATTCAGGAACTGAAAAGCGGGAGAGCTCTGCTCACCGATGCCGGGTGCCCCTCTGCCCTGTTACGGCGGAATTTGGAAGACAGTGAGACCGCTGTCATAAAATGAGCAAGGACGTGTCGGACAGCTTCATGTCAGGTGATTGAAGCGGATGTCCGGCTCTTATCGTAACTTGAGTGCAAGTTACATTTAACATGCATGTGAAGGAGTGATCGATGAAGTACGCCTTCCCTTTAGCGGCAGTAATTGCTTTGGTATTGATTGCACTGGTTCTGGTGCAGATACCGGGCATGCAATACCTTTTTGGTGTTGTCATCCCTTATCTGGCCATGGCGATCTTCTTAGGCGGGGTTTGCTACCGGGTCATCCAATGGGGGAAATCGCCTGTTCCTTTTCGAATTCCCACCACCTGCGGTCAGGGATATTCGCTGCCTTGGATCAAGCAGAACAAGCTTGAGGCCCCAACGACTGCCGCTCAGGTAGTGGCCAGAATGTTTTTGGAGGTCGTGTTCTTTCGCTCGCTTTGGCGCAATACCAAAGCCAGTGTGTATGCCGGACCCAAGTTGACGTATGAATCCAGTAAATGGCTGTGGTTGTTTGGTATCATGTTCCACTACAGTTTTCTGGTCATAGTCATCCGTCATATGCGTCTTTTCCTTGATCCGGTTCCCGGGGTGGTTGCGTTTCTGGAACTCGGTGATTCTCTTTTGGAGATAGGGGCGCCGGTCATGTACATAACCGATATCACCATTGTGCTGGCCTTGCTGTACCTGCTGATCCGTCGTTTCACGAACCGCCAGGTTCGTTACATCTCGCTTGCCAACGACTATTTTCCTCTGTTTTTAATTTTGGGGATCGTTATCACCGGTATCCTGATGCGATTTTTTATCCGGACCAATGTGGATATCAATGCCATTAAGCAACTGGCTTTTGGCTTGGTCACCTTTTCTCCGACTATTGTCACTGAGATCAGTTCCCTGTTTTATGTCCATCTCTTCTTAGTATGCACTCTGCTTGTCTACTTTCCTTTCAGCAAGCTCATGCATATGGGCGGTGTTTTTCTCAGCCCAACCCGAAACCTGGCCAATAATTCGCGGATGAAGCGTCACATCAACCCATGGAACCCGGATATCAAGCCGCACTCCTATGCTGCGTATGAGGATGAATTCCGTGAGGATATGGTGGAACAGGGTATCCCTGTTGAAAAAGAGTTACCGCCTAAGGCCAACGACTAACGCTGGATAATTTAGCATATAAAGGACAGAGCAATGGCAGTGGTAAAGGTAGATAAGTTAGCGCGAAGTGTTGCTGAGGGACCTTCGTTGATGACAGGCTCCATCCCGACGAAAGACTGGATGGATGTTCCCGTTGTTTTTAAGCCCGGGAATTACGCCTATACAACGAAACCGGAGATATTGCGGTACCTTGACAGCCAAAAAGGCATCAGTTTGCCGAATGCACGCGAGTGGAACCCTGAGGACGACGATTGGAAGCTACCGGAGAATTGGAAGGAAATTATCATTCAGGGGCTTGCCGACCGGCTTGATCGTTTCCGTTCCCTGAAAATTTTTATGGATTGTTGTGTTCGCTGCGGAGCATGTTCCGATAAGTGCCACTTTTTCCTCGGCACCGGTGATCCGAAAAACATGCCGGTTTTACGTGCCGAACTTCTGCGATCGGTGTACCGGCAGGAATTCACCCGTGCCGGTAAAATTCTTGGCAGACTGGCCGGTGGGCGGGAGATGACCGTCGGTGTCCTCAAAGAATGGTTTATGTATGCCTATCAGTGCACTGAGTGCCGGCGGTGTTCAGTGTTTTGCCCCTACGGCATCGATACCGCTGAAATTACCATGATGCTTCGTGAGCTGCTGCACCTGGTCGGTATCGGGATTAACTGGTGTATGGAGCCGGTGGCCAACTCGAACCGTACCGGTAACCATATGGGCCTCACTCCACAGGCATTTAAAGGAAATGTGGAGTTTTTGTGTGAAGACATTGAGAGCTTGACCGGTATCACGGTTAATCCGAGTTTTAACCGCAAGGGTGCCGAGATTCTGTTTATCACCCCGTCGGCGGATGTTTTTGCGGAACCTGGAATTTTTACCTGCATGGGCTACTTGCTGCTGTTTGAGGCCATCGGCCTGGACTATACCTGGTCGACCTATGCATCTGAAGGAGGGAACTTCGGCCTTTTTACCTCCAACGAGGTGATGAAGAAACTCAACGGTAAGATGTATGCAGAAGCAAAACGACTGGGAGTACGATGGATTCTGGGTGGTGAATGTGGCCATATGTGGCGTGTTCTTCACCAGTATATGGATACCATGAACGGGCCGGCTGATTTTCTGGAGGTTCCGCGTTCGCCGATTACGGGAACGGTATTTGATAATGCCGCGTCTACGAAGATGATCCATATTTCAGAGTTCACTGCCGATCTTATCAAGCATAACAAGATTACCCTTGATAAGAGCCGTAACGCGCATGTCACGGCCACCTTCCACGATTCGTGTAACCCTGCCAGGGCAATGGGGCTGCTGGATGAGCCGCGCTATATACTCGATCATGTCGTCGAGAAATGGTACGAAATGCCGGAAAATACCATCCGTGAGCAAACGTTTTGCTGTGGATCAGGGACCGCGCTCAATACCGATGAAATTATGGAACTTCGTATGCGATCCGGGTTGCCGCGGGCAAATGCAGTCAGGTATGTCCAGGAAAAACACAACGTTAACACCTTGGGGTGTGTCTGTGCTATTGATCGGGCGACCTTGACCACGCTTATGGATTACTGGGTACCTGAAGTTCAGGTCGCCGGCTTAAGTGAGCTGGTCGGTAACGCATTGGTGATCGAAGGTGAACAACGTCAAGACCTGACCGAAGGGCTCAGGACCATGGTTTAATGACCAGCGAGGAAGGGAGGAAGAGCGATGTATGATAGCGGTAAAATAATCGCGGGACTGCTTATTTTTGTCCTGTTCGTCACCATACCCGTCTGGTACAACCGTGGCTCTGCTGGGGCGGTACCGGAACTTGAACTGCCGAAGGATGCAACGACCTGCGTGTTGCCGGCAGCTGAAATCAGGGCTGAGCACATGAAGCTCCTCAACGTCTGGCGTGATGAGGTGTTACGCGACGGCGACCGAGGTACTTTTGAAATTGATGGCAAGCAGTATCAGAAGAGCCTGATGCTGACCTGTATGAAGTGCCATACAAGCAAGGTGCGCTTTTGTGACAGGTGTCATGACTACACGTCGGTTAATCCTTATTGCTGGAACTGCCACTTGGCTCCTGTAGAATAACGGCTAAGGAGAAGATAAACAAATGGATACAAACAGAAGAAACTTCCTCAAGGTAGCCGGTATCTCAACTCTGGCCGGTCTTGGGGGGACGACGATTGTTAACAGACTGGTTGCCGGTGTCGATGAGGCTCATGCTGCAGCAACAGCAGGCTCCGGGGTGGAGCGCAAAACTTCCGAAACCATCCGCTACGGCCTGGTTATCGATATCAAAAAGTTCCATCAGGATCCAAGCTTGGGTGAAAAGGCGGTCAATGCCTGTCATCAGATCCACAATGTTCCGAAGTTTCCGGAAAAACGAGATGAGATTAAGTGGATTTGGATGACGAATTTCGAAAACGCGTTTGTTGAATCGCCAAACCTGTATCAGGATGAGGCGAACCAGACACATCAGTTGCCCATTCTGTGCAACCACTGTGATAATCCTCCGTGTGTCCGTGTCTGTCCGACAAAGGCCACTTATCGATATGAGGACGGAATTGTAGGTATGGATTACCACCGGTGTATCGGCTGCCGATTCTGTATGGCTGCCTGTCCCTATGGCAGCCGGAGCTTTAACTGGCGTGATCCCCAGGCGTATATTGAAAATATAAACCGGGACTATCCCGCTCGTACCCGTGGTGTGGTTGAGAAATGTAATTTTTGTGTTGAACGAGTGCAAGCCGGCCTGCAACCGGCCTGTGTTGAGGCAGTTGGCGATAGTAAGGCCTTGGTGTTCGGTAATCTCAAAGATCCTCATTCCGAGATCAGACAGATCCTGAAAGAAAAGCAGACCATTCAAAGGAACCCTTCTCTCGGAACCATACCTTCAGTCTTTTATATCGTGTGAGGGCCCCATGTTTGAAAAAGCACTAAAAGGAAATAAGTATTACTGGATGTGGTTGGCCTTTCTCGGCTTTTTTATAGCTGTAGGGGTTGTCAGCTATCTTCGTCAGTATTTTTTCGGACTTAGTCTTACCGGTATGACCCGGGATGTTTCCTGGGGAATATATATTGCCCAATTCACCTTCCTGGTCGGCGTGGCCGCCGGAGGTGTCATGCTGGTGCTCCCCTACTATATTCATAACTTCAAGGCCTTTGGACGTATTACCATCTTAGGTGAATTCCTCGCTATCGCGGCACTGCTGATGTGTATGATGTTTATTATGGCGGATCTTGGACAACCGCTTCGTGCGTTGAACGTTATCCTGCACCCGACCCCACACTCCATGTTGTTTTGGGATATGTGTGTTCTGTGGGGATACCTGATCTTAAATGCGCTGTGCGGCTGGGTCATCCTGACGGCGGAGCGCAAACAGGTCGCCCCGCCCAAGTGGATCTATTTCTTTGTCTACCTGTCGATTCCCTTCGCCATATCCATTCACACGGTTACAGCCATGCTGTACTGCGGTTTGCCCGGTCGGCATTTCTGGCTGTCTGCAATCATAGCCCCCAGGTTTCTCGCCTCTGCTTTTGCAGCCGGTCCTGCCCTGATCGTTGTGATGGCGCTCATCCTGAAGCGGGTAGCCAACTTTGACGCGGGGAAAGAGGCGATCGACAAAATGGTGACCATTATCACCTATGCTGCCATTACCAACATGTTTTTCCTCGGTATGGAGTTTTTTGTCGGGTATTATTCAGATATTCCGGGACATAAGCACTCTCTGCAGTATCTGTTCTTCGGTCTGGAGCATCACGGGCATGTCTACAACAACCTTGTTCCGTTTATGTGGGGATTTGTAATTCTGTTCCTGGTCGGTATTGGTCTGATCACTCATCCGTATACCAGAAGAAAAAACGATCTATGGCTTGGTATTGGTTGTGCCTCAATATTCATCGCCTTTTGGTTGGACAAGGGAATCGGGTTTGTACTGGCCGGATTCTTGCCGACCCCGGTTCATGAAATCGTAGAATATTATCCAAATATCAACGAAATTTTTGTTACTGCCGGTGTTTGGGCAACGGGATTTTTTATCCTTACCGTGCTTTATAAGGTCGCACTGGGAGTGGAACACGAGGTTGAAGCCTAAAGTCCAGGCTGCAAACGACAAAAAACCCCGACTTCGGTCGGGGTTTTTTTTATTGGTTGTATCACAGACCTGCTGCACTGAGGTAGAGCTGCCATAAACGGTGAATATGCTCTTCGAGAAAAAGGTAGGAGAGGGCGCCTAAGGCAAGAAACGGCCCAAAGGGGATTCTGGTCTGCCCGCCCTTTTTTTGCCGGCGCATGGCGATCAGGCCGACAATGCTGCCAAAAACCGAACTGGCAAATAGCACATAAGGGAGACACTGCCAGCCAAGGAAGGCGCCGATCATTGCCAGCAACTTGAGGTCGCCCCCTCCCATTCCCTCCCTGTTCGTCAGGCTCGCATGGTAGGCGGCCACCAGATAAAGAGAACCGCAACCGCACAGAATACCAAGACCGGACTGTTGCCAGGTAATGGTCTGGATGAAGAAGGATCCGAAAAAACCAAGCAGAATCCCGGGCAGACTGATTGTATCTGGAATTATTTGGTGATGGATATCAATAAATATGATAACCAGCAGAGCAGCACAAAAGACGACGTAGTAGCCCAGCTCCACACTCAATCCAAATTGACGGAGCACCAGAACCGCCAGGGTTGCCATGGCTATTTCGACCAGCGGGTACTGTTTCGAGATAGGCAGCCGACATGTTCGGCAGCGGCCGCACAGAAACAGATAACTTATAACCGGGATGTTTTCATACCAGGCCAGTGTATGCATACATTGTGGGCAGTGAGAGGCCGGGAAGGCGATTGACGCACCTTCCTGAGGCAGTCGCAGGATGACGACATTGAGAAAAGAACCGACGACTGCTCCGATGACCGCTGCGAGCGCAAACCAAACGATGTCCATGGAATAATTCCTTCCTGTTGAGTAAAACGACCCAGATTAATCTCTGCCTATTTTGTTGTATCGTCTTCTATGTCCGAGTTCCAGGAAAATTGTACAGTTGTGGCTGTTGAGCAGCTGGCGGATACTTTTTACCGGTTGACGCTGGCAGCGCCACAGATAGCCCCTGCCTCTCATCCGGGCCAGTTTGTGATGGTGGCATGCAGCCCAGGTCTCAATCCGCTTCTGCGCCGCCCGTTTTCTGTACACCGTCGCTGCGATCCTGATCGCATTCAACTCCTTTTTCGGGTGGTGGGACAGGGGACTGAACTCCTTGCCGCCAAAAAACCCGGCGATGTGCTCAATCTGATCGGTCCGCTGGGCCGGGGTTTTACAGTTGATGCCGCGGATCCAGTTTGTCTGATCGGAGGTGGTATCGGCATCGCTCCGCTGCTGTTTCTCGCCGAACAGCTCCGAATGACTCGGCGGGCATGCACTGTGCTCCTTGGTTCACGCACCGCTGCTGAGCTGTACCGGTTGACGGCTGATTTTATAGAGTGTGGCTGTGAGGTTGAGATTGCCACTGATGACGGCAGTGCCGGCTACCATGGTCTGGTCACAGATCTGCTGCCTCGCCGGCTGTCTGCCATGAAAAGATGCTATGCCTGCGGCCCGAAGCCGATGATGGCCACGACAGCGCTGCTCTGTCAGGCTGCCCGTGTTCCCTGTCAGGTCTCTCTGGAAGCCCATATGGCCTGTGGCCTGGGAGCATGTCTTGGATGTACCGTGCACGGGGTGGAGAACGGCTATCTCCATATCTGCCGCCAGGGACCGGTGCTCAATGCCGAGGAGGTCGCATGGAACAGATGAGCAGCACCCCGGAAATGTCGGTTTCGCTCGGGCCGCTTGTTTTAGCCAATCCGGTTATGACGGCGTCCGGAACGTTTGGCTATGCCGAAGAGTTTGCCTCCCTGGTGCCGCTTCATCAGCTCGGTGGTGTGGTGGTGAAGGGTATTTCCATTGCTCCCCGGTCGGGAAACCCGCCACCGCGCGTGGTTGAAACGCCGTGCGGCATGTTGAACGCCATTGGTCTGGAAAATGTCGGGGTCGAACGATTCATCAGTGAAAAGATGCCCTTTCTCCGTACATGTGGATGCCGGGTTATCGTGAACATTCTTGGCGATTCCATTGAAGAGTATGCCGAACTTGCTGCCCGGCTGTCTGCTGTTGCCGGAGTTGACGCTTTAGAGGTGAACATCTCGTGCCCCAATGTCAAAAAAGGCGGTGTGGCATTCGGTACAGTGCCGGAAATGGCTGCGGCTGTCACCATGGCAGTACGAAAATCCACAGATCTGCCGGTTATCGTCAAGTTGTCACCGAATGTGACGGATATTACCACCATGGCCAAGGTTGTGGCGGATAGCGGCGCCGATGCTCTCTCCCTGATCAATACCCTGATCGGTATGGCTATTGATGCCAGAACCAGAAAATCAAAACTCGGCAACATCGTCGGCGGGCTCTCCGGCCCGGCCATCAAACCTGTTGCTCTGCGCATGGTATGGCAGGCGGCCTCAGCTGTCACAATTCCGGTGATCGGTATCGGTGGTATCGGGACTGCTGAGGATGCCGTTGAATTTCTTCTGGCCGGTGCTACTGCTGTTCAGGTGGGAACAGCCAACTTTTACAACCCATCGGCAGCCTGCCAGATCCTGGCCGGTATCCAGCGGTACCTCGAAGAACAGGATGAGTCGTCGGTCCGCTCCATCATCGGAACTTTCCGGGCTGAAGTATGACCAGGAGTACTCGTGGACTGATCTGTGTCTCCGTGCTGGTCACAGAGGTCACCGCCATATCTCCGATGGTGGCCCCACTATCGGACTTGATTGATGTGATTGAGATCCGGATGGATGGTCTGCGGACCCCTTTGACGGCAGACGGTATTGTTGATCTGGGGAAACCCGTTTTGGTGACCAATCGGCCGACCTGGGAGGGCGGACTGTTTGCAGGGAAAGAAGAAGACCGGATTGCCCGGCTTAATCAGGCCATGGAGCTCGGGGTCGGCTATGTGGATATTGAACTGCAAACCGCTTTACAATGGCGAGCGGCTCTCTGTGCAAAGGCGAAAAAAACCGGGACGCAGGTGGTCATCTCCCATCATGATTTTCAGGGGACGCCGTCAGGCGAACAGCTGTCGATCATCTTACAGCAGATGATCACCAGTGGTGCCGACATCGGTAAAATCGTGACCACAGCTGTCACACCCCTGGATACTCTGCGAGTGCTCGACCTCCAGCACGAGGCCAGGGCTGCCGGTTTTCCGCTCAGTGCCTTTTGCATGGGTGCAATTGGTGCCATCAGTCGTTTTGCCTCTGTCTATCTGGGTGGATATATGACCTATGTAGCCCCTTCTCCGGAACAGGCGACAGCACCGGGACAGATCACAGCCCAGGATATGCATCTTTTGACATCTTTTTTACAGGCAGCATGAAGATCGACGGTCAGACACAACTTTTTGGTATCATCGGTGATCCGGTTGAACATTCACTGAGCCCGGTGATGCATAATGCCGCCTTGAGGCATCTGGGGCTGAACGGTGTCTATATTCCCATGCGCCCGGATAATCTGGCTGACGGTTTTCGCGGACTTCGCAGCCTGGGGTTTATCGGTGTTTCCGTTACTGTCCCGTTTAAAGTGGCTGTCATGGAGCACCTCGACGAGATCGACCCTGTGGCTCTGCAAATCGGTGCTGTCAACACGCTGATCTTTACCCGTACAGAGGCTGCAACACCGGTGTGCAGAGGCGTGAATACAGACTGGCTTGGTTCCAACCGTGCGCTTGCGGAAGTCATACAGATCGCTGGACGTACTGTTCTCATCCTGGGTGCGGGGGGGGCGGCGCGGGCTGTGGGGTTTGGGCTGATTGAGGCCGGAGCCAAAATCCTGATCTCGAACCGGACCGCCGAAAAGGCGCAGACCCTGGCAGCACAACTGGGCGGGACCTTTGTCCCGATGGACGCCTTGCCTGCCATTCAGGCCGATATCCTTATCAATACGACTTCGGTCGGCATGACACCGCATGATCAGGAGATTCCCATAGACCCGGAGCTGTTATCTCGTTTTGCTGTTGTGATGGATATTGTCTATGCACCGCTGGAAACCCGTTTACTTCGTGAAGCACGGGCCAGAGGGTGTCAGACTGTTGACGGCCTGCAGATGCTCCATTATCAGGGAGCAGAGCAATTTATACTGTGGACCGGTCACAGGGCTCCGCATACGGTTATGCGGCAGGCCCTGATCAAGGCTTTGACGGCAAGAAAAACGTCTTAATACCTGTTTGACCTATCAATGATCACAATAACACCTGTTCATACCCTCAATGCTGTGGTGACTGTTCCCGGCTCAAAAAGCCTGACCCAACGTGCCTTGATTGCAGCAGCTTTAGCCGATGGTTCTTCCCGGCTGCACGGGCCGCTGGCCAGTGAAGATACCTCTTTTACCATTCAGGCCCTGCGGGCCATGGGAGTCAGCTGTGACGACAGTGACCCGGTGTGCTGGCAGATTCACGGCAACGGAGGCAGGATCAACGAACCCGACAGTGCTATTTTTTTAGGCAACAATGGAACTGCCACCCGTTTTCTCACCTCGGTTGCGGCTCTCGGTCATGGTTGTTTTCACATCACCGGTAACGAACGTATGGCGCAGCGGCCGATTCTTCCTCTGATCGAAGCCCTGCGCGGCTGGCAGGTTGATGTTGTGAGTGATAATGGCACCGGTTGTCCGCCTTTGACCATCATCGGGCGAGGTCTGGCCGGTGGTCACACCGTCCTGCCGGAAGGCGAATCAAGTCAGTACCTGTCGTCGCTGCTGTTAGTTGCGCCGTATGCGGCCATACCGGCAACACTGGAAGTGCGTGGCGAGATCTTCTCGAAACCGTATGTCGCCATGACCCTGGCGGTTATGGCGGATTTCGGTATTCGGGTGGAGGCTGCCCCCGGCTTTAATGCTTTCCGTATCCCCCAGGGGAGGTATCAGGCACGGACGTACGCCATTGAGGGCGATGCCTCAGGGGCGTCGTACTTCTGGGCGGCTGCGGCAATCACCGGGGGCAGGGTGACCGTGGCCAATGTGCCAATCCCATCCATGCAGGGAGACACGAAACTTCTGGCCTACCTGGCTCGCATGGGATGCTGGATCGACCAGACCGATGCCGGCATAACCATCACTGGCCCGGAGGTGCTGGAAGGGATTGAAGTGGATATGGGCGATATCCCCGACGTGGCACCGACCTTGGCGGTTGTGGCTGCCTTTGCGCAAGGCACCACGATCATCCACAACATTGCTCATCTGCGTATCAAGGAGTGCGATCGTCTCTCCGCCGTGGTAACGGAGTTGCGCAAGATGGGGGCTGAGGTGGAAGAAGAACCGGCGCGGATGATCATCCATGGAAGACAGAGGGGCGACAACCTGCACGGTGCAACCATCGAGACCTATGATGATCACCGGATTGCCATGAGCTTTGCCGTTGCCGGTCTTCGTGTTCCCGGAGTGATCATCAGTAATGAACAGTGCGTTGCGAAATCGTTTCCAGATTTCTGGGAGCGATTCAGTCGGATGACAACGGAGTCGCAGTAGGACGATGGTGGATTGCTCAATATCCGGCCGGTTGATGGGTCCGGCAGCGATAAGCCAAAGCAAAGAGTGTGCGTTGTAATTCTTGCAGGGAGTGAGGTTGGAAGAAAGCATGTTGGAACAGTATCAAAAAGATGTTGCGGATCGGGCCCTTCTCGGAATACCACCCCTGCCGCTCAGTGCAGAGCAGACAGAAGATCTCATTGCCCTGTTGACACAGGGACATGATAAATCGGAGTTGCTGCTTGATCTGCTGGCCGATCGGGTGGAGCCGGGGGTCGGTAAAGCAGCGGCAGTTAAGGCCGGATGGTTGGAACAGGTGGCGCTGGGTACGGTCAGTGTACCAGGCCTGTCGGCTGAATCGGCGATTGCCATGCTGGGGCACATGGGCGGTGGTTACAATGTTGCCGCACTGATCCGCCTTCTGCAGAAGCCGGAGCTGGCCGCGTCTGCGGCTCAGGCGCTCAAGAAGGTGACCAAGATCTATGAGGCCTTTGATGAGGTGGCTGCCCTGGCCAGGGAGAACGCCGCTGCCAGGGAGGTGCTCGAGTCCTGGGCTGCGGCTGAATGGTTCACCCAAAGTGCACCCCTGCCGGAGCAGCTGCACTGTACAGTCTATAAGGTGGAGGGCGAGATCAATACCGATGACTTTTCTCCCGGTAACCAGGCTCAATCCCGTGCGGATATTCCACTGCATGCCACTTTTTTCGGTGTTACCCGTTTCCCCGAGGGGATCGGGACCATTGCGCAGTTTCGGCAGAACGGCAAAACCGTTGCCTTTGCCGGTGATGTGGTCGGAACCGGATCGTCCCGCAAGTCGGCAATTAACTCGGTGAGCTGGCATCTGG